>JBFHDX010000114.1:0-11620 GCA_041584475.1 Alphaproteobacteria bacterium
CTGTTCCGCACACTTCGCACAGGGTTTGGGGTGGATGTTACACTGCCCGAATATTCGATATTCTCAAAATTGATTATTTGGATATAATCGATAGATTGAATCTATGGATTTCCGCGATGAACCACGCGCAGCTCAGGGCATTCCATGCGGTGGCCCGCGAGGGCGGCTTCAGCGCCGCCGCACGCAGCCTGGGCGTGAGCCAGCCGACGCTGACGGTCCAGGTCCGGGCGCTCGAGGACGCCTTCCGGGTGCCGCTGTTCCATCGCCGCGGCCGCGGCGTCTTCGCGACGCGCGCCGGGGCCGAGCTGTTCGCGCTGACCCAGCGCTACTTCCACGTCGAGCGCGAGATGCGCGAGTTCCTGCTGGCCGAGGGCGGGCTCAGCCGCGGCCGCATCACGATCGCCGCCGACGGGCCGTTTCACGTGATCCCGCTGATCGGCGCGATCCGCGACGCGCTGCCCAACCTCGAAGTGGTCGTCACGATCGGCAATTCGGCCGCCGTTGTCGACGCGCTCTTGAATTACGAGGCCGAGTTCGGGCTGCTGAGCGAGTACCGCATGGACGACCGGCTCGCGGTGCTGGCGGCGATGCGCCACCCGATCGTGCTGATGATGCCGGCGGACCATCCATGGGCGGGGCGCGGTGCGGTCGACATCGACGAGCTGCGCGGCCAGCCCATGATCCTGCGCGAACAGGGTTCGGCGACCCGCCGTCGCTTCGAGGCGGCGCTGGCAGCGGCTCGGGTAACACCACGGGTGGTGCTCGAGATCGGCAGCCGCGAGGCGGTGCGCGAGGCGGTCGCCGCGGGGCTCGGCCTCGGCGTCGTGCAGGAGAGCGAGCTCGGCGAGGACGCACGGATCCGCCCGGCGCGGATCGACGGCGCCGAGCTGCAGGCGACCGAACTCGTCGTCTGTCTGGAGGAGCGCCGCAACAGCCCCCTCATGCGCCGGCTCGCGCCGCTGGTCGCGACGGCGACGCGCGATCAGGGCCGCGAGCCCGACGCGCAGCAAGCAATCGGCGGGCGACGTGGCTGAGCGGCGCCTCCTGATCGTCGCGCACGCGCCGTCCGAGAACACGCGTCGGCTGCTCGAGGCGGTGGTTGCGGGGGCCCGCGACCCCGACATCGCCGGCGTCGAGACGCGCGCGCTGAGCCCGTTCGACACGACGCCCGACGATGTCGTCGCGGCGCACGCCATAATCCTCGGGACGACCGAGAATCTCGGTTATATGAGCGGCGCCCTGAAGGATTTCTTCGATCGCTGCTACTACCCGTGCCTCGAGCGCACGCAGGGCCTGCCATACGCCCTTTACGTCCGGGCCGGCCACGACGGCACCGGCACCCGGCGCGCGGTCGAGAGCATCGCCGGCGGGCTGCGCTGGCGTGCGGTTCAGGAGCCGCTGATCTGCCGCGGCGCGTTCGAGGAGTCGTTCGTCGAGGGCTGTCGCGAACTCGGAACGGCGATGGCGGCCGGCCTCGAGGCGGGGATCTTCTGACGGCCGCTCGCCGGCATGCCTCGGTGCCGGTCGCACCATCGCCGCGCCACTCTCAACATTTTGGTGCCGCCCATCGTCGTTACACAATTTATTGTTGACAGCGTGCGGCGTGCCGCCTTATGCAGACCTCGCACAAGTGCATAGACGCGGAACTGGCATCGACTGACGCCAAATGCAGCGGCCCGGCGCCGTCGAAAGACGCGCCGGGCCTTCTCGTGCCGTCCGGGACCGACAGGAGACCGGAAGCGGTCCGCCCGGCCGCCACTTTGCGGACCGTCTCTCGCGTCGCTGGTAACGCCTCGGAAATGCGAAGATTGCCCTGGATCCAGCGCGATCGTTCGCGTGCGCCAAACGCTGACACGGGCCACAAATAAGTGGGAGGCGCCAAGTGCTCAGACGCGGAGTCTTTGCATCGCACCCTCACGGGCACATCCTGACGCCTCCCGAACCGGTCAGTCTGCAAATTTCTCGATCCGGTCTACCCGGAGGCTTTCCGGACCGGTCCACCTGTAGGCTTCCCGATCCACACGACACCTGATCCAAAGACCCCATGCCGTGCGAGTTCATGCTCGGACTCTTTGGAACGCCGCGCAACCAGAAAATTGCGCCGGAGCGAAAAATCTTGTGGATTAATTTCACAAACCCGCCGGGCGCTGTGGATAGGTGGATCGATTGTGGATAGAACGGGGCCGTCGTCGCCACCGGACACCGGCGGCACCCCGTCGCCACGCTTCCCGCAGGCAAAAAAAAGGGGGGCGGCCGCCCGACACGGCGGCGGCCGCCCCGATGCAATGGTCAGGCCGGACGCTACTTGCCGACCGTGTGGAAGTTCCTGATTTTCGCGAATTCCGCCTTGTCCGCGGCGGCGTGGCAGCGGAAGCAGGCGTATTCGAGGCTGATCGCGTCCTTCGCGGCCTTGCCGTCCGGCGTGAACATGACGTAGTCCGCGGCCGGGTTGATGCGCATGATGTGGGTCCGCACGTCGCCCTCATAGGGGCCGAAGGCAATCGCCGATTTCGTGACCCGCGCCATGTGGCAGTCGATGCAGCTGACACCGGCCTTCTGCATCGGGCTGTCGGCATAGTCCCGCTTCTGGGCGGCGTGGCAGGTCTCGCACACGGTGTCGCTGCCGGTCGTGACCCGAATGCCCCCGGCACGGCCGGCGTGCGGCTTGTGGCAGGTCACGCATTCGAGGTTCTTGTGCGGGCTGTTGGCAAGCTCCGGATACTGCTCGTGATGGCGGATGAAGCCGCCGCTCGCGATGATCGTGTTCGGATCGGAGCCGCGCACGTGGCAGGTGCCGCACAGCTCGGCCGACTTGTCGACCTTGATGTTCGTCTTGGCCGGCCGCCGCGCATGCGCATCGCCCGGACCGTGACAGGCCTCGCAGGTGATGTTGAAATGCGCCCAGTCGCCGACGATGCCCGGCATCGGCCCGACCTTCGTGCCGGGCAGCCCGCCCTTGCTGAACGTCGTGCCGTCCTTGCGGTAGCCGGTGGTATGGCAGGTGCCGCAGTTGAACGGCCGCTCCTCGTCGGCGTGGTAGTTGGACCACGAGCCGTCGGCCCAGTTGTACTGGTTGCGGCCGCCCTTGGTGATGATGAAGCCGTCCTTGGCGACGAACCGGGTCTTCCAGCGCTTGCTGGCGCCGACGATGAAGGCGACGTTGTTCCAGTTGTAAAGGTTGGCGTCGTGGTCCGGCAGCCGGAAGCCGGCATCGCGGGCATTCGAGAACAGGCCGTAGCGGCCATCGAGCGCCTTCAGCGCCGGCCCGCCGATGCCCAGCTTGCGGCTGTGGCCGTGGTTGAGCCAGTCCTCGAAGGCCTCGGCGTGGCAGCGTCCGCAGACCTGCGGCCCCTCCGTATACGCCTTGTCGCCGTTGAGGCCGGCCGCCATCGCGGGCGCCTGCGGGCCGCCCAGCACGAGGAAGGCCAGGGTGGCCAGCGCGAACAGCCAGCCGCTCGCCCGGACACTACGAGGACAGGCGAGCGCGTCACCGCAGGCCGCGAGGTTCGCAATGAAATCTCTCATCTTGCGTTCTCCTCTTGTCTCGAATTGTCCCGGGCGTATCCTCGACTTTCGATTATTTTAACACGCAAAATAATGTTCTAAAAGATCGATCGGTGTCGTCTTGGCAGATTTCATTGCGAATTCTTCGCCGGTTCCGGTTTTTTGTTTCGCGGCCGTCCTGCCGCACAGGCGACTGGCCCGGAGCCCGTCATCTCGGCTATGAGTCCCGTGCCCGGCACGGACCGCGGCACGAGAGGTCGACGGAGGTTCGATGACCCTGCGCATCGCGACGATCGGCGAATGCATGATCGAGATCCTCGAGCCGCCCCCCGGCGTGCCGGACACGCCGCTGCGCCGGACGTTCGGCGGCGATACGTTCAACACCGCGGTCTATCTCGCCCGCGAGCTGCGCGGGGAAGACGCGGTGGTCGATTTCGTCACCGCCCTCGGCGACGATTTCTACAGCGCCGAGATGCGCGCCTTCTTCGCCCGCCACGGCGTCGGCGACCGGCACGCGCTGACCGTCGCCGGCGCCCTGCCCGGCCTCTATACGATCCGCATCGACTCGGCCGGAGAGCGCAGCTTCCTGTACTGGCGCGGCGAATCGGCGGCGCGGCGCCTGTACGAGGCACCGGGCATCGATGCGGTGGAGACGGCGCTCGCCGGTTACGACCTCGTCTACGTCTCTGGCATCACGCTGGCGATCCTGCCGGCGGTTGGGCGCGCTCGGCTGTTGGCGCTGGCGCGACGCGTGCGCGACGCCGGCCGGCTGGTCGCTTTCGATCCCAATTACCGCCCACGCCTCTGGCCGGACCGCGCCGGCGCAGCCACGGCGATCGAGGCCGGCGGCGCCGTGGCCTCGATCGTGCTGCCGACCTTCGACGACGACCGGGCGCTGTTCGGCGATGCCGAGCCCGAGGCCTCATGCGCGCGCTGGACGGCCGCCGGTGCCCCGGAGGTCGTCGTCAAGTGCGGCGCAAACGAGACCCTGCTGTGTTGCGGCGACGCCGGGATCGCGCGGGTCGCCCCGCCGCAGCCGATCGCCCGGCCGGTCGACACGACGGCGGCGGGGGACAGCTTCAACGCGGCCTATCTGGCGGCGCGGCTGACCGGCGCGGCGCCCGACGCGGCGGCCGTTCGCGGCCATGCGCTGGCGGCCCGCGTGATCATGCACAGCGGTGCGATCGTCCCCGACATTGATCGGTAGACGCGGCGCCGCTCGCGGTTTCGCCCGCACGCGCCGGAACCGGCCCGGCAGCCTCAGCCCGGCGGCCAGCTATCGGCCAGTTGCGCGAGCGCCAGCAGCAGGCCGATCACCGACAGCGCCGCACCGACGAGGGCGAGGCGGGCGACCAGCGACGAATAGGCGACACGCGCGAGCAGCGGGCTGCGCAGCCGGTCCTTGAGCCAGAACAGCCCGACGAGCACGAACAGCAGGCCGACACCGCTCAGCAGGAACCACATCGGCGTCTCCGTGCGGCGGCGCCCGGCCGCCCGGCTCAATCTAGCACGCCCCGGTCGACCGCGGCGAACGCCGAAAGGCCTGACTCAGCGCTTGCATCCGGCCGCCGGCCCTACAGCCGGCCGAATCGCAGCTGCAGGCTCCGCGCGCCCTGGCCGACGCGGACGCCGAGAAAGACGCGCGGGACCTTTATGCCGAGGATCCTGTACGGGGTGCTGCCGCCCAGGCTGATCCCGAATTCTCTCTGGTTGTGCAGGAAGCTAGGCGTCACGCCCTCGATCTCGAACTCGACCGGGTCCCAGAACCAGAAGCCCTGCACGTAGATCCCGGGCTGGAAACGCGGCCCGTCGCGGGCGGAGCCGAAGCTGCGCCGGAACTCGAGCGCCCCGGCAAGGCTTCCCCAGTCGCCGAGCAGGCCGTCGCGCGGCGTCAGGGCGGCGTTGTAGCGGCCCTGGACGGTCAGGAGGGATACGTAACGGTCGGCGAAGGGCTGCCACCGCTGTCCGCGCAGTCCGCCGGTGAGGATCCCGAGCGTGCTCTCGCCGCTGACGAGCTTCTGATCGCCGACCGCCGCCGCGCCGCCGGCCCCGGCGAAGGGCAGGAAGGTCCATTTCTCGTCGACCGGCACGATGAATTCGAGCGTCGGGACCACTGAGAGGGTCGAGACGCTGTCGAGATCGATCCCGGCGTCGAGATCGAGTTGCGTCCAGCCGACCGAGAACGGAAAGTCCAGCCGCAGCCGCCAGTCCGCCGTCTCGGGCGAATATACGGTGATGCCGGTGGCGAGCTCGGGGTCGGACGCGAATTCCGCCGCGAACGTCGCCGGCGACGCCGCGTCATCGGTCGGCGGCTGCGCGCGATCGTCGCCTGTCTGCGCGAGCGCGGCCTGCATCGCCAGTGCCTGGCAGGCTGCCGTCAACGCCGCGGTTGCCGCGAACCGGATCGGGCGTTGCATGGCCAAACGGTAGCCCGTTCGGCCGGCGCCTCGGACAGACGCGCGGCGGCCCGCACCGGCTTGGTCCGACCGGGGCACGGCGGGATTCCTCAGCAGCGCCGCAGTCGCGGCGCGCCCCCGGACGTGACCTGTGCGCCGAAAACCAGCCGTTCGACGTTCGCCCAGTACGCCGCCGCCTCGCACATTGGACAGGGGCGCGCGGTCGAGTACATGACGCAGCCGTCGAGGTTGCGGGTTCCGAGCCGCCGCGCCGCATCGCGGATCGCCTCCATCTCGGCGTGCGCGGTCGGGTCGCCGTCGACGACGACGCGGCTCGGCGCCTCGCCGACGATCCGGCCGTCGCGGACGATGACGGCGCCGTAGGGCTGGTCGCCCGACGCCGCGGCGTCGGCCCGCATTCGGACCGCCCGGGCCATGAATTCGGCAGCCCGAGGGTCGTCGAAATGGGACGCGCCGCGGATCGTGCGCGGCACGCCGAGCAATGCCGGCAAGGCGGCGGACAGGCCGGCTACGCGCAGGAGCCCGGTCAGCGCCGTGCGCCGCGACCGCGCGTGCTCGGCCGCTCGCGGTAGATCCCCAGCCATATTCTCTCCCCCGTCGCCTGTTTCGATCGATGCAAGCAGGCTAGCACGACGCCGGCGCCCGTCGTGATCAAGAACCGGCGCCGCGCGGGAGCGTCAACGCCCCGCGATCAGTGCCCGCGCGCCCTGAGCGCCCGGTCGAGCCGGGGAAAGACGCGGCGGGCGTTGCGCTCGAAGACCTTGCGCCGGTCCTCCTCGGAGATGTCGAGCGCATCGATGTAACGCTTGGTGTGGTCGAAATGGTGGCCGGTCTCGGGATCGATCCCCTTGACGGCGCCGAACATCTCCGATGCGAACAGGATGTTGTCGATATCGATGACGCGGAACAGCAGGTCGATGCCCGGCTGGTGGTAGACGCAGGTATCGAAGAAGACGTTCTTCATCACGTGGCCGCTGAGCGCCGGCTGCCCCAGCATGTCGGCCAGGCCGCGGTAGCGCCCCCAGTGATAGGGCACGGCGCCGCCGCCATGCGGGATGATCAGCCTGAGCTGCGGGAAGTCGCCGAACAGGTCGCCCTGGACGAACTGCATGAAGGCGGTGGTGTCCGCGTTGATGTAATGCGCGCCGGTGTGGTGGAAATTCGGGTTGCACGAGCCCGACACGTGGATCATCGCCGGCACTTCGAGCTCCACCAGCTTCTCGTAGAACGGGTACCATTCGCGGTCGGTCAGCGGGCGCGTCCGCCAGTTTCCGCCCGACGGATCGGGGTTCAGGTTGCAGCCGACGAAGCCGAGCTCCTCGACGCAGCGCGTCAGCTCATCGATGCAGTTGGCGACGGGCACGCCGGGCGATTGCGGCAGCTGACAGACGCCGGCGAAGTGGTCGGGGAACAGCTGCACGACGCGGTGGATCATGTCGTTGCAGACCCGCGACCAGGCCTTCGACATCGCCTCGTCGCCGATATGGTGCGCCATGCCCACCGCCCGCGGCGAGAACAGCGTCAGGTCGGCGCCGCGCTCGCGCATCGCGCGCAGCTGGTTGGTCTCGATGCTCTCGCGGATCTCGTCGTCGCTGATGCCGGGCGGCCCCGGCTCCGGCGCGGCCGGCTCGTCGAGACGGGCGAGCTGGGCGTCGCGGAAGGCCTGCAGCCCCGGCGGCGCCGTCGTGTAGTGGCCGTGGCAGTCGATGATCATCGCTCAGTCGTCCGCGTCCTGCTCGACGTATCTGAGGCCCTTCGCGGCCAGCGGCCCGCGCATGTCGTTCACGTCCAGGCCAAGCTCGCCGGCCCGGTAGCGCTCGCGCACCGCCGCCTCGCGCTCGTCGCGGGCCGTCGATTTCGCGAGCACGTTGGCGGCCTCGCGTCGCGCAATGACGACCACGCCGTCATCGTCGGCGACGATCACGTCGCCCGGGTGGACGACCTGGCCGGCGCAGACGACGGGGAGATTGACGCTGCCCAGCGTCTCCTTGACCGTGCCCTGCGCCGAGACGCATTTCGACCACACCGGAAAGCCCATCTCGGTGAGGTCGCGGACATCGCGGCAGCCGGCATCGAGGACGACGCCGACGACGCCGCGCGCCCGCAGCGACGTCGCCAGCAGGTCGCCGAAATAGCCGGCGTCCGAGTAGGAGGTCGGCGCGACGACCATGACATCGCCCGCGCGGCACTGCTCGATGGCGACATGAACCATCCAGTTGTCGCAGGGCGGCACGCTGACCGTGACCGCCGGCCCCGCGACACGGGCGCCCCGGAAGATCGGCGTCATGTAAGGCGCCATGAGCCCCTTGCGCCCCTGCGCCTCGTGGATCGTCGCGACGCCGTAGGCCGCGAACGCGTCGACCACCGCCTTATCGGGGCGGCGGATATCGGTGACGACAACGCCCATCGCGCTCCTCCTGTCATGGCCGGGCCAGGGAGGCCGGCCCCTGCTTCATTCCCAGGGCAATAGCGAGACGTGGATGACGCCCGCTTCGCCCTCGCCGCCGACCGAACGGATGCCGATGTCCCCGTCCTTCAGCCCGAAGCTGTGCGTGGTCACGAGGTCGAGCGGGAAACGCCGCGAGGCGAGCTGCTCGAGGACCAGCTCGCAGGCCCGATAGCTGTGGCCGCGCGCGCTCTTGATGGTGATGTACTTGACCGTGACCTTGCCGACCGGGAAGTCCGGGAACTCCGGCACCTCGCCCTGGATGAGCAGCGTCCCGCCCTTGCGTTTCAGCGCCTCGACGCCGAGCAGGAACGGCGCCGTGCCGGCACCCGCCGTACAGTCGAGCGCAACGTCGACACCGCGTCCAGCGGTGATCTCGGCGATGCGGCCGAGCGGGTCCTCGCGCTCGACGTCGATCACGTGATCGGCGCCCAGCTTCTTCGCGACCTCGAGCCGCGCCGCGTCTTTCGAGGTGCCGGTGACGATGATCAGCGAGGCGCCCGCCTGCTTGCACGCGACCGTCTGCGACAGACCCTGCTGCCCCGGCCCCTGGATGAGCACCGAGGAATTGTAGCCGACGGAACAGTCGAACAGCGCCCATTCGATGCCGTTGGCCATCGGCGTGACGATGCCGGCGAGCTCCGCCGAGACGCCGGCCGGCACCTTGTGCACGACCGCGTTCCACGGCAGGTACATGTACTGGGCGAAGCCGCCCCAGAGATGGGGCGCAACCTCCGCCGAGGTGTAGCCGTAGCGGATCGCGTCGGGGTTGAAGCGCCAGTCGGTCGCCGCGCAGTGCCGGTACTCGCCGAGATGGCACCATTCGCACTTGAAGCAGGGCAGGTAGTGCTCGACGAAGACGAGGTCGCCCTCCTGCACGCCCTTGCGCTCGGTGAATTTACGCCCGGCCTTCGCGATCGTGCCGATGTTCTCGTGGCCCATGATCACCGGGCTCGCCGACTGCGGCTTGGCGTACATCTTGACGTCGGTGCCGCAGATGCCGGCGACGTCGACCCGCATCAGGGCGCCGTCCTCCGGCACGTCGGGCATCGGATATTCGCGTAACCCGGTCTTGCGCGGGCCGGTGCGAACCGCCGCGAGCACATGTTCGGCCAAGGCGCTCCCTCCTCTTTCTCGCGTTGAGCGATAGCAAGCCGCCCGACTGCATTCAAGAACATCGTTCCGCATCGAAGAACGCCAAGCGCGCTCGCCGGGTGATCGCGGTGACCGCTCGCTGTCCTTTTGCCCACGGCCCGCGATGCGATGCGCCGCGCCGCGCGAGAATTGTCTTGTACGCGCTGCCATGCGCTTGCCGCTCGACAGGCGACCGGCCGGATCCCTAAGTTGCGTGATCGTCATGCAGAATATCGCCGGCAACGACGCAGCGGGAGGCGCCGGGTGGCCAGGCCCAGCTTCAGGACGGTGACGCGCACCCAGGGCAACAATCGCGCCCTCAAGGACGGCACGGTGCGTCCGCGGGCTTTCGATTTCGCGTTCGAGGACGTCCCGGTCCTCGTGCACGCGTTCCGGCGCATGGTGCGCGAGCTGGCCTACGACATCTGCGAGATGGCGCTCACGACCTATGTCTGCGCGCGCGAGCACGGGGTGCGCTTCTCGGCGCTGCCGGTCTTCCTCGTGCGCGCCTTCCACCACGGCGCCATCCTCTGCAACACGAAGGTCGGCCTCGCCGGCCCGAAGGATCTCGAAGGCCGGCGCGTCGGCGTCAATCGCGGCTACACCGTCACCACCGGCGTGTGGGCGCGGAGCGTGCTGCAGGACGAGTACGGCGTCGACCTCAGCCGCGTCACCTGGGTGCTGTCGGGCGACGAGCACGTCGCCGACTACCGGCCGCCGGCCAACGTGGTGCCGGTCGAGCACGGTCGCAAGATCGAGGACATGCTGGTGTCGGGGGAACTGGCCGCGGCGATCGGCGTGCAGGTCGACCACCCGGACGTGCGGCCGCTGATCCCCGACGCGCTCGAAGCCGGGCTGCGCGCGCTGCAGACGCGCGGGCTTTACCCGATCAACCATCTGATGGTGATCCGCGACGAGGTGCTGGCGGCGAACCCCGGCCTGGCGGTCGACGTCTTCGAGACGTTCGCGGAATCCAAGCAGCTCTACGTCGAGCGCCTCAAGGCGGGCGCGATCGAGGCGCCGACGCCGGTCGACGAGGTGCACCGGCGGGTGATGGCGATCGCCGGCGACCCCCTGCCCTACGGCGTCGAGCCGAACCGCCGCGTCCTCGAGATGCTGATCGAGCACGCGACGACGCAGAGGATCATCACCCGGCCGGTCGCCGTCGACGCGCTGTTCGCGCCGGCGACCCTCGGGCTCGAGGGATAGAGGGTGCGGCGCAGGTGCGGCGCGGGGAGCCGCCCGTAAGCGGCACGGGCAGCGGGCTATCATATCCTGGCGCAGGGCGTTCGATAAGCAGCGACAACCGGATGCGGCGCGACGGCGACTCGCCCGCGACGACGGACCCGCGGGGAATCAGCGATTTCGTGGCATTCCTCGCTTCCGCGACGCGCGGCGCCCGTCACTTGGTATTGATGATCGGCGGATTGTCGCAGCGGCCCAGACAGTAGAACGGAGGCTTCTTCAGTTCGTCGATGTCCAGCGGGATGGGCGGATGGTTTGGGTCGTCCCACGTATACTCCACGAACAGAAGATCGATGCAGCTGTCTGCGTCGACCCTGTAGACCCCCTGGTATTTCTTCAGATCCCCACCCCCTGTTTTCGGGATCGCTTCCCAGACGGTCGGGTCGTCCCATCTGGCCGGGTCGAAATTTCTTCCGCCGTAATACACCTTGTCGATGGTGATCTCCGTTCCCCGCGCGTAGAGCTTGTACTTGAAGCCGAGCAGGTTGACCCGCGTTATCATCGGGATCGAGAAGTCGAACGTGTCCGGGAACGGCTGCGCGCCGGATTGTTTTTCATGCACCGCGAAGCCGCCGTCGGCAACCGAGATCTCCCACTTGAAGGCCTCGCGCCTGACCTGCGCCGGTGGCGGCGTGGTCGGATTGCGCTTCGTCTTGACGGTCTCGATCATCGTGATGACGTGCAGCTTGCCGCCGCCGACCATCCAGTCCCCCGGCGAGGGCCGGTATTCGTAGTCGATGATCTTGCCGTGGGTCGTAGTCGTGACCCTCTCCTGTTTGTCGATGTTGCCCTGGCCAGGCTTCAACGCATCCCCGGCGGCATCCAGGAAGGAGTGGCCCAAATCCCCGCCGAGCCCCGAAAGGCCCCTGCCGCC
>JBFHDX010000115.1:0-11328 GCA_041584475.1 Alphaproteobacteria bacterium
CGTCGGGACGCAGTACCGTTCGGCGATCTTCGCGGTCGACGACGCCCAGGCCGAGGTCGCCCGCAGCTATATCGACCAGCTCGACGCGGCCGGCGTGTTCGCCGCGCCGATCGTGACCGAGGTGGTGCGGCTGGAAGAATTTCACGAGGCCGAGGACTATCACCAGAACTACGCGGCCGAGCATCCGACGCAGCCCTACATCGCCTGCGTCGCGCTGCCGAAGATCCAGAAGCTGCGCAAATACCTGCCGACAATGCTGAGACAGCCCGCACGGGCCTGACTTGCGCCGCATCGCTCCAGGGGGAGGCGCGGAGCACTGGCTCCGATCGGCGCACGCGACGATCGCGCCTGGGCGGGCGGACCTGCTCGGCCCCTTGCAACGTGCTGACCGCAGACCCATCATCCAACCGCAGCCCGGCCGCACGACGCCGGACCCGAGAGCCGAGGCAAGACGATGCACGTTCCCGCGATGGGCAGGCGGTGCGCCCGATGAGCCCGCGGACCGACCGACGCTCGCTCATCGTCACGCGACTGCGCCTGGCGACCGGGCTGATCCTGTTCAGCTTCGTGCTCACACACTTCCTCAACCACTCGCTGGGACTGATTTCCCTCGACGTCGCCGAGCTCGGCCGCAAGCTGTTCGTCGTGGTCTGGCGGAGCCCGCCGGGGAGCGTCCTGCTCTACGGTTCGCTGCTGATCCATTTCCTGCTCGCGCTGTGGTCGCTGTACCGCCGGCGCAGCCTGCGCATGCCGCGATGGGAGGCGGCGCAGCTCGTGTTCGGGCTCATGATCCCGCCGTTGCTGATGGCCCACATGGTCGGCGCGCGCGGCGCCTTCACGGTGGCCGGCACGGATGTCAGCTATCCGCTGGTGATCTATCAGCTCTGGATCGCCGACCCGCTGAACGGCGTCAGGCAGACGGGGCTGTTCGTCGTCGTCTGGATCCATGCCTGTATCGGCCTGCATTTCTGGCTGCGGGTGAAGCCCGGCTACCCGCGCTTTGCGACGGCGGCCTACACGGCCGCGATTCTCATCCCGACGCTGGCCCTGATCGGCTTCGCCGAGGCATCGGCCGACGTCCTGCGGCTGACGCAGCAGCCGGGCTGGTTCGACGCGGTGCGCACGGCGGCGCACCCGCCGGGACCCGAGGATGCCGCCTTCATCGTGGCCGTGCGCGATGCGCTGCTGGACACCTACTGGGTGTTGCTCGTCGGCACCCTGATGGCGCGGGCCGCGCGCTATCTGCTGGTCCGGCGGCGCGCGATCGCGGTCAGCTATCCGGGCGGCCCGCGCATCGCCATTCACCCCGGCGCCAGCATCCTCGAGGCGAGCCGGATGGCCGAGATCCCGCACGCCTCGGTCTGCGGTGGTCGCGGGCGCTGCTCGACCTGCCGCACGCGGATCTCGCAGGGGCTCGACTCGCTGCCGCCACCGAACGAACAGGAGGCCGCGGTGCTGCGGCGGATCGGCGCGCCGCCCAACGTGCGCCTTGCCTGCCAGACGCGCCCGACCGCGGATGTCGCGGTGATGCCGCTGCTGCCGCCGGTCAACGGACTGCGCGAGGCGCGCCGGCAGCACGAGTTCATGCAGGGCCACGAGCGCGAGGTGGCGGTGCTGTTCGCCGACCTGCGGGCGTTCACGCGGCTCTCCGAGAAGCGCCTGCCCTACGACGTCGTGTTCCTGCTGAACCGCTATTTCGAAGCGATGGGCAGCGCCATCGAGGCCGCCCAGGGACGTCTCGACAAGTTCATCGGCGACGGCGTGATGGCGATATTCGGCATCCGCCGGCCGGTCGACGACGCCTGTAGCCGGGCGCTCGTGGCAGCGGCGGGAATGGCGGCGAATCTGGCGCGGCTCAACGCGAACCTGGTCGAGGAGGGAATGGAGCCGTTGCGCATCGGCATCGGCATCCATGCCGGCCCGGCGATCGTCGGCGAGATGGGTTACGGCCGGGCGACGTCGGTCACGGCGATCGGCGATACGGTGAACACCGCCAGCCGGCTCGAAGCCCTGGCCAAGGAATTCGGCTGTCAGCTGGTGGTCTCGGAGACCGTCGCGCGGCACGCCGGGATCGAATTCCCGGAAACCGCGCGCCGGGCGGCACAAATTCGCGGGCGCGCCGCGGAGCTCGCGGTTTACGCCGTCGCCGACGCGCGCGAGGTCGCCCTGCCCGAGGTCACGCCTGACTGAAAAAAAGTCGGCCATCGTGGCATCGCGGCAGCCGCTCGCCGGCATACGGGGACAGAGCCGCGCCCGCGCGCATGTTCGTGGCCGGCTCTGCTATGGTGGGCCGCGGCCCGCAGCAAGTTGAGGAGACATCAGGTGGTCAGCAATAGGGTTACATCCGCGAGCCTACTGTTCGCCGCGCTACTGGTTCTCGCGGCCCCGACGGCCGGGGCCCAGCAACTCGAACTCAAGCGGGTCATGCTGTCGGCCGGCGGCGTCGGCTATTTCGAGCACGAGGCCGAGGTCGAGGGCGACGCGGTCCTGACGCTCTCGGTCCGGCTCGACCAGGTCGACGACGTCCTCAAGAGCATCACCGTCTACGACGACAAGGGGACCGCCGGCACGATCCGCCTGCCCGGACGTGAGCCGCTGGAGCAGGTGTTCCGCGACCTGCCGTTCGGGCCGGAGGCGCTGCAGTCGCCGATCGCGCTGCTCAACGCCCTGCCGGGGTCGGAGATCAGGGCCGCGGGACAGCGCTCGGTCGAGGGACGGCTGGTCCGGGTCGTGCCGGAAACGGTTATCGTCGGCGACGGCAACGCCGCGACGACGCGCCACCGGGTCACGGTGATGACCGCCGACGGCATGCGCACCTTCCTGTTCGAGGAGGCCGAGGCGGTGACGTTCACCGACCCCGCCCTGCGCGAGCAGATCGACCGGGCGCTCGTCGCCATCTCGGCGCACCGTACGCGCGACCGCCGGACGCTCGAAGTGGTGAGCCGGGGTGCCGGCAAGCGCACCCTGCGGGTCGGCTATGTCGTCGCCGCACCGCTCTGGAAGGCGACGTACCGGCTCGCGCTCGGCGAGGCCGACGCGAAGACCGCCCGGCTGCAGGGCTGGGCCGTCGTCGAGAACATGAGCGGGCAGGACTGGCGCGACGTCGAGCTGACTATGGTGTCCGGCAATCCGGTCACCTTCCGTCAGGCGCTGTATACCGCCTACTACGTGCACCGGCCGGACGTTCCGGTCGAGGTCCTCGGCCGCATCCTGCCGACGCCGGATACCGGCGCGCTCGACCTCGATCGGCTGGCGTCAGGCGAGTATGAACAGCAGTTCCGCCGCGAGCAGCGCGCGATGCGCGAGGGGCAGGTGGCGGCCGAGAGTATGATGGCCGACGAGGCCGGACGCGTCGGCGGCCGCGCGATGGCCAAGTCGGTCGCCGCCAACGAGCCGACCTCCATCGTCCCGCCACCGCCGCCGGGCCAGGCACGGATCCTCGCCGCGGCGTCGACCGAAGCCGCGACGCAGGTGACGTTCCGGGTTCCCTATCCGGTCGCCGTCGCGTCCGGCCAGTCGCTGCTGATCCCGATCATCGACCGCACGGTCCCGGCGCACCGCGTCGCGCTGTACCAGCCGACGACGCACGACCGGCACCCGCTGGCCACCGTGCGGCTTACGAACGACGGCGCCAGCGGCCTGCCGCCGGGGGTGCTGACGCTCTACGAGAACGGCCGGGACGGAGCCGCCTATGTCGGCGATGCGCAGCTCGCGACGCTGCCGACCGGCGAGGAACGGCTGCTGAGCTTCGCCCTCGACCAGAAGGCGGTCGTCGATCGCGAGGTGCAGAGCGAGCAGCAGATCGCCAAGGGCCGTATCGTCCGCGGCGTGCTCGAGCTGACCTACGCCCTCGAGCAGCGCACGATCTACCGGCTCAAGGCGCCGGCGGCGGAGCCCCGCGAGATGATCATCGAACACCCGCGAATGGCCGGCTGGACGCTGCGCGAGCCCGAGCCCCAGCGCGTCGAGCTCGCCGACGAGCAATACCGCGTTCCCGTCTCCCTGAAGGCCGACGAAAAGGCCGAGATCCAGATCGTCATGACGCGACCGCAGGTGCAGCACATCGCGCTCACCGACCTGCGTACCAACCAGTTCATGAGCTACGCCCGGAACGGCGCGCTGAGCTCGCAGCTGCGCAGTGCGCTGCGGCGCATGGCCGAACTGCGCGAGGTCGTCGACGGCCACGAGCGGCGTCTGCAGGCCCTGCAGCAGGACCGCAGCGTGCTGCACGAGGAGCAGAAACGGATCCGCGACAACCTGGCGCGCGTGCCGCACAACAGCGACCTGCAGCGGCGTTATCTGGAGAAGCTCGGCGTCCAGGAGGACGAGATGGAGACGATCCTCGCCGAGACCGCACAGACGCAGGAAGCGCTCGAGCAGGCCCGCGGGGCACTGGTCGGCTTCATCCAGTCCCTCGACATCTAGGCGCCGGCGACGGGCCGGTCCCGGAGATTCCGTCGGACCGGCCCGCGAAAAGGCTTTTCGCCCGGCGCTGCCGCCGCCATAGTACGACCGTGTCCCGATTGCGGCGCGGTCGCCCGTGCGGTCCCGCCGTCGGGAAGAAGAAGACAGGCGGCATCGATATGCCGCAAAAGACAGTGGAGGTGACCCATGCTGAGACTGGGTGGTGTGCTGGCGGTTGCCGCCAGCGTTTTCGTCGCGTCCCCGACCCTCGCGGAAAGCGTCAGGATCGGCTTCAACGTGCCGCTGACCGGCTTTGCCGCGGCCGACGGCAAGTCGGCGTTGACCGGCGCCGAACTCGCCGTCGAACAGGCCAATGCCGAGGGCGGCGTCAACGGTGCGCAGATCGAGCTCGTCGTCTATGACGACCAGGCCTCGCCGAAGGAAGCGGCGCCGATCGCCGCGAAGCTGATCGAGAAGGATCGGGTGCCGGTCGCGGTCTCGGGCAGCTACTCCGGCTCGACCCGCGCCGCCGCCGGCATCTTCCAGGAAGCGAAGGTGCCCTATATCGCGGCCTACGCCGTGCATCCCGAGATCACCCGGGCGGGCGACTACGTGTTCCGCACGTCCTTCGTCGGCGAGGTGCAGGGCCGGGCCGGCGCGAAGCTGATCGGCGAGACGCTCGGCAAGAAGCGGGTCGTCGTCATTACGCTGCAGAACGATTTCGGCAAGTCGCTGGCGGCCGGCTTCAAGGAGGCGGCCGGGGCGTTCGGAATCGAAATCGTCAACGAGTACGAATACAGCATCAAGGACCGCCAGTTCGGGCCGATCGTCTCCAAGGTGAAGGCGGATGCGCCGGAGGCCATCTACGCCTCGGGCTATTTCTTCACCGCCGGCCCGCTGGTCAGCCAGCTGCGCAGCGCGGGCGTCGAGGTTCCGGTCATCGGGCAGGAGGGCTACGACAGCGAGAAGTTCATCGAGATCGCCGGACCGGCCGCCGAGGGCGTGATCATCACGACATCGCTCGACCGCGATTCCGACGTTCCGGAGACGCGCGATTTCATCGCCGCATTCGAGAAGAAGGCGGGCTTCAAGGCAGACATGGTGGCGGCATCCGCGCACACCGCGATCAAGGTGGCCGTCGCCGCGCTGCGCGAGGCCGGGACCTCCGACCGCAAGGCGATCCGCGATGCCATCGCAGCGACCTCGCTGCAGGCATCGACCGGGACGATCTCGTTCAACGGCCTGGGTGAGGTGCGCAAGGACGTCCAGGTCCAGATGGTCTCCGACGGGGCGTGGCGTCGTCACTCCGTGATCAGCGACCCGGACCTTCTCGCGCCGCCGACCAACTGACCCCGATGCGCCCCGCGGGCAGCGCCTGCGGCGTTGCCCGCGCGGCGGTCGGATCACGGACTCGTCCATGCTCTTCGTCGAGCTGCTGCTGCAGGGGCTGGTCCAGGGCGGCATCTACATCCTGATCGCCCTCGGGCTGACCCTGGTCTACGGCCTGCTGCGCATCCTGCACGTCGCGCACGCCGCCCTGTTCACGCTCGGCGGCTATCTCGGCGTGCTGGTCACCAATGCCACGGGGAGCCTCGCGCTCGCCTTCGTGGTCGCCATGCCGGTGGTCGGGCTGGTCGGCATCCTGATCTACGAGCTCGCGTACCGGCCGATCCTGCACAAGCCGCCGTTCGTCGCCCTCATCGCCTCGATCGGCATCTTCATCGCGTCGGAAGAGCTGTTCCGCATCGTGTTCGGGCCCTACGGCCTGTCCTACGCGGAACCGCACCTGGCCGCCACGGTTCCGCTCGGCGCCGGGCTCGCCATCAAGACCGCCGAGCTGGCGACCCTGTGCGGTGCGATCGCGACGATCGTGCTGCTCTGGCTGCTGGCGACCCGCACGCGCACCGGCATAGCCTGGCGGGCCACGGTGACCGATCCGATGATGGCGGAATCGTTCGGCGTCAGCGTGCGGCGCGTGCGGTATCTCAATTTTTTCGTCGGTTCGGCGCTGGCCGCCGCCGCCGGGATCATGGTCGGGCTGCTCAACAACCTGGTGGAACCCGGGATGGGCGCCGTACCCGCATACAAGGCGCTCGCGATCATCGTGCTCGGCGGGCTCGGCAGCATCCCCGGCGCGCTGGCCGCGTCGATCGCGCTTGGCGTGATCGAGGCCTTCGGCACGATCTACCTGTCCAGCCTGCTCGACCGCGACGCCATCGCCTTCGCCTTTCTGATCGCGGTCCTGATGCTGCGGCCGCAGGGCCTGTTCGCGAGGGGCTGACGCGTGGGCTACGAGATCACCCTGCTGACGACGATGGGGATCGCGGTGATCTTCGCGCTCGGCCTCAACATCGTCGCCGGCTTCTGCGGGCAGATCAGCCTCGGTCACGCCGCGTTCTACGGCATCGGCGCCTATACCGCGGCGATGCTGACCAAGGGCGGCACGCCGTTCCTGCTGGCGCTGCCGCCGGCGCTCATGCTCGCCGGGGCGGTCGGCGTCGTCGTCGGCCTCGCCAGCCTGCGCGTGCGACACGACTTCCTCGCGATCACCACCATGGGGGTCGGCTTCCTGTTCATCGGCATCGTCCGCCAGCAGGACTGGCTCGGCGGCGAGATGGGCCTTTCGGGCATCCCGGCGGCAGGCTTCGGCAGGGTCGGGTTCATGCTGTTCGTGCTCGCGCTGGCGGCCGCGACGGCGATGCTGAGCGTCCATCTTCGGCGCAGCTGGATGGGCTTCGCCTTCGACGCCATCGCCGACGACGAGGACACCGCGCAGCTGCTCGGCATCGACGTCGCCCGCTACAAGCTCGCCGCGTTCGCCGTCGGCACGGCGGTATCGGGCGTCGCCGGGGCGCTCTATGCGCATCACGTGCGCTTCATCGACCCGAACAGCTTCGGCTTCGTCGAATCGGTGACCGTGCTGGCGATGGTCGTCGTCGGCGGCATCGGCTCGATCTGGGGCGTTGCCGTCGCGGCGGCGGTGCTCAGCATCGCGCCGCTGCTCTTCCAGGTCATCGAGGATTACAAGCTGATGGTCTACGGGGCGCTGCTGTTCACGATGATGCGCCTGTGCCCCGACGGGGTCGCCGGCCTCGTGCGTCGGCTGCGCCGGGGGCGGGCCGGATGACGGCGCCGACGCTCGATATCGCCGGACTGACCGTCGCCTTCGGCGGCGTGACGGCGCTGGACGACGTGTCCTTCGCGCTCGCCGGCGGCGAGCTGCTCGGGCTGATCGGCCCGAACGGCGCCGGTAAGACGACGGTCATGCGTGCGATAACCGGCGTCGTGCGCCCTGGGCACGGCCGCATCCGCGTCGGCGGACGCGACATCGGAACGCTGCCCGTGCATGCCCGCATCCGCGCCGGTCTCGGCCTGTCGCAACAGCTCACCCGGCCGTTCCGTTCGATGACCGCGCTCGACAACGTTGCACTGGCGGCCGGCGCGATGCGGACGCGGCGGCCGCTGCGCTCGCTGCTCGCCAGCGATCGCCGCGCCGAGCGCGCCGAGGCGCTGCGCCTGCTCGAGCTCGTCGGCATCGGCGAGGTCGCGGAGCAACGTCCCGACGTGCTGCCGCTGGGCGTGCTCAAGCGGCTCGAGGTCGCCCGAGCGCTGGCGCTGAGGCCGCGCCTGCTGCTGCTCGACGAGCCGCTCGCCGGGCTCAATCACGCCGAGGCCGAGCGTCTCGCCGACACCATCCTGGCGCTCAACCGCGGCGGGCTGCCGATCCTGCTGATCGAGCACAATCTCGGCGAGGTCGCCCGCATCTGCGACCGCCTCGTCGTGCTCGACAACGGGCTCCTGCTGGCCGACGGGCCGACGGCGGACGTGCTCGCGAACGCCGAGGTGCAGGATGCCTATCTCGGCCGGGGGGGCCATGCTGCGGCTTGAGGAATTCGCCTGCGGCTACGGGCCCTTCCGGGCCGTGCACCGGCTCGACCTGACGATCGAGACCGGCCAGGTCTTCGCGCTCCTCGGCCCGAACGGCGCCGGCAAGACCTCGACGATTCTGACGCTCGCCGGCCATGTCGAGCTGCAGGGCGGCCGGATGACGTTCGACGGCAAAGACCTGAACGCGATGCCGACGGCGAGGCGCGTCGAGGCGGGCCTCGCGCTCGTGCCCGAGGGGCGGCGCCTGTTTCCCGACCTGACCGTCGAGGAGAACCTCGTGGTCGGCGGGCAGAGCCGGCCGCTCTCGCAATTCGCGTCCCAGCGCGAGCGCGTGCTCGGTTATTTTCCCCGGCTCGGGGACCGGCTGCACCAGCCGGCCGGGCGGCTCTCGGGCGGCGAGCAGCAGATGCTGGCGATCGGCCGCGCGCTGATGGCGCGGCCCAAGCTCTTGATGATCGACGAGCTGTCGCTCGGGCTCATGCCGAAGGTGATCGATATCTGCTACGAGGTCATCGCGCGGCTGGTCGCTGGGGAACGGCTGACCGTGCTGCTCGTCGACCAGAGCACCGATCGCGCGCTGGCGGTCGCCGACGCCGTGTGCGTGCTGGAGTCGGGCAGGGTGGCGTGGGCCGGCACCGGCGACGAGGCGCGTCGGAGCGCGGAGACGGTGCGCAACGCCATCTTCGGCGCCGCCTGATCGCGGGGCGGCCGCGCCTTGGCGGATCGCGGCGCGCGCTGCAGCCTCAGAACTTCTGCAGAAAGCGGACGATCTTCCGCGTCCGTTCGCTGAACAGCTTCGGCGCGTAATAGCTTCCGGCGGCGCGCTTGGAGACCTCCGAGCGCGTCGGATAGGGCGCGATGATGCCGGCCAGCGTGCCGATCTTCTGCCGCGACGCGACCGCGACCACCCAGGGCAGGATGAGTTCGCCCGCCCGCGGACCGACGATGGTCGCGCCGACGACCCGGCCCCTGCGGTCGGTGACGATCTTGGCGAACCCCTCCGTCTCGCGTTCCGCCTGTGCGCGGTCGTTCTCGGCGAAGCTCCAGCGCAGCACGTCGATGGCAGCGCCGTGCCGCTCCTTCGCCTGGACGTCGGTCAGGCCGACATGGGCGAGCTCCGGATCGGTGTAGGTGACCCAGGGCACGGCATCGTGGCGGGCCTTCGCCGGCAGGTGGAACAGCGCGTTGCGCAGCACGATGCCGGCGTGGTAGCCGGCGACGTGCGTGAACTGATACCCGCCGGCGACGTCGCCGATGGCGAAGACCCGCCGGTTGGTCGTGCGGAGTCGCGCGTCGACGGTGATGCCCTTCGCCGTGTACTCGATGCCGGCCGCGTCCAGACCGAGCCCCTCGACGGTCGCGTGCCGACCCGCTGCGACTAGGAGGTGGCTGCCGACGATCTCCTCGGCGCCGCCTTCCTCGAACTCGATGGTGACGGCGAGCCCGCCGTCGCGGCCCTCGATCTCACGGATGGCGATACCTTCGCGGATGTCGATGCCCTCGGCCCGCAGCCGACGGCGCACGATTTCCGCCGCTTCGGCGTCGTCGCGGCCGAGCAGCTTGAACATCTCGAGCACGGTCACCCTGCAGCCCAGCCGTCGATGCGCCTGCGCCAGCTCGACGCCGATCGGCCCGCCGCCGATGACGATCAGATGACCGGGCTTTTCGCGCAGGTCGAAGATCGTCTCGTTGGTCAGGAACGGGACCGTCTCGACGCCCGGGATCGGCGGCACGGCGGCGGCGGAGCCGGTGGCGACGACGAACCGGCGGGCGCGGATGCGCGCACCCCCGGCCTCGACCTCGCGCGGGCCGGTGAAGCGCCCGGCGGTGCGCAGCACCTGGACCCCGAAGCCCTCGAACCGCTCCTGCGAATCCATCGGCGCGATGGCGTCGATGACGCGCCGCACGTGATCCTTGACCGCGGCGAAATCGATCTCCGGCTCCTGCGCCTTGATGCCGAACCGGCCGGCATCGCGGAAACCCTGTGCGACGTGTGCGGCGGCGAGCAGCGATTTCGACGGCACGCAGCCGTAGTTGAGGCAGTCGCCGCCCATCTCGCCCTTCTCGATGAGTACGACCCGCGCGCCCATCTGCGCGCCGCCGGCGGCGACGGTGAGCCCGCCCGATCCGGCCCCGATCACGCAGAGATCGGTCTCGATGACATCCGCCATGTCGCGCAACCCCTCGCTGACAATCCGTGCCCCGTGCCGACAGGATTTAGTGACTGGCGGCGGCCGTCAAACTGAAATTTCCGTGACGGCCGGGTGATCGGGGGCGAGGCTCGCAGCGCCGGCGCGCGCCGGCTTGCCGGTTCCCGTTCGCGATGCGATCACGCTATATGGTTGCTCGGCTGTGCGGAGGCCCCATGCTCGACCACGTCGTTCGCCCCCTTGTCGACCCGGCGCTGAATGCCGCCGGCCGAGTACTTGCGCGAGCGGGCGTCTCGGCGAACGCGGTGACGCTCGGCGGCTTCGCGGTCGGGCTGGCGGCGGTGCCGGCGATCGCCACCGGAAACTATGCGGCCGGGCTCGGGCTGATCCTCGCGAACCGGCTGTCCGACGGTCTCGACGGCGCGGTCGCGCGCGTGCGCGGCCCGACCGACCTCGGCGGCTATCTCGACATCGTCTGCGACTTCATCCTCTACAGCGGCTGGGCCTTCGCCTTCGCGCTCGCCGAGCCGGGTCACGCGGTGCCCGCCGCCTTTCTCATGCTCAGCTTCATGGGTACCGGCTCGTCCTTCCTGACCTACGCGATCTTCGCCGCAAAGCGCGGCATCTCCACCGAGATCCGGGGCTCGAAGTCGCTCTACTATCTGGGCGGGCTCACCGAGGGCACCGAGACCATCCTCGCCTTCGTCCTGTTCTGCCTGCTGCCGCAGTTCTTCGCCGTCACCTCGACGCTGTTCGCGATCGCCTGCTGGGTGACGACGGTCTCTCGCATGCTCGCCGCGGCGCGCAGTTTCGGGGAGTAAGCATACCTTGTGGCCGGGTGGAGCATGCCCGGCTATGGTCTCGTGTGTTGCGCCTTTGCCGACAG
>JBFHDX010000116.1:0-11212 GCA_041584475.1 Alphaproteobacteria bacterium
CGCACCTTCCTGGTGGGCGTTTCCGTTGCTCGGGTCGCCGTCGGACATGCCAACGCCGCCAACCGCCCGGCCGGTCTTGCCGGCCCATGCGCCGCCACGATTATCCTGACCGAAATTATCGCGTCCAAGTCCGTTCGAGTGACCGGAAGGCCCGCCCGCTCGACCATTGTCGCTTTGCGACGACCCGGCGTCGCCGCCGCGACCGCCGCCCATGTCACGACCGTTCCCCTTGCCGGCCGCGAATCCGGACGCGGACATGCTGCCAATGAACAATGCAATTACCAGGATCGAAAATAACCTTCTCATTATGCGAACTCCCCACCCAGAGTAACCAATCGCCGGACGGACGATCGCCGAGCCGGCAAATAATACCGTCGTATTATACCTATTTCTGGAGTTCAAATATTCGTTAAAATAATATTAACGATTAGAAAACAGAAAGAATGCGATTGTTTTTTTGCACGAGGAATCAAACTGTTGCCCGATTTTGGCGGCCGTTTATCAGGATTTACTTAGAATTCCCGCCAAAACCTACATCCCGAACGGCACGAAGAGCGCGATGTCGGGCAGGAAATAGATCGCGAAGACGGTGGCCAACATCATCAGGATAAACGGCCACACACCGGAGGCGACCTCCGCCATTCGGGCGCGCCCCACCGCCTGCACCACATAGAGGTTGAGTCCCACGGGCGGGGTGATCAGCGCGCATTCGATGAGGATCACGAACAGGATACCGAACCAGATCGGATCGATGCCGAGCACGCCGAGCGACGGCGACAGCACGGGCACCATGATCAGCAGCATCGACAGCGCCTCGAGCACGAGTCCCATCAGCAGCAGCACCGCACCGACGGCGAGCAGGAAGGGGCCCACGGTATCGAAGGTGGCGACGATTGCCGCCGAGATGTCCTGCGGGATGCGGTAGAGCGTGATGGCCTTGCCGAATACCTTGGCGCCGGCGAGGATCAGCAGGATCGTGACCGTCGTGCGCATGCTGTCCATCACCGCCTCGCGCAGCTTCGCGACCGTCAGCGTGCGCAGGATCGCCCCGGTGAGGATCAGCGCGCCGCCGAAGCCGACGGCGGCCGCCTCGGTCGGCGTGAAGGCCCCTGCATAGAGGCCGCCCACGATGAGCGTCGCCAGCAGGAACGTCGGTACGGCACGGCTCGTGGCGTGGCGGCGCTCGGCCCATCCGGCTCGCGGCATCGGCGTGTAGTCGCGCGAGAATCGCGCCCGCCCAACGGCGAAGACGACGAACAGCGCGATCAGCAGCAGGCCGGGGCCGATCCCGGCGAGGAAAAGGTCGATGATCGACTCTTCGGTAATCACACCGTAGACGATCATCGGGATCGACGGCGGAATCAGGATACCGAGCGTGCCGCCGGCCGCCAGCAGCCCGAGGATGAAGCGTCGGGCGTAGCCGCGCTGCTCCATCTCCGGGATCGCCACCGTGCCGATTGTCGCGGCCGTGGCGACCGAGCTGCCCGAGATCGCCGCGAAGATCCCGCAGGAGAAGATCGTCGCCACCGCGAGTCCGCCCGGCCAGTGGCCGACCCAGCTCTGTACCGCGGCGAACAGGTCGCGGCCGACGCCACCCTTCAGCAGGATGTTCGACATCAGCAGGAACAGCGGCACGGCAAGGAGAACGAAATTGTCGAGGGTACTATAGAGCCCCTGCGGCACCATCAGCGGCGAGAATCCGCCGAGCACCAGCATCGCCATGCCGAGTCCCCCGAGCGCGAAGGCGATCGGCACGCCCGCAAAAAGCAATGCGAGCAGCCCGGCGAGGACGAGGACGGTCGTCATTTCAGCCCTCGAGCCGGCGCGGGTCGCCGGCGTCGCGCATCGGTTCGCCGGCCAGCACGCGGATCATCTGGACGAGGGCCTGCAGCAGCAGGATGAGAAAGCCGAGCGGTACCGCGATCTCGGTCATCCAGTGCGGCACGTTCAGCATCGTGCCGCTCATGCGCCCGGTGACCAAGGAATCCCACGCGATCTCGGCGCCGTACCAGACGGCGACGGCGCAGAACAGGGCGATGCACGCGAGCGCGAACAGCTCCGCCGCGCGGCGCGCGGCGGCTCCCAGCCGGTCGACGACCAGGCCGATGCGGATCAGCCCGCCGTCGCGCAGCAGCGAGGCGGCTGCGATATAGACGGCCCAGATCTGGAAGAACCGCGACATCTCCTCGGCCCATACGGTGGGCGCATTGAAGAGATATCGTGCGATGACCTCCCACAGGATCATCGCCCCGACGGCGAAGAACATCCACGCTGCGAGCGCGGCCAGCGCGTCGCCGATACGGTCGATCACTCGAAGCATGGCGCGGTTTGTGATCTCATGCGGTCAGGGCCCGGCAAGCGGGTCGCCCGGCCGGTCGGCACGACCGGGCGGGCGCGCGCCAGGTCGGGACGCTGCCGCCCGAATAGACGGGTCAGCGCAATCCCTGCGCCGCCTTGACGAGGCGCACGCCGAGCTCGCCCGATTCCGCTAGGTAGGAGTCGAGCACCGGTGCCGTCGCCTTGCGCCAGGCTTCGATCTCCGCCTCGTTCAGCGCATGCACCTTCATACCGTTCTGCTCCGCGGCGGCGAACGCTTCCGCCTCGATATTCGACATTTCGTTGCGCACGTGCGCTTCGGCGTTTCGCGCCGCCGCACCGATGATCTCGCGCTGCCTGTCGCTCAGCCCCTGCCAGACCTTCTCGTTGATGACGACGATGAACTCGATGTCGGCATGGTTGGTCACGGTGATCCAGTCCATGACCTGCCACAGTTTGCGCGACTTCACGCCCGAGACGCCCGTCATGCCGGCGTCGACCGTGCCGCGCTGGTAGGCGATGTACTGTTCGGAGCCGGAGATCAGCGTCGGTGAGCCGCCAAGCGTCTCGATGAACTTGCCGAGGGTGCGACCGAACACCCGCACCTTCTTGCCGCGGATGTCGTCCGGCGTCTTCAGCGGCGCGTCCTTCGACAGCATGATGGCGCCGCCGTAGGCCTGCCACCAGAGCACGCGGCTGCCGGTCTTCAAAATGGCATCGTCGATCGGCTGCCGCACCGGGCTGCCCGGCGCCACCGCCTTGCGCACCAGCTCCTCGGTGTTGAACATGAACGGAACATAGAAGATGTCGACAGCCGGGATCTCGCCGACATAGCGGGTGAGCGACGCCGTACCCATCTCGATGGCGCCCGCGCCGACCGCCTGCGGCACTTCCTTGTCCTTGTAAAGCTGCGCCGAGTCGTAGATCTCGACCTTGATGTCGCCGCCCGACTGCTGCTCGACCTCCTGCTTGAACATCTCCAGGTTCTGGCCGAGATGCGACTTTATCGGCAGCTGCAGCGTAATCCGTAGCGTCGTCTCGGCCGCGACCGGGGTCGCCAGTGCCGCCGCCAGGGCAGCGGCCCCGGCCAGCGCCAGAATTCGTCTCATGTGAGCCTCCCTTGGTCTGCGATCGCGCCCCTGCGGGCGGAACCCTTACCGTACACGAACGATAGTGAAGCCCCCGGGCCGGGGCAAGCCGCACGTCCGCGCCCGACCGGCGCCGGGCGCCTCGATCACAGCGGCTCGGCGGCTGCCACCTCGCGCAGGCCGGCGACGGCCCGCTCGAGGATCGGGTCCGTGCGATCCTGCCACGCGACGAAGGCCGGCCGGCCGAACTCGGGCGCATTGGCAACCAGGCTGACGTGGCCGGCGTCGACGAGATTGCGCACGACGCGAATCGGGAAATAGCCGCTGCCGCCCTCTTCGAGGATGAAGCTGAGCGCGATCGCGCCGAGTCCGATGGTGAGCGCCGGCGTCTCGACATCGGGAAACGCGCTTGCATGGTCGGCACGGAATTCGGGGCCCCAATCGACGAAGATGTAGCTCTCGCCACCCGGCCATGCGTCCACCGCATTGGCCGCCACGAGCACGAGCCGTTCGTCGAGAAGACGTTCGATCCGCAGGCCGGGTCGCGGTTGCGGCGCGTAGAGGACGGCGAGATCCAGCGTCCCCTCCGACAGCATGTGGGACAGCTCGTCCGGCCGCGCGACTTCGGCGCGCAGGGCGACGTCGGGCTCGGCACGACGCATCCACGCGAGCCAGCGCCGCAGGACGCCGTCCCACAGCGTGAACTGCCCGCCGGCGGCCAAGACAGCGTTGAACTCGGGCGGCAGGCCGACTTCCTGGCGCGCCTGGTTCCAGATCCGAACCATCGAGGCCGCGTGCGGCAGGAAATGCAACCCGGCGGAGGTGAGCGCGGCACCCGACCGCCCGCGCAGGAACAGGGTGCGCCCGAGCCGCAACTCGAGCTCCTTCACGCGCGCGCTGACCGTCGACTGGGTTACGTTGAGCCGTTCGGCCGTCCGCACGAAATGTCCGGTTTCGACGATACCGAGGAACGTTCGCAGCAGATCGATATCCATGATGGATCCAAAATATCGAACTTTGCGATATTATATCGCAGAAAATATCGTTTGTTCGATTTTAGATCAGCGCCTAGGTTGGCTCGACCGACGAATCGAAGTCGGTCACACGGAGATCAGAAGATGCCTTCCAATACGCAGAAGCCGGGCCAATCCGGCACAAAATCTGCCCCGCCGCCCGCCGGCGCAAAGCCCGGTGGCGGCAAGCCGATCGGTGCGAAACCAGCAAGCGGTGGCAAGAAATAGCATAGTGCTCGGGGCTGCCCCCCTGCATGATGTCCCGACGGATCGGTTTCGGGCGCAGAGGCGACCCGCCGATCGTCAAGTCGGGCCCAGCCCCGCCGGCCACCCAGCGAACCGATCGACACAACTCGGGCCGCCCCCAGTCGGGGCGGCCCGCTCTCGTTGCGCCGAGGGCCGAACGGTGGTGCGCGAACGGCCCGTGCGCAAGCGCGGTCGCGAACGGGGCGCCGCAATGGGCGCCCCGTAGCGTCGAGCCGGACTCGACTGCGCGGTCAGCCGAAGATATCGGCCGTGATCGCGCCGTACCAGTCGACCGCCTCGGCAGCCGTGGCGGCGCGGGTGGCGTCGTCTTCGCCGGTCGCGCTGATGAAGTTGTCGAAGCTGGCGATCTTCTCCTCCGTCGCCTTGTAGGAGGCGCCGACCTTAACGCCGTCGCCATTGGCGATCAGGCTCCAGCACGTATTGCTGTAGCGCGGATCGAACGCCCGCGAACCGGTCAGCGCCGCGCGCACCGCCATCGCGCACGCCTTGGCCTGGCTGTTGGCGGAGAAGCCGGACTTGGGCATGTCGCCGGCGATGCTGGCGTCGCCCAACACGTGGATGTTCGGCTGCCGCTTCGATGCCATCGTGAACGGATCGACCGGACACCAGCCCGACTCGTCGGCGAGGCCGGCTGCGTGCGCGATCGCGCCCGCCTTTTGCGGCGGTATCAGGTTGACCACGTCGCCCCTGAAGTTGTCGCCGCCGGTGATCAGGGTCATGCCCTTCACATCCACCGCCTTCACGCCGCCGGTTATATCGACCGGCAACCACTCGATCATTTCCGGGTAATGCCGCGCCCAACCTTCCTGGAACAGCGCCTGTTTGGAGAATTTCGACTTGGCGTCGACGACGATGATCTTGGAACGCGGCTTGTTCTGCTTGAAGTACTGCGCGACGAGCGAGATCCGCTCGTAGGGACCCGGCGGGCAGCGGAACGGATTGGGCGGCGGCGCGATGACGAAGGTCCCGCCGTCCGCCATCGCCTCGAGCTGGCTCCGCAGGATCTGCGACTGCGGCCCGCCCTGCCAGGCGTGCGGCATCGTCTTCGTCGCATTCTCGTCAAAGCCTTCATAGGCCTCGTATCTGAAATCGATGCCGGGCGCGACCACCAGCCGGTCGTACGACACGGTGTCGCCGCCACGTAGCCGCACGGTGCGCGCCGCCGGGTCGACGGCGATGGCGAAATCACGGATCACGTTGATGCCGTAATCTCCCGCGAGCTTGCCGTAGCCGTGGGTGATCGACTCGAAGGTGCGCAGCCCGCCGATATAGAGATTGCTGAAAAAGCAGGTGGTGTGCGTCGCGTTCGCCTCGATCAGTGTCACGTCGACCTTGTCCTTGGCGTCCTTCGCGACGTAGCGCGCGACGGTGGCGCCGCCCGGCCCGCCGCCGATGACCACGAGCTTCGGTCGCGCCTGCGCAATCGCAGGGGTTCCCAAAGCCACGGCGGTCACGCCCGCGGCGCCGCCCAGCAATCCGAATTCACGTCTCGTAAGCCTCCTGTTCATGCCGGTCGCTCCTTACTGACCAAGTTTTTCAAAGAATACCGCTAGCGCTCGCATGTCCTCGTCGCTGAGACTCCGGGCAACGCGCCGCATCGCCGGGTTGTCGCGCGTACCGTCCCGGTAGGCCTTCAGCCTCTGGACGAACATGTCGACCGCCCAGCCGTTGATTGCCGGAATCGTCTCGCCGCCAGCGGATCGGTGGCATGTGCGGCACTCGCCCGACAGATACTCGCCAAGCTCGTACAGCTCGTCGGCCGTGGCCGGGCCCGCGATACCGATGCCGACGCCGATCATGGCGACGGCCGCCACCGTAACCGGCCTCCAAATCCGGGGACTGTTCACCGGCGCTCCTCCCTCGATCCCTCTCATCCCGCCACGGACACAGGATCATTGCGGGTCAGGCGTGCACGCTGCCCGACTGCGCCTTTTTGTCGCAGGCATCGATTACACACCAGATAATTTGGGAAATCAAGCGGGCGCCACCCGGTGCCTGCGGATGCGGCACTCGCCGGTCGCCCGGCGCGTGCCGCGCGAGCTCAGCCGAACATCCCGACGGTAATGTCGCGATACCAGCCTTCGGCGTCCGCCGCAGCCGCGGCCCGCACCTCGTCGGGCTCGCCGGTCGCGCTGATCGACAGCGCGGTGAGCGCAATGCGACCGTCGGTGATCGCGAACGAGGCCCGTTCGCTGACCGCGTGGTCGGGAGCGATGTGCGTCCAGCAGGCGCCGCCGACCTCGACCGGGATCGCCGGCCGCCCGACGAGCGACTGCAGGATGGCGCCGGCAGCGATCCGCGCCTGGTGTGCCGCGACGTATCCCGCCTTCGGCATCGGCGCGGCGATCGCGGCGTCGCCGATGACATGGATGCCCGGTATGCGCGTCGACTCGAACGTCGTCGGATCGACCGGGCACCAGCCGCTCGCGTCGGCCAGCCCGGACTCCTGCGCCAGACGGCCCGCCATCTGCGGCGGGATGACATTGGCGACCGCGGGTCGGAAGGTGTCCTCGAGCGACATCACCGTCCCGGCGTGCACGTCGACCGCCTGCGCGCCGCCCGCGAATTCCGCCGGGATCACCTCGATCATGCCGTCGTAGTACCGTGCCCAGCCCTCCTCGAACAGAGCTTGCAGCGGGAACGAGTCCTTGGCATCGAGGATGACGATCTTCGAGCGCGGTTTGACGCGCGCGAAATAATACGCGACCAGCGAGACCCGCTCGTAGGGTGCGGAGGTACAACGATAGGGGTCCTGCGGCGGCGCGATGAGAAAGACGCCGCCATCCTCCATCGCTGCGAGCCGGCGGCGCAGCAACGCGCTCTGCTGCCCCCCCTTCCAGGCATGCGGCATGATCTCCGCCGCACCGCGTCCGTAGCCGTCGATGGCGTCCCAGCGGAAGCCGATACCGGGAGCCACGATCAGCCGGTCGTAGGCGAGCGATCCGCCGTTGGCGAGACGGACGTTGCGGCCGATCGCGTCGATGACGGCCGCGACCGCGTGGACGACTTCGATCCCCTGGGCCTCCAGCCGCCCGTAGCCATGCGTCAGCGATTCGAGCGGGCGCGCGCCGGCGAGATACAGATTGGAGAAGAAGCAGGTTGTGAACCGGCGGTCCGCGGTCACGAGTGCGACATCGAGCGGTGCGCCCGACGCCGCGAGCAGCCGCGCCGCGGTCGCGCCTCCGGCGCCGCCGCCGATCACGACGACGCGGGCGGCCGCCGCACGGGCCCGGGCGACGAACGGCGCGGCAAGCACGGCGGCGCCGGCCAGGCGCATCACGGATCGGCGGTTCAACGACGGTATCATGCACTGCCCCACATTCCGGGTGCTGCGTGTCGAGAGGAGTTTACACCAACCGGCCGATCGGTGCGGCCGGTCGGGCGCCGGCGATCGATGAAACCACTAGGCGCGCAACCGGTTTGGCGCTATAGCCGCGCCATGATTCGTCCCGCCCGCCTCAGCGACCTGACGGCGTTGACCCGCATCGAGAACCGGTCGTTCGAGACCGACCGGCTGTCGCGGCGCAGCTTCCGCTACCTGCTGTCGCGCGCCAACGCCGCGACCCTCGTCGACGACGAGCCGGACGCCGGCGTAACCGGGTACGCGATGGTGCTCTTCAACCGCGGCACGTCGCTGGCGCGACTCTACTCGATCGCGGTCGAGCCGGCGCAGCGGGGCCGCGGCCTCGGATCCGCGCTGCTGCGCGCGGCGGAGGATGCGGCGCGGGCACGGGGTGCGGCGTACATGCGCCTCGAGGTCCGGGTCGACGATCCCGAGACGCAGTCGCTCTACCGGCGCGAGGGCTATCGCAAGTTCGCCGTGCAGCCCGACTACTACGACGACGAGGTGGACGCGATCCGCATGGAAAAATCGCTCGCCCCGCGACCCGATCCGCAGCTCATTCGCGTTCCCTACTATGCGCAGAGCCTCGACTTCACGTGTGGCCCGGCGGCGCTGTTGATGGCGATGCACGCGCTCGACCCCGATGTCGGCGTCGACCGCGAGTCGGAATTGCGGCTGTGGCGCGAATCGACGACGATCTTCATGACCTCCGGCCACGGCGGCTGCAGCCCGACGGGCCTCGCGCTCGCCGCGGCGCGGCGGGGATTCGACGTCGAGCTGCATCTGAGCCAGAGGGAGCCCCTGTTCACCGACTCGGTGCGGAGCGAGAAGAAGAAGGACGTGATCCGCCTCGTCGAGGAAGATTTCCGCCGCGAAGCGCTGGACAGCCGCGTCCGCGTGATCTACCGGCCGCTCTCGGTGAAGGCGATGCGCCGCGAGTTCGAGCGCGGGGGCATCCCGATCGTGCTCATCAGCTCCTATCGCTTCGACAGCGCGAAGGCGCCGCACTGGGTCGTTGTGACCGGCTTCGACCAGAAGTATGTCTATCTGCACGATCCGTTCGTCGATTCGGAGGAGGGGAAGACGCCCATCGACCGCATGCAGATTCCCGTGCCGCTGAGCGATTTCCGCAAGATGGCGCGTTACGGCAGGTCGCAACAGAAGGCGGCGCTGGTCATCCGGCCGCGCGACGACGGGACGCGATGACCCTGCACCTGATCGTCGTCGATCGGCCCGAGGACTTTCCCTGGACCGTGCCGGACTGCCAGATCGTCACCGCGCGCGACTATGTCCGCGCCGCGGCGCCCGCCCGAGCGGCCTCGGTGCGCGTCATCAATCTCTGCCGCGACTATTCCTATCTCAGCCTCGGCTACTACTGCTCGCTGCTGGCCGAGGCGCGCGGGCACAAGGTCCTGCCCGCCATCGAGGTCATGCTCGACCTGCACTGGAAACGGCTGCTGCGCATCGCCCTGCCCGAGGTCAACGAGCTTGTTCGCAGGACCTTCAAGGCGCCGCCCGAAAGCGAGAAGATCAGCGCCCACATCTTCTTTCGCCAGACCGACGATCCGCTGCTGGCGGACGCGGCGCGGCGGCTCTACGACCTGTTCCGCTGCCCGCTGCTGCGGCTTACGCTGCAGCACCGCAACGGCGCCTGGGAGATCGCGGACATCGGGCCGGTCGCGGTGCGAGATCTCGAGCCCGTGCACAAGGAGCTGTTTCGCGACGCGCTCGCCCGGCACGCCCAGTCGGCGTGGCCGCAGCCGAAATCGGCGACGCCGGCGCGCTACTCGATCGCCATCCTGCACGACCCGGCCGAGGCGCTGCCGCCGTCGGACCGCAAGGCGCTCGACCGGTTCGTGCGGGCCGGCGCTCAGCTCGGCGTCGACGTCGCGCTGATCACCAAGGCGGACTATGGCCGCCTTCTGGAATTCGACGCGCTGTTCATCCGCGAGACGACGGCGCTCGACAACCACACCTACCGGTTCGCCAAGAAGGCCGACATGGAGGATCTCGTGGTGATCGACGACCCGCGGTCGATCCTGCGCTGCACCAACAAGATCTTCCTGGCCGAGCTGTTGCAGGCGAACAACGTGTCGACGCTGCGCACGCTGACCGTCGACCCGCGCAGTGTCGAACGGGTCGAGGCGGAGCTCGGCTATCCGGTCGTGCTCAAGATCCCCGACGGCTCGTTCTCCCGCGGCGTGCTCAAGGCCGCCGACCGCACCGAGCTCGACGCGATGGTCGCGACGCTGCTCGACGAGTCCGACCTGATCATCGCCCAGCAATTCGTGCCGACCGATTTCGACTGGCGTGTCGGCGTGCTCGACCGGCAGCCGCTGTTCGTATGCCAGTACATGATGGCGCGCGGTCACTGGCAGATCGTCAAGCACGGCGACGACGGCAAGTTCACGGAGGGAAGTTTCCGGACGCTGGCCGTCGAGGACGCGCCGAAGGAGGTCGTCGAGACCGCCGTACGCGCGGCGTCGCTGATCGGCGACGGACTCTACGGCGTCGACCTGAAGCAGACGAAGGACGGCGTCTTCGTCGTCGAGGTCAACGACAATCCCAACGTCGACGCGGGCGTCGAGGATGCGGTGCTCAAGGACGATCTGTATACGCGCATCATCGCGCATTTCGTCGATCGGCTCGATCGCCGCTCGCAGCCGCCGTCACGACCCGGCCGCAACGGCCCCGGCCCGGCCGGTCAGCCGGCCAGGTCGGCGAAGTAGCCTCCGGTGCGCGCCGACCGGCCGGTGTAAGCATTCGTAAACGCCTCCGCGCCATAGTGGAGCGCCCGCACGAGCGCCGCGACGCAACGACGAAACGAAGGGACGCGACATGAGCCGCACGTTCGACACCGCCTCACGGCTGGCGTACGCCGTGCTCTTCGCCGCGCTGGTCCTTCTCTGGTTCGGTGCGCTGGCGGCTGCGCAGGCGCAGGATACCGAATTCTCGCGCGGGCTGTTGTGGCGTGTGGACGCGCCCGATGCCGCACCGAGTTTCATTCTCGGCACGTTCCATTCCGCCGACCCGGCGGTGGCGACGCCGTCCGGCGCGTTGCGGGACGTGCTCGACCGCGTCGACAGCGTAACGATCGAGATGGTGCTCGACGAGGCCAACGAGTCGCAGCTTGGGCGGGCCATGCTGCTGACCGACGGGCGACGGCTCAGCGACATCGTCGGGCC
>JBFHDX010000117.1:0-11200 GCA_041584475.1 Alphaproteobacteria bacterium
CGTGCGCGAGATGTACGAGACCGGCGAGCTGCAGGCGCTGTTCAACGAAAAGGGCATCGAGAGCCAGCCGGCATCGGCCTGACGACCCTCGCCCAGCCGAATTCGAAGCCGAAGGGCCGCCCCGCCGGGCGGCCTTTTTGCGTGTCGCTTGGGCGCGTACAACGGAAACCTCGCGGGGTCGCTCGGTATTCAGCCTCTACTCTCGGCCACCGCTCGGTGCACCGGATCGGTGAAGTCCACTTCCACCGTAACCTTGCCCTAGAGGACGCCGCCCTCTCGGCGCGCCACGGCACCCCACGGATAAAGGCGCAGCAGAACCAGGGTGAGCGCCGTAGCGACGAGCACCGCCAGCGCCAGGCCGGCGATAAGCGGCAACCACCCGTCGGGGCGGATCGCCCCGAGCGCGATGATCACCAGCAGAATCGGCAGGTCGAGGAAATGGGTGAATGTCGGGATCCGCTCGGCGCGGGCGCGTTCGAGCTCCGGCGTAATGCGGCCTTCCGCCAGTGCCGTGCGCGTGACGCGTCGCAGCCGCGTGAAGTAGGCGCGCGTGACGGTGTTGCCCTCGACGAACTCGAACGCGAACAGACCGGCCATGCCGGCGATCCACGGCTCCCGTAGCGCCGCCCAGCCGCCGTGGAACTCGGCGGCGAGCCAGGCGCCGGAGGCAAGCAGCAGCAACGCGCCGGGAACCACCACGCCGTCGTAGAACACGGCGATATTGCGCACCGCCTCGGCGAACGGGGCGAGGTCGCGCAACTGGCGCGACCGCAGGTCCGACACGAACACGCCGATCAGGCCCGCGCCGATGAGCACGGCGCCCAGAATGTGTCCAAATTTCAACAGATCGTACAGCAACGTCAGCCCGAGCTCGCAATGACGTCGAAAACCGCGTCGGCATTCGCCGACGGAGCGCACCTGCGTTCCTATTAGCGAACGGATTTCGATCGGGCAAGTCACGGATTCCCCCTGCAGACCCGAAGGACGGCGCTAGATCCCGGCCAGGACGTCGGCAAGACCCGGCGTTTCCGCGACCAGCGCATCGAGCGCGAGTGCCGCTGAATCAGGGCCAAGCGCGCGGACGCCGCCCGCGTCGCACACGACGACGGCGACGGGCGCCTTGAGGGCGCCAAGCCAGCAACCGGCATCGCCCGCACCGGACCGGATCACGGCGCGCTCGACCGGCAGCAGCGTCACGGCGCCGACTCGCAACGGCCGGCCTGCCCTCTGCGCTTCCATTCAGCTATGCCCCCTGGACAGGCGCCACCACGCCCGCAGCATGGTCGGCGACAGCGCGAACGCCGCCGTCAGCGCGATCAGCCGGAGCGGCACCAGGCGGAATTGGCCATGGCTCTCGACCTCGAAGACGGGGTCGATGAATTCGGGCTCGATGCGCAGCGTCGCGCCGCTCACATTTCGCGCCAGGCCGGCGACGGGCCCGACGAGCGCCCACAGCCGGCCCGTGTCGGCCGGGTCGCCGAGGCCGATGCGCAGGCGGAGGAACAGTCTCCGCGCGTGGGTCGCGCGCAGCAGGTCGCGGAGGAAGCCGACGACGCGGCGCCGGATGGCCCGCTCGCGCATGAGCGAGAGCACTCCGCCCGGGCGCCAGCGTTGCCGGCTCTTGCGCTGCTTGCGGCCGGGCGCTCGCACCTCGCCTTCCGGCGCGGGCCGCGCCGCGGTCGCGCCGGCCCGCGGGATGCGAACGCGAAACCGAACGATGCCGAACAGCCAGCGAAACCGGATCACGCCGCGGGTCTCCCGCAGCCGGCGGATCGAGAAGGCGACCGACAGCGGCACCGCGAGCAGCCCGATGACGAGCGCCGGCAACAGGCCGAGTATCAGGGCGACGCTGGCCACCGCTCAGGCGGCTTTGGCGCTTCCCGTCTTGGCCGACGCCGCCTTGCCGACGGTCTCCGCCACCTTCTCGAGCACCGAGGCCGTACCGCCCTTGATCGATTCGATGCGGACGCCGTCCTTGTCGACGACGATCATCGCCACCGGCTTGACGCCGCCACCGCCGCCGGTGCCGCCGCCGGTGCCGGCGCCCTTTTTCGGGTCGGTCCCTTCGCCGCTGCCGACGCCGAATCCGAACCCGACGCTGACCAGCGGGATCAGCGTCTTGCCCTCGACGACGATGGGCTCGCCGACCACCGTCTTGCTGTTGAGCATCCGCTCGATCTCGGCGATCGCCTTGCCGAACAGGTTTTCCACGTCCTTCATGTCGCCTCCATGGCCCCGGGGGGGCCAGCGCGCAATGCAATGTTGGAACCGAAGCTGAAGCACGAGCCCGAGGCTCGCCGATCATGCATAGACGATTGCGTGGCCGCTGTCGTTGATGTGGCTCAACGGCGGCGCCCTGCCGCGGCCGCGCCCCGGGGGCCTATCCGACGACAAAGGCGGCCCGCAGGCCGCCTTGCCGTATACCGTCAGCGCTCGCCCGGATCAGCGCGAATAGAACTCGACGACGAGGTTCGGCTCCATGTGCACCGGGTACGGCACGTCCGCCAGCTTCGGCCCGCGCGTGAAGGTCGCCTTCATCTTGCGGTAGTCGACGCTGATATAGTCCGGCACGTCGCGCTCCGACGACTGCAGCGCCTCGAGCACCATCGGCAGCTCGCGGCTCTTCTCCTTGACCTCGATCACGTCGCCGTCGCCGACGCGGTACGAGCCGATGTTGACCCGCTTGCCGTTCACCTTGATGTGGCCGTGATTGACGAACTGCCGCGCGGCGAACACCGTGGGCACGAAGCGCGCCCGGTAGACCACCGCGTCGAGCCGGCGCTCGAGCAGCTCGATCAGGTTCTCGCCGGTGTCGCCGCGGCGCCGGTTCGCCTCCTCGTAGATGCGGCGGAACTGCCGCTCGCCGATATTGCCGTAATAGCCCTTGAGCTTCTGCTTGGCCGCCAGCTGCGTCCCGAAGTCGGACAGCTTGCGGCGCCGCTGGCCGTGCTGGCCGGGGCGCGATTCGCGGCGGTTGAAGGGGCTCTTCGGCCGGCCCCAGAGATTGACGCCGAGGCGGCGGTCGATCTTGTGCTTGGAAGAACGTCGCTTGCTCATCTGCTCCGCATCCCGATCGTGTCGGTGTTGTTGTTGTCCCGGCAGGCCGCCCGCGGGGGCGGCGGGGCTGCGGCCGAATGCCGGCCCGCTCTCCCGGAAATCGCGGCGGCACTATACGCGGGCGTCCGCAGATGTCAAAGACTTTGCGCCGGGGCGGCAGAGCGCGCCGGCCGCGCGCTTGACACCGCGGCAATTGCGTTCAGGATCGCAGTCATGTGGATGCGTTGGTGGCTCACCATCGGCGGCTGCCTCGCCGGGTTCGCCGGCGCGCAGGCGCAGGACCCGCTCGGCGATGTTGCGGCCGGACGCGAGCTCGCGGCGACCGTGTGCAGCGCGTGCCACGCCGTCGACAAGGGGGTGCGCGATGCGACGCCGGGCGGCCCGCCCGCGTTCCAGAGCCTGGCGGACGATCCGGCGATGACCGAGATCGCGCTCCGCGTGTTCCTGCGCACGCCGCACCGGAACATGCCGAACCTGATGCTCGCGGACAGCGAGATCGACGACGTCGTCGCCTACATCCACAGCCTGCGGCGCGACCGCTAGCCTGTAGATCGGCCGGAGCGTCGGTTCAGGCTTCTGTTGTCAGGCGGAAATGCCGGCGCGCAGGCAACCGCACGAATAGAGGGGTGCGATTGCATGGCTTGGCAATCCGGTTGCGCCCCCCTACTCCCCGCCCCGGTGCTTGAACAGGCTGGCGACGATGCCGTGCAGCGTGCGCAGATCCTGGTCGGTCGGCGCCATGCGCTGGAACATGTTGCGGATGTTGCGCACCATCGCCGGGCGCTTTTCCGGCGGGAACAGGAAGCCGCTCTCGTCGAGCGCCGCCTCGAGCCGGGTGCAGAAATTGAGGAACTCGTCCTTCGTCGCCGGCCTTGTGTCGTCGAGCTCGACGCGGCGGCCCGGCGTCGCGTCGCCGAGCCGGTGCCAGCACCAGGCGATCAGGAACACCGCCTGCGCCAGGTTGAGCGACTTGTAGGACGGGTTCAGCGGCGCCTCGATGACGGTGTCGGCGAGCACGACCTCGTCGTTCTCGAGCCCCGTGCGCTCGGCCCCGAACAGCACGCCGCAGCGCTGACCGGCCGCTTCCGCCGCGCGGATCTCGGCGGCGCCCGCATCCGGCGTCAGCACCGGCTTGACCATGTCGCGCGGCCGCGCGGTGGTGGCGAATACGCGTTCCAGCCCGGCGATCGCCGCCGCGGCCGTATCGTAGAGGCGGGTCCGTTCGATGACGGCGTCGGCGCCGGACGCCGAGCGCACCGCCTGCGCGTTGGGCCAGCCGTCGCGCGGCGCCACCAGCCGCAGGTCGGTGAGGCCGCAGTTCAGCATGGCCCGCGCCGCGGCGCCGATATTCTCGCCGAGCTGCGGGCGCACGAGGATGATCGCCGGCCCCGTTGCGGCCAACGCCGGATCCTTCGTCGAATCGGTCCCCGCCATGCCCCGGCCCCGTCCGCGGATGGCCCGCGCTACTTGCGCTCCACCCCCTCGCGGTAGAGCTTGTAGACGATGGCGTCGTACAGCGCTCCGAAGGAGGCGTCGATGATGTTCGCCGAGACGCCGACGGTCGACCAGCGCTCACCCGCGCCGTTGGCGCTCTCGATCATCACCCGCGTCACCGCGTCGGTGCCGGTGGTATCGGCCCGGGGGGGGAGGATGCGGACCTTGTAGTCGATCAGGTGCATGTCCTCGAGCTGCGGATAGAGCGGCTTGAGCGCCTTGCGCAGGGCCGTGTCGAGCGCATTGACCGGGCCGTTGCCGTCGGCCACCGTCATCAGCTGTTCGCCGCCGGCCTCTAGGTTGATCGTCGCCTCGGACTCGGTGACCAGCTCGCCGCGCGCGTTCCAGCGCCGATCGTCCATCACGCGGAAGCGGATCAGCTGGAAATAGTCCGGCACCTCGCCGAGCATGCGGCGCGCCAGGAGCTCGAAGCTCGCCTCGGCGCCGTCGTACGAGTAGCCCTCGAACTCGCGCTCCTTGACCAGCTCGACGAGCCGGTTGATGCGCCGGTCCCTGGCCTCGAGCTCGACGCCGATCTCGTGCAGGCGCGACATCACGTTGGCGCGGCCGGCCTGGTCGGAGACGACGACGTGGCGCTGGTTGCCGACGATTCCCGGGTCGATGTGCTCGTAGGTGCGCGGATCCTTGGCCACGGCCGAGACGTGCAGCCCGCCCTTGTGCGCGAAGGCCGCCTCGCCGACATAGGCGCTGTGCCGGTTCGACATGCGGTTGAGGCGGTCGTCGAGCAGCCGCGAGACATGCGTCAATCGGCGCAGGCCCTCCTCGTCGATTCCGGTCTCCAAGCCCATCTTCAGCGCCAGCGTCGGGATCAGCGAGACCAGATTGGCGTTGCCGCAGCGCTCGCCCAACCCGTTCAGCGTCCCCTGGACCTGGCGCACGCCGGCACGGACCGCGGCCAGGCTGTTGGCCACGGCGTTCTCGGTATCGTTGTGGGCGTGGATGCCGAGATGGCTGCCCGGTATGTGCCGGGCGACCTCGCCGACGATGGCCTCCACCTCGTGCGGCAGCGTCCCGCCGTTGGTGTCGCACAGCACGACCCAGCGCGCGCCGGCGTCGAACGCCGCCCTGGCGCACGCCAGCGCGTAGTCGGGATTGGCCTTGTAGCCGTCGAAGAAATGCTCGGCATCGTACATCGCCTCGTCCTTGCGCTGCTTCGCATAGGCGATCGACTCGGCGATCATCGCCAGGTTCTCCTCGCGCGGGATCTCCAGCGCCACGTCGACATGAAAGTCCCAGGCCTTGCCGACGAGGCAGACCGCCGGCGCCTTGCTGCTGATCAGCGGCGCCAGGCCGGGATCGTTCTCGGCGCTGCGTCCGGGGCGCCGCGTCATGCCGAAGGCGACGAGCCGCGCGCGCGTCAATGCGGGCGGGTCGGTAAAGAAGGAATCGTCGGTCGGGTTGGCGCCGGGCCAGCCGCCCTCGACATAATCGACGCCGAGCTCGTCGAGGGCGGTCGCGATCGCCACCTTGTCGGCCACCGTGAAATCGACGCCCTGGGTCTGCGCCCCGTCGCGCAGCGTCGTATCGAACAAATGGATACGGTTATCTTTGTTATCGGTCATCCGGTCGATCCCCTGCCGCACCGCGGCGCCGGGAAAATGCCCCAATCTTGCCTTACGCTCAAGACGATTGAATTTTTTCGGCAATCCGCGACATGATTCGAACCATCGGCATTTTCGTTCATTGGTCGTTCATCCCGCCACGCCTATTGTCGCGCCGACAAACGTGAGGAGCAAAGCGAGTCGTGAAGCACCCATCCCTCAAAAAACTGGGCGTCCTGGCCGCAGCGGGCGCCCTCGGTTCCGTGTCGTTCGCCGATACGCTCAGGGCCGGCGTCGCCCAGGCCGCGTTCTTGCGCGTTGCCGATGGCGTTCACGCCTTCGATCGTTCCGCGGCACGCGCCGATCTCCGCCGAGGCGGCACCGGCGAGGTGGATGACCTGCTCTACTGGGTCGACCACAAGCGAATCTATCCGCCCGGCGAAGGCGGTGAGGGCGGCGAAGGCGGCGAGGGCGGCGAAGGCGGCGAGGGAGGCGAATTCGGCGACGCCGCCATCGGATATCCCGTGGCGCCGGTGGTGATTCCGGCCGGCTGCGGACAGCGTGGGGCCGTCGGCATGATCATCGGCGGCGTGCTTGGTGCGGCCGCGGGCAGCAAAGTCGGCAAGGGCGAGGGGCAGCTTGTGGCGACAGCACTCGGCACGTTACTGGGCGTCTTCATCGGGCGTTCGATCGGCGACCATATCGATGCGACCGACGCCGCCTGCGCCGAGCTCGCCGCCGGCCGCGCGTTCGAGGCGCCGGTCGGCACGCCGATCACGTGGGAAAACCCGCAGACCGGCAATTCCGGGGCCGTCAGGTCGACACGGGCCGGCACGAACACGGCGACGGGCGAATATTGCCGCGAGTTCCAGCAGGACGTCATCGTCGGCGGACAGGTCCAGTCCGCGTACGGGATCGCCTGTCGTCAGCCCGACGGGGACTGGCGGATCACCGGCTAATATATCATCCACTAACGTGGAACAGGCACCGGCCCGCGCCCCCACCCGGTCACCCACAGCTTACGATAACGTTGGCTGGCCGGGTGGCGGAGCCGGCTGGAGTGAACCAATCGGATAATGCTCCAGAGGCCGGCGCGAACGAGACGTCATTGCGGGATCTCGCTGACGAAATCCTGGAACTTGCCGCCGGGACCGCGCGGAATCTCGTCGCACTGAACGACCGTGACGGCGAAGGGATCGCCGAACCTGGTTCGCGCCCAGTCCGCTAACGCCGCCGATTCCTTCGCCGAAAGAGCTTGCGCGACAACGACGCGAAATTCTATCTGCGCCAGCGACTGCTGAACGAACTGATACTGCCGCACCGGCGCGATCCGCAACATGCCGGCAATATCCGAGGACGACAGCAGCGGCCACCGCGAGCCGCCGTCGGGGAGTTGGAGCGAGTTCTGCCGGCGCCCCAGAATTCGACGGATGACCGGCAGGCCGCGGCCGCAACCGCACGGGTCGCCGACCTCGGCATAATCGCCGATGTCGTAACGAACGAGCGGCATGGCGAAATTGTGCAGCGGCGTGACGATGACGCGGCCGATATCACCGGGGGCGCATTCACGGCCGTCCTCATCGAGCAACTCCACGAGGATTCCCTCGGCCTGCACGTGGTAATGCTCGCCCTCGGGACATTGCAGCGCCAGATAGCCCGCTTCACGGCTCGTATACATGTCGACGACGGGAACCCCCCAGGCTTCGGCGCACAGTGCGCGCACGGTGGGACCAAGCACCTCGGCAATGGTCTGCACGCCGCGCAGGCGCGATGGCCGGAGCTTCGCCTCGAGGCAGTAGCGCGCCAGGTTTTCGGCGATGCTCGGATGGGTAAGCAGGTAGTCGGGATCCTCCCGCATCAGCCATTCCGCCTGGTGCTCCACCGGTGTCAACACGTTGAGCCCCGCGAACGGACCGCTCTCGAAGACGGCGGCGGTCGAGCGGCCCCATCTCGGGGCGCGACTGCCGTCGGGCCAGACCGCCTTGCCGCGCCCGGATTCGCGAATCGCCGCAAGCTTCCCCGAGAGATCGCGCCGCTGCCACAAATGATCGCGCAGCGTGAACGCGCTCCAGAACAGCTGCCAGACCTGGCTTCGCAACACGCGCAGCGGCCGACCGGTCGAGCCCGACGTATAGGTCTCGCGCGTCGCGCCATGCGAAGCCGGCAGCGCGACACTGCACAGCCCGCCGTCGGCTTCCTGCACCTCCTGGCGGCGCAGCACCGGCAACCCCGACCAGACCTCCGCCGCCGGCGCACCACCCGGCTGCCAGCCACCGTCATTCAGCCGGTCGCGATAGAACGGAACCGTTCGCCAGCAATGGTCGAGCAGGCGCTCGAGCTGGGCGAACTGGGCCGCACGCAGGCGCGCGGGCGGCCACCACTGGCTCTGATCGAGCTGATAGAGCAGCGACAGCACGGCTGCGCCGCGACCGCTCGGCACGACGGGCCAATCGATGCCATCCACGGCGGTGTGAATCCGGGTGACGGGCCCGTCGCTATTCGTTTCCGTCGCGTCCATGCGAGACCGATCGCGGTGTCCTGTCGAGCGCCGGCGGCTGACGCGCCGACCATGACTCAATCGTCGCGGCGGCTCAAGCCGTAGACGCGGCAAAGGGGGCGCGGCAACGGATCGATATTCCCGATCGATAGATGCGAAACAATTCGGTTTGACCGGCTACGGCGAGCACCAAATATATCAACCGGATTCGGGCGGCGTTTCGCGCCTCCCCGGTTCGGCGGAGTAATCACAAAATGTTTCCCGAAATTGCCGGTGAGTTGGGCACCGGGGCCGTGTTTCTGGCGGCCGCAGTCCTGCTCGGGCGCTGGCTCTACGGCCTGTCCCGTCGCAACCCGACATCGAACCTGATCAACGGCAGCATGATCGCCGATTTCGTCTGCGTCACCGAGGTCATGCTGCTCGGGATCGGCGTCATGCTGTTGCTGCGGGCGCTGTTCGACATCTTCTGACGCCGCGATCGACGGGCGTCGGCCGGCTTGCGGCCTTGCGTCCGGGGCCGGGGCGTATAACATCGCCGGTATCTCCAACCGCCGGCGAAAGCGACCATGTTTACGACCCGTCCCGAGATCCTCGGCACCTTCGGGGTCGTCGCCTCGACCCACTGGCTGGCGTCGGCCACCGGCATGGGTGTGCTGGAGCGCGGCGGCAACGCGTTCGACGCAGCCGTCGCCGCGGGCCTCGTGCTGCAGGTGGCGGAACCGCACCTGAACGGCCCGGCGGGCGACATGCCGCTGATCCTGCACCTCGCCTCGCGTGACGAGACGCGCGTCATCTGCGGCCAGGGCACGGCGCCCGCCGGCGCGACGATCGCGCATTACCGCGGCGAAGGGCTCGAGATCGTGCCGGGAACCGGACTGCTGGCGGCGGTGATCCCGGGCGCCTTCGACGCCTGGATGCTGCTGCTGCGCGACCACGGAACGATGACGCTTGAAGACCTCTTCGAGCCGGCGATCTTCTATGCGGAGCACGGGGTTCCCGTCGTGCCGCGCATTTGCGAGACGATCGAGACGGTCCGCGAGCTGTTCGAGGCCGAATGGCCGACCTCCGCCGCACAATGGCTGCCGCGCGGCGACGTACCGCGGGCGGGCACGCTGCTCGCCAATCGCACGCTCGCGGCGACGTGGCGCCGCCTCGTCGGCGATGCCATGGCGGCCTCGCGCGACCGCGCGGAACAGGTGGAGGCGGCGCGCACGATCTGGTGCACGGGTTTCGTCGCCGAGGCGATCGGACGGTTCTGCCGCGACAACGCGGTCATGGACGCGAGCGGCGAACGGCACCGGGGCGTGCTCGACGCCGACGACATGGCCGGCTGGCGCGCCGGTTACGAGGAGCCCGTCACCTTCGATTATCACGGCCATACGGTGTGCAAGTGCGGTCCCTGGTCACAGGGGCCGGTGCTGCTGCAGAACCTGGCGCTGCTGCGCGACGTGGACGTCGCCGCGATGGACCCGCTGGGCCCCGACTTCGTGCACAAAGTGGTCGAGAGCATCAAGCTGTCCTACGCGGACCGCGAAGCCTGGTACGGGGACCCCGGCTTCGTCGACGTCCCGCTCGACGACCTGCTCTCCCCCGCCTACGCCGCCGAGCGCCGCGAACTGATCGGCGAGCGGGCCTCGCTCGAGCTGCGCCCCGGCGCACCCGGCGGGCGCGCGCCGCGTCTGCCGCGCTACGTCGTCGAGGGGCGGACGGTGGTCGCGGCCGCAGCCGGGGCCGGCGAACCGACCGTGGCGCGCTACGGCGCCGCCGACGACGACCCGGCGACGCGGCCCGACGGCACGTCCGCCGGCGATACCTGCCACCTCGACATCATCGACCGCTGGGGCAACATGGTTTCGGCGACGCCGAGCGGCGGCTGGCTGCAGAGCTCGCCGCTGATCCCGGAACTCGGCTTCTGCCTCGGCACGCGCGGCCAGATGTTCTGGCTGGAAGAGGGGCTGCCCGCGAGCCTCGCCCCCGGCAAGCGGCCGCGCAGCACGCTCACCCCCTCCTTCGTTCTGCGCGACGGCAGGCCATGGATGGCGTTCGGCACGCCCGGCGGCGACCAGCAGGACCAGTGGCAGCTGATCATGCTGCTGCGCCATCTCCATCACGGGCTGAACCTGCAGGAGGCGATCGACCTGCCGTCCTTCCACAGCGAGCATTTCCCGAGCTCGTTCTTCCCGCGGGCGGCCCGGGCGGGCGTGCTGGTGATGGAGGGGCGCTGGCCGTCCACGGTCGTCGACGCGCTGCGCCGCCGCGGCCACGAGGTCGAGGTCGGCCCCGACTGGTCCGAAGGTCGTCTCAGCGCGGCAAAGCAGGAGGACGGCGTGCTGAAGGCCGGGGCGAATCCCCGCGGCATGCAGGGCTACGCCGTCGGGCGCTAGCCCATCATCGACTTGCGTGGAACCGGCACCGGCCCGCTCCCCCGCGCGGCCGGATCACCGTTCCGGGCTCTTCGGGCCGCGTCCGCGGAAGCGCCGGATGAAGGCGGCGGCCGCCGCGGCCTCGAACGGATCGAGCCGGAGCAGATGGTTCCAGGCGGTCAGCACGACCTCGCCGCCGATGCCCGGCATCGGCACCACGACGAGGC
>JBFHDX010000118.1:0-11129 GCA_041584475.1 Alphaproteobacteria bacterium
GACGCGATCAAGGCGCGCTGCGGCCAGATCCGCCAGCAGATCGAGGACACGACGTCGGACTACGACCGCGAGAAGCTGCAGGAGCGGCTGGCGAAGCTGGCCGGCGGCGTCGCGGTGATCCGCGTCGGCGGCGCGACCGAGGTCGAGGTGAAGGAGCGCAAGGACCGTGTCGACGATGCGATGCACGCGACGCGGGCCGCCGTCGAGGAGGGCATCGTCGCCGGTGGCGGCGCCGCACTGCTCTACGCGACGCGGGCGCTCGAGGGCCTCAAGCCCGAGAACCACGATCAGCAGGTCGGCGTCGACATCGTGCGCCGGGCGCTGCAGTCACCGGCCCGTCAGATCTCGGAGAACGCCGGGGCGGACGGGTCCGTGGTCGTCGGCAAGCTGCTCGAGACGAAGGACACCAATTTCGGCTTCGATGCCCAGGAGGGCGACTACAAGGACATGGTGAAGGCGGGCATCATCGACCCGACCAAGGTGGTGCGCACCGCGCTGCAGGATGCGGCGTCGGTGGCGGCGCTGCTGATCACTACCGAGGCGATGATCGCCGAGAAGCCGGAGAAGAAGCAGTCCGCCGCTGCCCCCGACATGGGCGGCATGGGCGGCATGGGCGGCATGGACTTCTGATCGGTCGAAGCACCGATCGGCTGCTGCCGGGAGCCGGGAAGGGAGACCTTCCCGGCTCCTTACTTTTCCTGACCGACGCCAATCGCCACCGGGACACGATTATTGTGCAGCGCACAATTCTATCCTTGACAATAAAATCAAGCGTTACTATGTTGGTCATGCTGCATTGCAGCAAAAGTCGGCGGGGCCGACACGGACCGCCGGCGGACACCAGTTTCGCCAGATGTGGGAAAAAGGATACCGGATTATGACGAACATCAAGATGACCGAGAATTTCGCGCCGGTCCGCGACGCCATCCTGAACGCCGTTGCCGAGTTCAAGGCGCGCCAGGAGCAAATCGCCGCGCAGGTGCAGAGCGAGACCACGAAGGTGCGGACGGCCGCGATCGAGGGCCTCGACACCGTGGTCAAGACGCACCGCGCCAACGTTGACGCCTCCGCCAAGGCGACGAAGGCCGCCGTCGACGGACTGAACAAGCTCGGTGAGCTGACGCAGGCCCATGTCAACGGCCTGTTCGCCGAGCGGGTCGCCGGCCTCGAGAAGCTGATGGCTGCGGGCAGCATCGCGGATGCGGTCGCGCTGCAGCTCGAGCTGATCAAGTCGGAGCAGGACAGGCAGGTGGCGCTGGCCGAGCAGCTCGGCGCTCTCGCCCAGGCGATGGCCGGCGACGTGATGAAGCCGATCCAGAGCCAGGTCCAGGCCAACGTCAAGGCGCTGAATACCTCGCGGGTTGCCTGACCTCTTGCACTCGCATAGCGCCTCGGCGAACGAAACCCCGGCGGAGCGATCCGCCGGGTTTTTCGTGCGGTCTCCCGGTCGCCCGCGCCGCCAAGGTCAGGTCGGCCGATTGCTCGCGAGCAGGCGTTGCGTGTGGACGGCGATCATCTTTTCCTCGTCGGTCGGTATGACGTAGACCGGAACCCGGCTTTCAGCGGCCGCGATGTTCTCGCGCCCGGCCTCGTTCGCTGCCGGATCGAGCGCGATGCCGAGCCAGTCCGCATTGTTGCAGACTGCGGCGCGAATGGCTGGCGCGTTCTCCCCGACTCCGGCGGTGAACACCAGCGCGTCGAGCCCGCCGAGCGAGGCGGCCAGCGCGCCGATTTCGCGCCGGATGCGCCACACATAGAGCGCCATCGCCTCGGCCGCGTGCGGATCGTCGCTCGCCAGCAGGTCGCGCATGTCCCCCGAGACGCCCGAAACGCCGAGCAGCCCCGACTCGTGATAGAGCATCCGTTCGGCCTCCTGGGCGCCAATGCCGAAGGCGCGTTCGAGATGCGGGATCACGCCGGGATCGAGCGCCCCGCACCGCGTGCCCATCACGAGGCCATCCAGCGGCGTAAAGCCCATCGTCGTGTCTACGGCCCGCCCGTTGTCGATCGCGCAGAGGCTGGCGCCGTTTCCGAGATGCGCGACGATCACCCGACCGGCGGCCGCCGTCGCGTCGACCGCGGCGAGGCGACCGCGGATGTACTCGTACGATAGCCCGTGGAAACCGTAGCGGCGCACGCCCGCCGCCTCGAACCGGCGCGGCATGGCGAAGCGGTCCGCCTCGGGCGGGCGACCGCGATGAAACGCGGTATCGAAGCAGGCGACCTGCGGCAGACCGGGATAGAGCTCCGTCATCGCGCGGATGCCGGCGAGGGAGTGCGGCTGGTGCAGGGGCGCGAGCGGCGCCAACGCCTCGAGCCTCGCCAGGACGGCTGCGTCGATCAGGGCCGGCTCGGCAAATTCGACGCCGCCGTGCACCACGCGGTGGCCGACGGCGACCGGCCTGGCGGCGCCGGGGCGGGCCTCGAGCCACTCGTGCAGCCAGGCGAAGCCGGCATCGTGGTCGAGGTCCGAACCCTTCTTCCATCGCTGCTCGTCGAGCTGTACGCCAGCCGCATCGCGTACGACGAATCGCGGCGTCGCCCCGAGTCCCTCGATCTGGCCCTTGAAGGCCGGTGCCGGCTCCGCCCGGGCGGTGGCGGTAAAGGCGGCGAACTTGATGCTCGACGAGCCCGCATTGATGACGAGGATCGTATCCGGCATGCGCCTCCCGCCCGGGTCAGGTCGCGCCCATGAAGTCGCGTTTGCCGATCTTCAGCCCGCAATGGCGCAGGATGTCGTACGCCGTCGTGACGTGAAAGTAGAAATTCGGCATCACGAAATGGACCAGGTAGGCCTGGCCCCTGAAATGCATTTCCTCTCCCCCGACCGTGAGCGAGATCTCGCGCTCTTCCGATCCATCGATGTCGGCCGGCCCGACTCCCTCGATGAAGCGCACCGTCCTGGCGATGCGCTCGCGCAGCTCGGCGAGGGTCCGCTCGTTGTCTTCGAACTTCGGGATCTCGGTCCCGGCGAGCCGGGCGACGCACCCTTTCGCGAAGTCCGAGGCGATGCGGACTTGGCTGGCCAGCGGCAGCATGTCGGGCGCCAGCCGGTAATTGACCAGCACGGCGGGGTCGATCTTGCGCGCCCCAGCATCGGCCTCGGCCTTCTCGAGGATCGCCGAGAGGGCACGGAACATCTGCAGAAAGGCGGGTACGGAGGCCTGGTACATGGAAATCGTCATGGCTTGAAACCGTAATCGTTGCGGAAGGCATTGTCAGTCAGTCATGTGCCACCGGGCGGATCGCCGACAAGGGGTAGCGTTGCCTCGCGCGCGGGAGGCGGCCGCGAGAGCCGCGACCCTTCGCGGCCATTCCGCATCATGGAAAGGCCGATACTCGCGTCGCGGCTGCAATGCTATCCTGTCCATGCGATGACCTGACGTGGAAGGCGCGCACCATGACATCCTGGATCAGATTCGAGGCGGACGGCAGGGCCGGCTTCGGCACGTTCGACGGCACGAGGATACACGTCCACGCGGGCGACATGTTCGAAAGTCCCGAGGCGACGGGCGAGACGCTGGCGCTCGGCGACGTGCGGGTGTTGACGCCCTGCACGCCGACCAAGATGATCTGCCTGTGGAACAATTTCCGGGCATTGGCGCAGAAGCTCGAGCTCTCGACCCCGGAGGAACCACTCTATCTGCTCAAGTCGCCGAGTTCGTTCCTGCCCCATGGCGGAACGATCCGCCGGCCGGCCGGCTATGACGGGCCGGTTGTCTACGAGGGCGAACTCGGCATCGTCATCGGTCGGCGCAGCTCCGGCATCAGCGAAGCCGACGCGGCGAGCCACATCTTCGGCTATACCTGCATCAACGACGTCACCGCCTTCGGCATCCTCAACAAGGACAAGAGTTTTGCCCAGTGGACCCGGGCCAAGAGCTTCGACACGTTCGGCGTGTTCGGCCCCGTCGTCGCCACCGGGCTCGATCCGCTGACGCTGTCGGTCCGCACCGTGCTCAACGGCGAGGAGCGACAGAACTACCCGGTCTCCGACATGGTGTTCCCGCCGTATCGGCTGATCAGCCTGCTGTCGCACGACATGACGCTGATGCCGGGCGACGTCATCGCCTGTGGCACCTCGATCGGGGCCGGATCGATGAAGCAGCCCGAAAATGCGATCGAGGTCACGATCGAAGGGATCGGGACCCTGTCCAACCGGTATGTCAACTGAACGGCGAGAAAGGCAAGCCGCATAGCGTTATGCGGGGGAGGATATCGTCATGAAGATCTGTGTGGTCGGCGCCGGCGCGATCGGCGGCCTCATGGCCGCCAAGTTCGCCGTCGGCGGCAACGAGGTCACCGTCATCGACCAGGGCGCCCACCTCGCGGCGATCCGCGAAAACGGCCTCAAGCTGATCTGGGAGGACGGCTCGGAGCATGTCGCCCGTGTCAATGCGGTCGGCTCGGCGAAGGAGGCGGGCCCCCACGATCTGGTCGTGCTTGCGGTGAAGGCGCATTTCCTCGACCAGATCGCGCGCGATATCGGCGCCCTGATGCACGACGACACCGTCATCCTGACCGTCCAGAACGGCATTCCGTGGTGGTACTTCCAGAAGCTGGGCGGGCCTTACGACGGCGCCCGCCTGAAGACGCTGGATCCGTCCGGACTGCTGACGCGCCATATCCCGGCCGAGCGCATCGTCGGCTGCGTCGTCTACCCGGCGGCGGCGGTGCCCGAGCCGGGCGTCATTAAACATGTCGAAGGCGATCGCTTTCCGGTCGGCGAGCTCGACGGTTCGGCGAGCGAGCGCGTGCAGCGGCTGCACGATTTGTTCGTCGACAGCGGCTTGCGGTCCCGAGTGCTCGACGACATCCGCTCGGAGATCTGGCTCAAGGCATGGGGCAACCTGTCGTTCAACCCGATCTCGGCGCTGACGCACGCGACGCTGGTCGAGATCTGCCAGTTTCCCGAGACCCGCGAGCTCGCCGCAACGATGATGGCCGAGGCACAGGTGATCGCCGAGAAGCTGGGCGTCACCTTCCGTCACACCATCGAGAAGCGCATTGCCGGTGCCGAGAGCGTCGGCGCGCACAAGACGTCGATGCTGCAGGACGTCGAGGCGGGGCGCTCGCTCGAGACCGAGGCGCTGATCGGCTCGATTCTCGAGATCGGCGAGCTCACCGAGACGCCGGCGCCGTCGATCAAGGCGGTCAACGCGCTCGTCAAGCTTCTGAACAAGGTGATGGTGACGAAGCACGCCGGCATCGGCCTGACCGACGCGGCATAACACCGGGGGCCGGCACGGGAAGCCGTGCGGACGGCCCGCCGCACGGAGGGCCGGCCGTCCTCATTCCGCCTATTCCGCCGCCGCCGGCTCCGCCACCGGCTCGATCTTCGCTGCGCAGAACTTGAACTCGGGGATCTTGCCGAACGGATCGAGCTGCGGGTTGGTCAGCAGGTTGGCCGGCGCCTCGGCGAAGCAGAACGGGATCGACAGCATGCCGTCGGGCACGTCGCGGTCGACCCGCACCTTCAGCGTGATGTCGCCGCGCCGCGTCGCGACGCGGACCCACGTGCCGGGAGCAAGTCCCAGGCGCGCAGCATCGCCCGGCGACATCTGCACGACCGCCTCAGGTTCCAGCGCATCGAGCACGCCGGCGCGCCGGGTCATGGCGCCGGTATGCCAGTGCTCGAGCATGCGGCCGGTCGTCAACACCATCGGGTATTCGTCGTCGGGCAACTCGTCGGGCGGCACCAGACCGGCCGGCACGATGCGGCCGCGGCCGCTCTTCGTCGGGAAGCCTTCGGCGAAGATAATCTCGTTGCCCGGCTTGTCCGGCGCGTCGCACGGGTAGACCACCGCGTCCTCGCGCTCCAGGCGCTCCCAAGTGATGTTGTCGAGCGACGGCATCACGTGCTTCATCTCGGCGAACACGTCCTTCGGGTGGCCGTAGTTCCAGTCGAGGCCCATCCGCCGCGCGATCTGCTGCGTGATCTCCCAGTCCGGCCGCGCCTCGCCGGGCGGCTCGACCGCGACCCGCGCGATCTGGATCTGCCGGTTGGTGTTGGTGTAGGTGCCGGTCTTCTCGGCGTGCGCCGCCGCCGGCAGGATGACGTCGGCGTGCCAGGCGGTCTCCGTCATGAAGATGTCCTGTACCACCAGGTGCTCGAGCCTGGCGAGCGCCTGCCGGGCGTGTGCCTGGTCGGGATCGGACATCGCCGGATTCTCGCCGAGGATGTACATCGCCTTGATCTCGCCGGCCTCGATCGCGTGCACGATCTCGACCACCGTCAGACCGCGGCGCGGATCAAGATCGACGCCCCAGAATGCCTCCATCGCATCGCGGATCTCGGCGTCCTCCACCGAGCGGTAATCGGGGAACACCATCGGGATCAGCCCCGCATCGGACGCGCCCTGCACATTGTTCTGGCCGCGCAGCGGATGCAGGCCGGTGCCGGGCCGGCCGACCTGGCCGGTGATCAGGCACAGCGCGATGAGGCAGCGCGTGTTGTCGGTACCGTGCACGTGCTGCGAGATGCCCATGCCCCAGAATACGATCGACGCCTTCGACGTCGCGAAGTCGCGCGCGACCTCGCGGATGACCGCGGCGTCGATGCCGCAGACCGCCGCCATCGCCTCGGGCGAGAAATCCCTGATCTTCTCCTGCAGCGCCTCGAATCCCTCGGTGTGCGCCTGTACGTACTGCCTGTCGTGCAAATCCTCCTCGATGATCGTGTGCAGCATCGCGTTGAGCAGCGCCACGTCCTGACCGGGCTTGAACTGCAGGTGACGCGTCGCATGTCGCGTCAGGCCCTGCTGCAGCGGATCGAGCACGTACAGCTTTTTGCCCTGCTTGGCCGCCTGCTTCAGGTAGGTCGCCGCCACCGGGTGGTTCTGCGTCGGCCGCGCGCCGATGACGACGATGCATTCGGCGTCGGCGGCGGCGGTGAACGGCGCCGTGACGGCGCCCGATCCGATGCCCTCCATCAACCCCGCGACCGAAGATGCGTGGCACAACCGCGTGCAGTGATCGACGTTGTTGGTATGGAAGCCCGTACGCACCAGCTTCTGGAACAGGTACGCTTCCTCGTTCGAGCATTTCGCCGAGCCGAAGCCGGCCATCGCCGGCGGACCGTCGCGGTCCAGCACGGTCTTGAGACCCGCGGCGGCGCGGTCGAGCGCCTCCTCCCACGTCGCCTCGCGGAACACCTGCGACCAGTCGCCGTCCTTGAGGTCCATGCGCCAGTCCTTGGGCGCGTCGTCGCGCCGGATCAGCGGCCTCGTGAGGCGGTTGGGATGACTGATATAGTCGTAACCGAAGCGGCCCTTTACGCAGAGCCGCTGCTCGTTCGCGGGTCCGTCGCGGCCGTCGATCGAGATGATCCGGTTGTCCTTGATGCGGACGGTGGTTTGGCAGCCGACACCGCAGAACGGGCACAGCGTATCGACGCTGCGGTCCTCGAACTGCGTGCGCAAGCCGCGCTCGTCGAGCAGGCTGGCCTCCATCAGCGCCCCGGTCGGGCAGGCCTGCACGCACTCGCCGCAGGCGACGCAGGTGCTCTCGCCCATCGGGTCGTCGAAATCGAACACGACCTTGGCGCCGGCGCCGCGATAGGCCATGCCGATCACGTCGTTGACCTGCACCTCGCGGCAGGCCCGTACGCAGAGCGTGCAGTTGATGCAGGCGTCGAGATTGACGCGCATCGCCGCGTGGCTCGCATCCGGCTTCGGCCGCTCGCTCGCCGGGAACCGGCTGCCCATGACGCCGATCTCGCCGGCCCAGTGCCAGAATTTCGACTCCGGGTCGTGCGCGGCTTCGCGCTTCGGCTGGTCGGCGACGAGCAGTTCGAACACCAGTTCGCGCGAACGACGGGCGCGTTCGCTGGCGGTGCTGACGACCATGCCGTCGGCGGGCTTGCGGATGCAGGAAGCGGCGAGCACCCGTTCGCCCTCGATCTCGACCATGCAGGCGCGGCAGTTGCCGTCGGCGCGATAGCCGGGCTCTGGGGCATAGCAGAGATGCGGAATCTCGATGCCCTCGCGCTGCGCCACGTGCCAGATCGTCTCACCGGGCGCCGCCGCGACGTCGCGGCCGTCGAGCGTGAATCGGATTGCGCCGTTCGCCTTCTTCTTGCCCATCTCAGATTTCCTCCGGGAAGTATTTCAGCGCGCAGAGCACCGGGTTCGGCGCCGCCTGCCCGAGGCCGCAGATCGAGGAATCCATCATAACTCGGGACAGATCCTCGAGCAGCGGCGCGTCCCAGCTGTCGCGCCGCATCAGCGTCACCGCCTTCTCCGTGCCGTTGCGGCACGGCGTGCACTGGCCGCAGCTCTCGTCCTCGAAGAACCGCATTAGATTGAGGGCCGCATCCTTCACGCTGTCCTTGTCGGACAGCACGATGATGGCCGCCGAGCCGATGAAGCAGCCGTGCGGCTGCAGCGTGTCGAAGTCGAGCGGTACGTCGTCCATCGACGCCGGCAGGATACCGCCCGACGCGCCGCCCGGCAGATAGGCCTTCAGGCTGTGGCCGTCCTGCATGCCGCCGCAATACTCGTCGATCAGCTCGCGGATCGTGATGCCTGCCGGCGCCAGCTTTACCCCCGGCTCCCGGACCCTCCCCGAGACGGAGAACGACCGCAGTCCCTTGCGACCGTGCCGGCCCTTGCCGGTGAACCAGTCGGCGCCCTTTTCGATGATGTCGCGCACCCAGTATACCGTTTCCACGTTGTGCGGCAGCGTCGGCAGGCCGAACAGGCCGACCTCGGTCGGGTAGGGCGGCTTGTGGCGCGGCAGGCCCCGCCGGCCCTCGATCGACTCGAACATCGCCGACTCCTCGCCGCAGATATAGGCGCCGGCGCCGCGCCGCACGTCGATCGCCACGCCCTTCGAGAGCCCCGCGGCCTCGACCTTCGAGAGCTCCCTGTGCAGGATCTCGATGACGGCCGGGTACTCGTCGCGGATATAGATGTAGATGCGTTCGGTCTCCGCCGCCCAGGCCGCGACCAGCATGCCCTCGATGAAGCGGTGCGGATCGGTCTCGAGGTAATGACGGTCTTTGAACGTGCCCGGCTCGCCCTCGTCGCCGTTGATCGCCATGATCCTCGGTTTGGGCTGCTCGCGGATGATCTTCCATTTCGTCCCGGCCGGGAAGCCGGCCCCGCCGAGGCCGCGCAGCGACGAGTCCTGCAGCGTCTTGACCAGTTCCTCGGGCTTGCGCTTGCCGGCGTGGCAGGCCTCGAGCAGCGTGTAGCCGCCGTCCTTGCGGTAGGCCTCGAAGCCGATATAGGCGGGAATCTCTGGCTTGGTCTTGCCGGACCGCGCCGCGTCCGCCAGCGCGTCGACGGTGGCGTTGACGATGTGGCGATGGCCGACCTCGGCCACCGGCGCCGACGCGCAACGGCCCATGCAGGGTGCGCGAACGACGCGGACATCCGTCCCGACGCGTCCGGGCAGGTCGCGGAGCAGCGCGTCGGCCCCGGTCATCTCGCAGGTCAGGCTGTCGCAGACGCGGATCGTCAAGGGCGGCGGCGGCGTCTCGTCCGCGAGCACGACGTCGAAATGGGCATAGAAGGTCGCGACTTCGTAAACCTCGGCCATCGGCAGCTGCATCTCTTCGCCGAGCGCCTGCAGATGCCGGGCGGAGAGATGGCCGTAGCAGTCCTGGATCAGGTGCAGGAATTCGATCAGCAGGTCGCGACGCCGGGGTCGCTCGCCCAGCAAGGTCCGAACTTCGTCCCGTGCCTGCGGATCGACCTGGCGTCCCTTGGGATAGACGGGCGCACGGCGCCGCCCGGAGCCGGGATGGTTCTGGCGTCCCGACGCCGTCTTGCCGGTGGTGGCCGTCGTCATGCCCGTGACTCCCGCGAAGCGGCCCTGTCTCGTCCCCGTGTCATCTGCGCCGTCCCAAGATTATCTGTTGCTCGTTCCTCGCAAGTCCACCCGGTGCGCACGATCACCGGCGCCTGTCGGGTCGGTTGCCGGGGCGCCGTGCCGGGCGACAGCCGCGACGCATCGCCTGCATCGGCCGAAAGCGTTCCCCCAGCCGGACCAATATCCGCCGGCTCCCGACAGGAGCAATCGTCAACATGGTGAGCAGTGCCGCGGGCCCCGCCCTGCCCGCAGCTCCGGCTCGGCTTGGTGTTTGGTATACCATAGCCGCGCTACGCGGGCTGTTCAAGCGCCCGCCACGAGCGTCGGCGATCGGCGGCGAGGCTGCTGCCCGGGACGTTCTTGGCGCCGCACGGCGACCCGGCGAAACCGTCATCCGGGCAGGCGCTGAATGGCCCGCCGACATCAGCAGCGCAAAACGATCTTGCCCTTGTGGCCGGCGCTTTCCATGAGGCGGTGCGCCTCGGCCGCCGCGGCCAGGGGCAGCACGGTATCGACCACGGGGCGCAGGCGCCCCTGCTCGAACAGGGGCCAGACCTGCTGACGCAGCTCGTCCGCGATGCGCGCCTTCGCTTCGGGCGTGCGGCTGCGCAGCGTCGAGCCGGTGTAGTGCAGCCGTTTCAGCATGATCGGCATGAGGTTGATCTCGACGTTCGAGCCGAGGGCGAACGCGAGCTGGATGATCCGGCCGTCGTGACGTGCGCACTTGATGTTGCGTTCGACGTAGGGACCGCCGACGATGTCGAGGATCACGTCGGCGCCGCCGAGTTCGCCCCGGACGATCTCGACGAAATCCTCACTGTCGTAGTCGACGACGCGGTCGGCCCCCAGTTGTCGGCAGAAGGCGCAGCGCTCTGCGGGGCTTTCCGTGACGACGACCGTGGCGCCGAACGCCTTGCCGAGCTGGATCGCCGTCGTGCCCAGCCCGCCCGCGCCGCCGTGGACGAGGAAAACCTCGCCTTTCGACAGGCCGGCGGTCATGAAGATATTGCTCCAGATCGTGAAATAGGTCTCGGGCAGCGAAGCGGCCGCCTGCAGGTCAAGTCCGCCTGGGATCGGCAGACAGTGCCGCGCATCGACGGCGCAGTATTCCGCATCCCCGCCGCCGTTGGTGAGCGCGCAGACCGCGTCTCCGGCCCGCCAGCCGGAGACGTCGTCCCCGGCGCCAACGACCTCGCCGGCGATCTCGAGCCCGAGCAGGTCCGAAGCCCCCGCCGGCGGGGGATAAAGCCCCCTGCGCTGCATCAGGTCGGGGCCGTTCACGCCGGCGAATGCGACCCGTACCAGCACTTCGC
>JBFHDX010000119.1:0-10837 GCA_041584475.1 Alphaproteobacteria bacterium
CGTACCGCAAGGACACCGAGATTTCCGGCATCGACGCCGCCGAGGAGGCGGAGGACAACGTCAAGATCTTCCACGCCGGCACGCGGCGCGAAGGCGCGAAGCTGCTCGCCGCCGGCGGCCGGGTGCTCAACGTCACCGCGCTGGGGCGCAACGTGGCCGAGGCCCAGGCGCGCGCCTACGCGGCGATCGACCGTATTCAGTGGACCGACGGATTCTGTCGCCGCGATATCGGCTGGCGGGCGGTCGCCCGCGAAACGGCGGACTGACGCGGCCCGCGGCCGGCAGCGAGGAGTCCGACAGCGGAGCGATCGTGTGGCCGCGCTTGACCCCAACCTGACGCTGTTCTTCGCCACCGCTCTGCGCACGGCGAAGCCGCGGGCGCACGTCGACGAGCTGGGCTACGCGACGTTCCGCGACAGCCTGGTCGACGGCCTCGATCTGCCGGCGCTGCTGGCAGCCTTCCCTAGCGCAGAGGGGCGCGGACCGGAGGGCCGCGAGCCGCGGCTCTACGCCGCGAACTCGCCGACGATGCTGGCCGCCAACAGCTTCGCGCCGTGGCTCGGCGATCTCGGCGCGCTGACGATCGCCGGGCAGAGCGGCTTCCGCGACCTGCGCTTCGAGGTCCGCCTGCCCGCGGTCGACGGCGCGCCGACGTCGCGGCTGCCGGTTCTGCTGGTGGCCCCGGACGGCGTCACCGGCGTCGAGTCCGAAACCACGGACTACCTGTCCGGACACGCCGTGGATCTCCCGGAGGCGTTCGAGGCGTTCTGGGCCGACAGGAAGAGCAACGGCTGGCGTCGCGAGATGCTGGCGCTGAAGGCGGGCCGCCACGGTTATGCGCACCTCGATGCGGCCAGGCTGATCAAGCAATATATGGGGCTGCGGCTGCTGCTCGAGGCGGCGGCGGGCGAGCGCGGCGCCGGCGTTCCGGCGACGCTGCTCTACCTCTACTGGGAACCGCTCAACGCGGCGCGCTTCGAGGAATTCGAGGCACACCGCGCCGAGATCGACCGCTTCGGCACGGCGGTCGCCGGTGCCGACATGGCGTTCCGCGCGATGAGCTATCTCGACCTCTGGGCCGGGTGGGGCCGCAGCAAGGCGCCGCCCTGGCTGGCGATGCACCTTGCGCGGCTGCACCAGCACTATTCGTTTCGCGTCTGAACAGTGCGGTCGGCGGTCGGTCGGCTCAACAGCCCCTTTTGCGGCCGCATCCGCCGCCGGCGACCTTGTCCAGGGCCACGACATTGATCGTGACCTGGGCAGAGCCCCAGTTTCCGGCAGTGTCGCTGACAAGGACGTTGACCGGATAGCTGCCGGCGGGGATCTTTCGCAGGTTCAGGCGGCAGCTTCCCGGAAGGCTCAGTTCCCCGGCAAGCGACTCGCTGCAGGCGACGCGCTCGCTCGAGTCGACGACGATGTTGATCTCGACATAGGCGAGCCCCTCGTTGTCGGTTGCCTGGAAGACCACGTCGATCCTGCCCGAGACCTCATCGCCCGGTGACGGGGACAGGATGCTGACCGTCGGCGCGACGGTGTCGACGGCCTCGGCCGGCGCGGGCGTGGCGACCGGATCGGTGGGTGCTGTCGTGTCGGCCACGTCGGCGGGCGGCGGCACCGGCAGGTCGGTCGGCGACAGCAGCACGGCGCCGCCGGTTCCGCTGCCGGCGATTTGGCCGATGTCGTTGATCGCCTCGGCGCGAGCGACGAAACGATCCTGGAAATCCGCCGCAAGCAGGCCGTCGAGCAGGAACCACGTGTCGAGCGCGTCGACATAGAGGAACGGCCTGAACGCGAAATTCGCTGCGGTGGTGCCCACAACGTCGCCGGAATAATTGATGTCGGTGCCGGTGTCCTGCGACGAGTTCGCGGTGATCTGCTGCCAGCCGCCCGTGCCGGTATGCCGCACCGAGGCCGAGATCCTGCGCCCCGAGCCGTCCGAGAGGCTGGTCACGGCCCGCCCGGTCGTCCAGCCGAGATCGTTGATCGCCAGCAGGGACGACAGCGTGGTGCCGGCCGGAGCACCGAGGTCGCTGAAATTTCCGTTCAGGTCGCCGATGAATCCGCCACCCGTGACCTCGCCGAAATCGTTCACGTCGACCGGTCGCACCGGAAATCCGAACGGGGCGAGCAGATCGGCGTGCACGTCGTACTTCATGGCCGGCGAGCCGGCAAAATCGTAGTTCGTCGAGTAGCCGACCACCACCCAGTGATTGTTCACGGCCGTCGCCACGCTGTTCGAGAATCCCGGTAGCACGCCGATTTCACGCGCATCGACGACGCTGCCGGACTGCGTCGAGTAGATCCACAGAACGGCAGCCTCCCTGCGGACCAGCGTGCCCGGGTTGGCCGTGCCGACGAGCAGGATGTTGCCGTCGACATCGCGGTCCGTAAGGTCGACCGCCTGCGCCGCGATGCCGATCCGGGGCAGCAGGACGGGCCCGCGTTCCGCGGTGTACAGGAATGGCGTCTGGACGCCGTTCAAGATCGCCATGCCCGCCGCGTCACCGGATTCGTTGACCGCCAGTGCCGTGCTGTAGGTGACGCCGGCGTTGGTGGCGATGAGCTGGCTGCCGATCTCCGTCACGCGATAGACCGGCACCGTCTCGAGGGTCGAAGCGTTGCGCGAAAAGGTGAGAACCACGAGCACCGCGAGCGCCGTTAAGACGCCCATACGCAAGTTTTTCATTGATTTTCTCCGAATCATCTGCCTCAGCCAATATCTCCCGCACCGCGATGCGGTGTTTGTTTCTTCTCCGGCCAAGGGGTCATCCGGCGGACCGACCGCACGCGGCGGCCGACCCTCCGGAGTCGTTCAAGTAATTGACGATTTTAATACCCGTTCATTGATTTACATCAATTTCTTTTTGCACCCCGCGGGCGTGAACCGGTCGGGCGTCAGCGGCGCGCGCGGAAGAAGCCGCGCAGCAGGTCGCCGGCGCGGGCGGCGTCGATGCCGGAATAGACCTCGGGCCGGTGATGGCAGGTCGGCTGCGCGAAGATCCTGGGGCCATGGTCGACGCCGCCGCCCTTGGGGTCCTCGGCGCCGTAATAGAGGCGGCGGATGCGCGCGAACGAGATCGCCGCCGCACACATCGCACAGGGTTCGAGGGTGACGTAGAGGTCGCAGGCGGCGAGGCGGGGGGCGCCGAGCGCGCGCGCCGCCTCGCGCAGCACCAGCATCTCGGCATGCGCCGTGGGGTCGGAATCGCCCTCGGTGCGGTTGCCGGCGCGCGCCAGCACGGCGCCGGATTCGCCGTCGACCAGCACCGCCCCGACCGGCACCTCGCCGCGGCCGGCGGCGGCGGCGGCCTCCGCGAGCGCGAGCTCCATGTAGCGGGATCGCGTCATCGCGGCACCCTGCCCGCCGCCGCCGGCTTGCGTCAAGCGGCCGCGCGCGCCGCCCGCCGCGCCTGTCCCGCATGCAGCAGCGCGGCGAGGTGCAGCAGGATGAACAGCGGCACGAGGAAGCCGGGGATCATGGCGAGCGGCCAGGCGTTCATCGGCGACGCGCTGACCGCCCCGACGAGCCCCGGGATGACGCCGGACGCCAGCGTGCCGCTGCCGACGGCGCCGACGAAGTCGAGGATGCCGAGCACGTGCCAGGCGACGAAGCCACGACGCGCGGCGACGCGCGGATCGCGGACCAGCGCCAGCGCCACCCACGGCGCGGTCAGGCCGATCGCCACGTCGCCGAGCCCGGCCGGCCAGGCGAACAGCCCGGGCAGCAAGCCGTAGGCGAGCAGCACGAGGAACATGCCGCCGAGCACGCGCCACGCCTGCAGCATGGTGAGAAGCCGCAAATCGAGCCCGAGCACCCACGCCCGCAGGCCCGGCACGGCGCGGTAGAGCGCGAGGAAGGCGGCCACCGGCACGGCGACGGCGGCGAAGAGGGCGAGCGGCGGCTCGCCCGGCGCCGCCGCCAGGCGCCCGGTCAGCGCCAGCCAGGCGACGAGCCCGGCCCAGACGGCGAGCCCCGCGGCGACCGGCAGCACACCTGCGCGGCCGGGTGCCAGCTCGTGGGTGGTTGTCATCGTCATGGTCTCTCTCCTCTGCGGTTGCGCCGGCGGCGGCCCTCCCAGACCCCGCCGGACGGGTCGAAAGCGGTAAGTGTAATTACACTTATCATGGCAAATAAAATATTTCCGATTGTTACAGCCGGGTGCGCGCCACGCTTTGCCGTCGCGCGCAAACCGGGTCGGAGGTCGACCCGGCCCGGCGCCGGCGCGTCGGGTCCGCGCGGTCGTCGCGCGCCCGCGTCGTGTCGCCCGTGTCGATCGTGTCGCCCGTGTCGCCCGTGTCGATCGTGTCGCCCGTGTCGCCCGTGTCGATCGTGTCGATCGTGTCGTCCGTGTCGCCGCATGCCTCGCGGCGCGTCCGTGCACCGCTCGGAGATCCGCCCGGCCGCGCGAGCGGCACCCGATGAAGTGCCGTGTCGTCCGTGTCGTCGAAGCGTGCCATCGCCGGCTTCCTCCGCCTGCCCCGCCGGCGCCTAACGCGCCGCCCGGCGCGCCGCCTGCAGCTGGCGCAGGAACTCGCCCCAGCGCTCGTCGCCGATACGGTCGATCATCGCCGTCTGCGCCTTGCGCCACATCGGAAAGGCGCGCGTCAGCACCGCCTCGCCCTCGGCCGTGATGGCGACGCGGCGCACGCGCCGGTCCTCCCCCGCCTCGATGCGCAGCAGCCCTTCCTTCTCGAGCGGCTGCAGGTTCCGCGTCAGCGTCGTGCGGTCCATCGCCATCTCGCGCGCCAGCATGCTGATCGGCAGCGAGCCGGCGTTCGCCGCCGCCGCCAGCAGCGAGAACTGCGTGCTCTTGAGGCCGCTGGGCTTCAGCGCGTCGTCGAAGTACTGGGTCACCATGCGCGACGCCTTGCGCAGGTTGAAGCTGGTGCACATCGCCGTTGCCGAAAGATCGATCCTGGCCACCCGGACTCCCCTTCTCGGATATTAGTTATCTCTTATGTGTATATACACACGGAAGCCGGCTGTCAACCCCCTTCGATTGCGGAACGGCGCGGCCCGGCGTAGTCTCGTCATCATGGCGCAGGCACGCGAACCGGTCATCGGCATCACGCTCGACAGCGAGGCGGGCGGCGACGGCAGCTATTCGCGCTTCCCCTGGTACGCGCTGCGCCACAACTACGCCGCGGCGGTGGCCGGCGCCGGCGGCGTGCCGGTGGCGCTGCCGCACGAGGCGGGCCTCGTCGACGCCTATCTCGACCGCATCGACGCACTGCTCGTCACCGGCGGCCATTTCGACCTCGACCCGGCGCGGTTCGGCGCCGCCGGTCGCCACGCCAGCGTGCGCACCAAGGACGCGCGCACCGATTTCGAATGGGCGATGGTCGAGGCCGCGCTCGCCCGCAACATCCCGGTGCTGGGGATCTGCGGCGGCGCGCAGCTGCTGCACGTGGTGCTGGGCGGCACGCTGATCCAGCACATCCCCGACGAGGTGCCCGACGCGCTGCAGCACGAGCAGGAGAACCCGCGCGACGAGGCGGGCCACGACGTCTACATCGAGGAAGGCACGATGCTGCACCGCATCTGCGGCATGACCAAGATCGCGGTCAACAGCGCCCATCACCAGGCGGCGGGCGACGTGCCGGTCGGCATCAGCGTCTGCGCGGTGGCGCCGGACGCGGTGATCGAGGGCATCGAGAGCACGCGGCACCGCTTCGCGCTCGGCGTGCAGTGGCACCCGGAATTCCTCATCGGCCGGGCGGACGAGCGCATCTTCGCCGCCTTCGTCGCGGCCGCCGCGGGCGATCCGGCGGTCGGCCAGGAGGGGCTGTGATGCGATGACCGGCGGCGGTCGAGCCAGCGCTGCCCGCCCTGCCCCGTCGAGGGCGAGGGCGAGGGTTTTCGCCCCGCGCCGCCGGCAAAGGGGGGCCATGCAATCCGGCCGACAGGATGACCAGACGCAGCCGCACCCGGCCCGCCGCCATCATGGGGGAGCGCGCTGTCGCCCCGCCACGGGAGGCGACCAATGAATGCTGCTCCCGGCGTGATCGCGTGGCGCCAGGCGGCGCCGGTTCCGCGAGCCGGCGCCGTGCTCCCGCAGCCATCCGGCCACGTGGTCTTGCTGCAACGGCCCGATACCAAGGCCTTCCCGACGCTCGGCCCATGGCGGGATAGATCGTGAAACCCGAGCGCATCGCCAAGCGGCTGGCGCGCGCGGGGCTGTGCTCGCGGCGCGAGGCGGAGGCGTGGATCCGCGCCGGGCGCGTGGCGGTCGACGGCAAGGTGCTGGACACGCCGGCGGTCACCGTGACCGCGGCGAGCTCGATCACCGTCGACGGCGCGCCGCTCCCCGAGGCGGCGCCGACGCGGCTGTGGCGCTATCACAAGCCGGCCGGGCTCGTCACCACGAGCCGCGACCCGCAGGGCCGGCCGACGGTGTTCGAGCGTCTGCCGCCGGAGCTGCCGCGCGTCGTCTCGGTCGGCCGGCTCGACCTCGCCTCCGAGGGGCTGCTGCTGCTGACCAACGACGGCGAGCTGGCGCGCCGGCTCGAGCTGCCGGCGACCGGCTGGCTGCGGCGCTACCGCGTGCGCGTGCGCGGCCGCGTCGATGCGAGGCGGCTCGCGGCGCTGGCCGACGGCATCGAGATCGACGGCGTGCGCTACGGCCCGATCCGCGCCGCGCTGGACCGCCAGCTGGCGACCAACGCGTGGCTGACGATGGCGCTCGCCGAGGGCAAGAACCGCGAGGTGCGGCGCGTGTGCGAGCATCTGGGCTGGCCGGTGCAGCGGCTGATCCGCGTCGGCTACGGGCCGTTCCAGCTGGGCGACCTGGCCCCCGGCGCGGTCGCCGAGGTGCCGTCGCGGATCCTGCGCGAGCAGACCGGCGGCGGCAAGTCGGCGCGCCAGGGCGGCGACGAGCGCAAATGGGCGAAGCCCAGGGCCGCGGCGAAGCGGAAGCCCACACCCATAGGGCCGGGCAAACCACCCCCTCCCCGGCCCTCCCCCGCCGATGGCGGGAGAGGGGGAAGGAAGGCGGGCTCGGCGCAGCGAAGTTCAACATCCCCGGCGGGCGAAGCCGAGACCAGGGGTACCGGGACTTCCGCGACACGGCACGATCGGGCCCCACTTCCTCCCGGGGGAGGGGTCGGGGAGGGGGTGCGTCCCAAGGGCAAGCGAGGCGTGAGGCAACGCAAACCGTCCCCGGTCGGGCCGGGCAAACCGGCCACTCCCCGACCCTCCCCCGCCGACGGCGGGAGAAGGGGAACGTCGGCGAAAGCCGGCAAGGAAGCGCCCTCCGGCTCGGCTCACAAGATGGCCAAACGCACCGCCACCCGGGCCTCGACGACCAAGGGGAAGGGTGCGATCGACCCGGCGCGGCAGGGCCGGGCCCCTCTCCCTTCAGGGGGAGGGGTCGGGGAGGGGGTGCGCCGGTCGCCGCGACGCGGCGCGCGCAAGGGAACGCCCCGTGCGGATCGTCGGCGGTAGGCACCGCGGCCGGCGGCTGACCGCGCCGCCCGGAGGCGACGTGCGGCCGACCGCCGACCGCACGCGGCAGGCGCTGTTCAACATCATCGAGCACGGGCACTTCAGGCCGGGCGGCGGCTCGCCGATTCGCGGCGCGCACGTGCTCGACGCCTTCGCCGGCACCGGCGCGATGGGCCTCGAGGCGTTGAGCCGCGGCGCCGAGTCGGCGGTGTTCATGGAGAACGGGCGCGCGGCGCTGGAGGCGCTGGAGCGCAACGTCGCCGCCTGCCGCGAGGCGGCGCGCGCGGTCATATTGCGGGTCGACGCGACGCGCCCGCCGGCGGCGCAAACCCATGGCGGGGCCTGCGCCATCGCCTTCCTCGACCCGCCGTACCGGTCGGGCCTCGCGGCGGCGGCGCTGGCGGCGCTGGCGCAAGCGGGCTGGCTCGCAACGGGCGCGCTGTGCAGCGTCGAGTTGGCGGCGACCGAAGACTTCGTGCCGCCCGAGGGGTTCGAGTCCCTGGACGAGCGGCGCTACGGCGCGGCGAAGCTGATGCTGCTGCGGTATGGTGGGGAATAGCGGTGCGGGAGTGCCATGGCGATGGCCCTGCGGACCTTGCTGAAGGCGATGCGGAACGCGGGCGGGCGGCTGGCCCGCCGCGCCGTCCCGACCGCCCTCCTCTTGCTCGCCGCCGCGTGCGAGCCGCTGCCCGCGGCGCCGCCGGCGAACGACGACGGGCCGCGGCCGCACAGCGTCTGGGTCGTCAGCAACGGCTGGCACACCGGCATCATCGTCTCGCGCGACGACCTCGCGCCGGGACGCGTGCCCGAGGCGGCCGACTTCCCGCGCGCGGCCTTCTTCGAGTTCGGCTGGGGCGACCGCGAATACTACCCGTCGCGGCAGCCGACCTTCGGCATGGCGCTGGCCGCCGCGATCTCGCCGTCGCCGGCGGTGATGCACCTCGCCGGGCTGCAGTCGCTGCCGCGCCCGGTGCCCGAGCGGCTGGAGGTGCTGACGCTGCGCCTGACGGCGGCCGGGCTCGACCGGCTGACCGCGTCGATCGATGAGAGCTTCGAGCGGCCGGCGGACGGACGGGCGCAGTCGGTGGCGCCGGGCCTCTATGCGCACAGCCTATTCTATCCGGCGCACGGGCGATTTCACCTGTTCAACACCTGCAACAGCTGGACGGCGCGCCAGCTCGCCGTCGGCGGCGTCGGCATATCGCCGTCCGGGGTGCTGACCGCCGACGACCTGATGCGGCGGCTGCGCGCGGCGGAAGGGGTGGAGTGACGGATGGTCTTCGCCCGCGTCCTGCCGCAATATATTGTTGCTTGTGGCAGTAGAGTACGCTATATTTTGTAGATTTGGCGAGCAGGGGCTGCGGTCCTTGCAGAACCGTCGACAGCCCGCCCGGCTTTCGTGCCACGGCGGGTTTTTCGTGCACGGGCGGCGTGTGTTGTCGTCGCGGCGGCGGCGAGTCCCACCCCCTCCCTGCCCTCCCGCGCCCATGGCGGGAGAGGTTTTCCCGACCGCCGCTTCGGCATCAGCGAGCCCACTCCCGCGTCTTTGCGGGCCGCAGGCGAAGCAGTCTGGAGGCCGTCGCACATCGCCCCCGCCGTCGCGTCAAACGCGCCGGCGGACGGCGCCACCTCGCACCGACGGCGAGCCCCGACAGGAAAGGACTTGTACCCATGAGCGATCCGAGAGCGGATATGACCGCGCGGCGGCGCAAGCGGTTCCTCGATTCCTTAAGCGAGCACGGCATCGTCGCCCGCGCGGTGCGCGCCGCGGGCGGCGGGCGCCGCACCTTCTACGACTGGCGCGCCGCCGATCCGGACTTCGCCGCCGAATGGGACGCGGCGCTGGCGCTGGGCCTCGCCGCGCTCGAGGACGAGGCGATGGAACGTGCCTGGCGCGGCCACCGGCGGGGCGTCTGGTACAAGGGCCGCAAGGTCGGCGTCGAGCGCAAGCCGTCCGACGGGCTGCTGATGTTCGTGCTGCGCAACCGCCTGCCCGAGCGCTATCGCGTCAGGCCCGAGTCGCGCCGCAAGCTGCTGCGCGACGGCCGCGACCCGGACCGGCTGACCGACGAGGAGCTCGAGCACGCGATCATGCGCCTGTCCGACCCGGCGAATGCCGGCCCGGCGCCGGAACCGTCGGAAGAGACGAGGCGCGCGACGGCGCTGCGCGGGGCCGGCTTCCTGCCGGTGCCGCCGCGGCCGGCGCGCGAGGTGGCGTCGGCGGAACCGGATTCGCCGGCCGATGCGGCGCCCGGCGTTTCGCCGGGGCCGGCAACGGAGTCCCTGCGCGACCACCTCGCCGGAGGCGCCTCGCCCGCAGCGCTGAAATGCGCAGGAGAGGGGGACAACAGGTCGCACGGCTTCGAGCCGGCGGCAGTGTCTCCCGGCGCCGAGCCGGGGGCGCCAAAGGGCGGGCCGTGAGGGAAATCCGGCGAGACGGGTTCCCGCGAACATGGTTCTTCTCTCGCGGCCGGCTCCGGTATTCTGTCCTCCAGTCCGTCCGCATTCGAGGGAGCCGGCCATGCTCATCGCCACCGGGATCGTCGCCTTGTTGTTCGGGATCGTCTATGCCGGGCAGCTCGTCTCGGTCGTCAACATGCCGCTCGCGCAGCGGCTCGGCCTGCAGGAGCGGCCGTCGGCGGCCGACCCGCTGTTCACGCGGCTCGAGGCCAACACCGCCCGCTGGGACCTCGCGGTGCTGTGGACCATGCCGGCCACGGGCGTGCTGATGCTGTGGGGGCACCCGGCCTGGCCGTTCGCCGCGCTGGTCGCCGGCGGCGTCTACATCGATGCGGCCGGGCGCGAGGCGGCCAAGTGGCTCGGGCTGCGGGCGGCCCGGGTAGGCGTCGGCACGCCCCGGGAGGGCCGGCTCTATCTCGCCGCGCTGGCGGCGATGGCCGCGGCCGGCCTGTTGGTCATCGGCGTCGCGCTGGGCGCGCTGGCGTGAGGGGCCGCAAGAAACCGCCTCTCCCTGCCTCGCCCGGCCGATGGCGGGAGAGGGTTTTGGGCTCCCGCCCTTGCCGTATCGGGCCTCATTTCTGCGGAGTCGAGGGTCGGGGAAGCGCGAAAAGGGCCTCGCGCCGCCACGGGCATCGGCTAACCGACTGCTTCTCCCACCCTGCCCGCGTGGCGCCATACGGCGCCGGATCGAAGACCCGGCGCCCTGCTCCCGGGGCCAGCCCGCCACGCGGTCTCGCCGCTTCGTGCCGATGCTTTTGCCATCCCGGCGCTCGGCGCGCAGGTCGCGGCGTTCCGCTCACCCCCGGCGGCGCCGGAACAGGTGCGGGTTGCGGGCGACGAACTTGCGGATCCAGGCCTCGATGAACGAGCGCTCGCCGCGGATCATGTACCACCAGCCGAGCGTGCTGATGGCGAACGCGCCGGCGGCGTCGA
>JBFHDX010000120.1:0-10834 GCA_041584475.1 Alphaproteobacteria bacterium
CGGCGGACCTGGTTCTCGCCGATACCGAGGGTCACGCGCAGTTCTTCGCCGAGAGCTTCGGCGTGCCCCGGGACCGTCTGGCGGTCGTCCCCGTTGGCGCCGAGGCGCGCTTCCACCCGGCCCCGCTGCGACCGCGCGACGGCCGGCCGCTGCAAGTCCTTTTCTATGGCAGTTTCATCGGCCTGCAGGGGCCGCAATGGATCGTCGAGGCGGCGCGGGTCTATGCGGGCCCGGCCGTGACATGGCACCTGCTCGGAGAAGGTCCGGAACTGGCCGACTGCCGTCGCCGCGCGGACGGCGTGGAGACCGTGGTTTTCGAGGCGTGGCCGGAACTGCCGGCGGAGCAGCGTCACGAGCCGTGGCGGCGCTTCGCCGACCTGCCGAAGCGCATTCACCGCGCCGACATCCTGCTCGGCGTCTTCGGCACCAGCGCCAAGGCGGGCAGGGTCATTCCCAACAAGGTATTTCAAGCGCTTGCCAGCGGCAGGCCCGTGATCACCAGAGCGGCTGAAGCGTACCCCGCGGCCCTGCGCGATATGGCGGAGCCGGGGATCGCCTGGGTCGCGCCGGGCGACCCGCAGGCGCTGGCCGACGCGGTTGCGCGATGGGCCGAAGCCCCCGATCGCCTGGATGCGCTCGGCGCGGCGGCGGCCGAGAGCTACGAGCGGTATTTCGGCAACCACGTCGTGAACGGGGCATTGATCCAGGCACTGGACCGGCTGGCCCGACAACGCTGACGCGGCGCTGCGGGCAGCGGCGATCCGCATCCTTCACAGGCGACCGGAACCTGTGCTTATGCTTGTCCGGTCACGACAGCTCGTATCAACCCCGGCAAAGGGAGGCCCGAACCATTAAGATCTGCATTTACGGTGCCGGCGCGATCGGCGGCTATCTCGGCGTGCAGCTCTCGCTTGCCGGTCACGACGTGTCGCTGATCGCACGCGGGGCGCACCTCGCGGCGATGCGGAACCACGGCCTGCGCCTGCGGATCGGGGGCGAGGAGCGCGTCGCCAAGGCGTTTTGCACCGACGACCCCTCCGAAATCGGACCGCAGGACTACGTCATCGTCGCCCTCAAATCCCATCAGGCCTACGACGCCGTGGACCAGATCAAACTGCTTCTGGGCCCGGAGACGGCGGTCGTGACTGCGATGAACGGCGTGCCGTGGTGGTACTTCTACAAGCTGCCCGGGCAGTACGAGAACCACCATGTCGAGGCCGTCGATCCCTATGGCAAGCAGTGGAAGACGATCGGACCGGAGCGCGCGATCGGGTGCGTCGTCTATCCTGCGACCGAGATCGAGGAGCCGGGCGTCATCAAGCACGTCTACGGCAACAAGTTCACGCTCGGCGAGCCCGACGGCTCGAGTTCGGACCGCTGCCAGCGCCTGAGCGAGGCCCTGGAGAAATCGGATATCCGGGCGCCGGTGCGCGACAACATCCGGGACGACATCTGGATCAAGCTGTGGGGCAATCTCTGCTTCAACCCGATCAGCGCTCTGACCCGTGCGACGCTCGACATCGTGGCCACCGACCCGGCGACGCGGGCCCTGGCGCGGACCATGATGCTCGAGGCCCAGGCGATCGGCGAGCATCTCGGCGTCCATTTCCGGGTCGACGTGCAGCGCCGCGTGGACGGAGCGGCGGCGGTGGGCGCGCACAAGACGTCGATGCTCCAGGACCTGGAAAAGGGCCGGCCGATGGAGATCGATGCGCTGGTGACCGCGGTGCAGGAAATGGGGCGCCTTACCGGTGTTCCGACGCCGGCGATCGACACCGTGCTGGGGCTCGTGCAGCAGCTCGGCCGCTCGGCGGGTCTGTATCCGACGTTCACCGAGCCCGAGGAACTCAGCGCCGATATCGAATCCGGTCTCGTCGATTGATCGCGGCTCCCGGGCGGACGCGGTGCGCCGCACCCCTGGCATCGAACGGATTGCCCGGGCACACCGGTTTCGGTTTGAACGAAGCGGAAACAGCGGCTAAGACAACGGCAACCCGCGGCGGGCGGGTCCGCTTTCGAGAAGGTACGCACAGGCATGGATAGTCAGCACGCCGCCCGGCGCGATATCCTGGAACTCTGCCGACGATATTTCGACGCCAGGGGCGAGCCGGCCTTCATCCCCGGGCAGACCTACATTCCGGTCTCCGGCAAGGTGCTCGACGCCGATGACCTGGTCAATCTGGTCGACGCCTCGCTCGACATGTGGCTTACCGCGGGCCGCTTCGGCGCCCAGTTCGAAACGGCGATCGCGCAGCGCATCGGCGTGAAATATGCGCACATGACCGTCTCCGGGTCGGCCGCCAATCTGCTCGCGTTCACGTGTCTGACGTCCCCCAGGTTGCGGGCGCGAATCGAGCCGGGGTCCGAGGTCGTCACGGTGGCGGCCGGGTTCCCGACGACGGTCGCCCCGATCGTCCAGAATCGCTGCGTGCCGGTGTTCGTCGACGTCGATCCGGCGACGCACAACATCGACGCGAGCCGCGTCGCCGATGCGGTCGGCCCGAAGACGCGCGCCATCATGATCGCCCACACGCTCGGCAATCCGTTCGATCTCGACACGGTCATGGCGATCGCCAAGGAACACGATCTGTACGTCGTCGAGGACTGCTGCGACGCCTTCGGCGCAACCTACCGCGACCAGCACGTCGGCAGCTTCGGCAATGTCGGCACGCTGAGCTTCTATCCGGCGCACCACATCACGACGGGCGAGGGCGGCGCGGTGTTCACGCGACGCAAATCGCTGTCGCGTCTCATCGAGAGCTACCGCGACTGGGGCCGCGACTGCTGGTGCAAGCCGGGCGACCAGGACACCTGCGGCAAGCGATTCGCGTGGAAGCTGGGCGACCTGCCGTTCGGCTACGATCACAAATACATTTACTCCCACCTCGGCTACAACCTCAAGGCGACGGACATGCAGGCGGCCGTCGGGCTGAGCCAGATCGCCAAGCTCGACCGCTTCGTCGAGCTCCGACGCGAGAATTTCCGGGCGCTCGAGTCGGCGTTCCGCGCCGAGGGGCTGGACGAGTATTTCAGCATCGCCGAGGCGACGCCCAACTCGCAGCCAAGCTGGTTCGGCTTTCCGTTGACGATCCGCGACGGAGCCCCGTTCGAGCGCCGCGCCGTGATCTCGTTCCTCGAGCAACGCCGCATCGGCACGCGTCTGCTGTTCGCCGGCAACCTCTTGCGCCAGCCGGCCTTCGCGAATGTCGAGCATCGGGTCGTCGGGCCGCTGACCGCAACCGAGAAGACGATGAACGACACGTTCTGGATCGGCGTCTGGCCGGGGATCGGCGCGCCGGAACGCGCCTACATGGTCGAGACGTTCCGCGACATGGTTCGGGCGCTGCCGCGACGGGAGCAATGAAACGGGCGCTGATCACGGGGGGCAGCGGCTTTGTCGGACGGCATCTGGCGCGGCGGCTGACGGCCAGCGGCGTCGAGCTCCACGCCGTCGTGCGCGCGCGCAGCGATACCACCGCGCTGCCGCCGGAAGCACGGCTCCACGGCTACGGCGGCGCGCCCGCCGAGCTGGCGGATATCGTCGACGCGGCGCGACCCGACGTGACGTTCCACCTGGCGTCGCACTTTCGCGCCGAACACGAGCCGCAGGACCTGGAGCCGCTGATCGCATCCAACGTCGCCTTCGGCACCTATCTCGCCGACGCCCTGTGCCGGCACCCGCCGGCGCGCCTGGTCAATTGCGGCACCGCGTGGCAGCATTTCGGCGACCGCGACTACGACCCGGTGTGCCTGTACGCCGCGACCAAGCAGGCGTTCGAGGCGGTACTCGAATATTACGTGGCGGCGCGAGGCCTGCGCGTGACGACGCTGAAACTGTTCGACAGCTACGGACCGGATGACCCGCGCGGCAAGCTGGTCGGCGCGCTGATGCAGGCGGCCGCCAGCGGGCGACCGCTCGAATTGTCGCCCGGCGAACAGCGTATCGACCTGGTGCATGTCGACGACCTGGTGCGCGCCTTCGAGATCGCGGCGGGTCGGCTGGCCGACGACGAACCGCGATCCGAGGCATTCGCGCTTTCGTCGGGCCGGACCGTCACGCTGCGCGAGCTCGTGTCGCTGGTCGAAGCGGTCAGCGGTCGGCCGGTCGGCGCGAACTGGGGCGCACGCCCGTACCGGGCCCGCGAAGTGATGGTCCCGTGGTCCCGTGGCCGCCCGCTGCCCGGCTGGCAGCCCGAAATCGGCCTCGAGGACGGCCTGCGGACGCTCTGGAATGCGGAACATGTTTGACTTCGTGCCGCTGTCGGTCCCCGGCGTCGTCGAGCTGCGTCCGACGGTGCACGTCGATCCGCGCGGCCGTTTCGTCAAGCTCCTGCACGCCGACGCGTTCGAGGCGGCCGGCCTCGATTCCGGGTTCCGGGAGGCATACTGGACCTTTTCGGTCCGCGGCGTCGTGCGGGGCCTGCATTTCCAGTTGCCGCCCCACGACCATGCAAAGCTTGTCACCTGCGTTCACGGCGCGGCGTTCGATGCGGCGGTCGATTTGCGTCGCGGCTCACCCGCCTACGGCCGTCACAGCGTCGTGCGGCTGCGCGCCGACACCGGCAACGCCGTCTACATTCCCCGCGGCGTCGCCCACGGATTCTGCGTCGAGGGCGACGTCGCGGTACTGCTCTACATGACGACCAGCGTCCATGCGCCCGCGGCGGACACCGGCATACGCTGGGATTCGGCGGGTATCGACTGGCCGCTACGCGAACCGATCATTTCCGAACGCGACGCCGGCCTGCCGCCGCTTGCCGAGTTCGACAGCCCGTTTCGCTACGCGTCGTCCAGCGCCGAGTAACGCATGATCTGATCGTCGGTCAGCACGCGGGGGTCGTCGCCAGCGCGCCAACGCGCGTACCACTCGGCGGTCCAGTCGAGGGCCTGGCGAACATCGAGCCTCGCGCGCCAGTCGAGCGCCCTGGCGGCCAGGCCCGCGTCGAGCAGCAGCGACTTCTTCTCGCGCGTCGCCGGCGCCGGGACGGCCTTCCATGCGTTCTCGGATCCCAGGCGCTCGGCTAGGTGCCGCACGACCTCCTCGACCGTGCATCGCGCCGGCGTGTGCGGCCCGAAATTGAGCGCAAGCGGCACCTGTTCTCCCTCGGCCAGCCGTTGCGCGTATCGCAGATATCCGGCCAGCGGATCGAGCACGTGCTGCCACGGCCGCACCGCCTCCGGCTGCCGTAATTCCAGCGTCTCGCTGCGCGTCGCCGCGCGGATGAAATCGGGAACCAGCCGGTCCGCGGCCCAGTCGCCGCCGCCGATGACGTTGCCGGCGCGCGCCGTCGCCAGCGGCGGCCCCGACGCGAAGAAGCTGCTGCGCCACGCGCCGACGGCGATCTCGGTCGCCGCCTTCGAGCTCGAATACGGATCGTCGCCGCCGAGCGCGTCGTCCTCAGTGAACGGATGTCCGGACTCGGTGTTGCGGTATACCTTGTCGCTGGTGACCACGAGGATGGCGCGGACCGCCGGAACGCCGCGCAGCGCCTCGAGCAGGTTGACCGTGCCGCTGACGTTGCTCGCCCACGTGCCCGCCGGGTCCCGGTACGAGCGCGGCAGCAGTGCCTGCGCGGCCATGTGGATGACGATTTCCGGCTCGCTCCCGGCGACCACCGCACGGAGTTTCTGCGCGTCGAGCAGGTCGAACTCGTGCGACTCGAGCGAGTCCCAGGGTCTCAGCAGCTCGAAAAGGCTGGGCTCGGTCTCTGGCGGCAGCGCGATGCCGGTCATCGCCGCGCCGAGCCGCTCCAGCCAGCGGCACAACCAGGCACCCTTGAATCCCGTATGGCCGGTAACCAGAACGCGCCGGCCGCGCCAGAACTCGGGTTCGGTCACCACACTCTCCAGGGCGCCGCACCGCCGCTCCAGAGCTCTTCGAGCCGCTGCTTGTCGCGCAGCGTGTCCATGGCCTGCCAGAACCCGAGATGGCGGTACGCCATCAGCTCCCCGCTCCGCGCGAGGGATTCCAGGGGCTTTCGCTCCCAGATCGAGTCGTCGCCGTCGATCGGCGCAAGCGCACTCGGCGAGAGGACGAAAAATCCGCCATTGATGAACCCGCCGTCGCCCTTCGGCTTCTCCGAGAACCCGGTCACCCGGTCATCGTCCAGCGTCGCCGCGCCGAAGCGCCCGGGCGGCTGCACCACCGTCATCGTCGCCGCCTTGCCGTGCTCCCGGTGGAAGGCGATCGACGCCGTGACGTCGATATCGGCCAGCCCGTCGCCATAGGTCATGCAGAAGGCATCCTCGCCGGCGACCCAGTCGGCGATGCGGCGCAGCCGGCCGCCGGTCTGCGTCTGCGCGCCCGTGTCGACCAGCGTCACCCGCCACGGTTCGGCCGACGTCGAGTGATAGACCATCTCGTTGCGGCCGAGATCGAGCGTCACGTCCGAGCGGTGCAGGACGTAGTTGGTGAAGTACTCCTTGATGACGTATCCCTTGTAACCGAGGCAGACGATGAAATCCGTGATGTCGTGCGCCGCATAGATCTTCATGATGTGCCACAGCATCGGATAGCCACCGATCTCGACCATCGGCTTCGGCCGGATCTCGGTCTCTTCGGCGAGGCGGGTGCCGAGCCCGCCGGCGAGGATCACCGCTTTCACCGTTTCCTCCTGCTCGTCCCTCGAAGCGACCGCCGGGCCCGCGCCGGGGCGGTCGGTCCCAACAATGTGCGCGGTGGACGGCGATGCATGATGTCAGGATCTGGAAGCTGCTGTTGCGCGGAAGTGCCGTCCCGCGGGCTTTCACCCGCGAATCTTGGTGCCCCCGGGGAGACTCGAACTCCCACTCCGTTGCCGGAAACAGATTTTGAGTCTGCCGCGTCTACCAGTTCCGCCACAGGGGCACGGATTTTCGGACACGGCGCATCATACGCGCCGCCGACCGGGGGTCAATCCCGGGACGACGACGCGTGACGCGGCTTCGGTCGCGGTCTATGCTCCGCCCCGCCCGCATCGACCAACAATGACCGGAACCCGGATGTCGCCGCTGCGCCGGCTCTACGACTGGACGATGGAAAAGGCCGGCGACCGCCGTGCCATGCCGTGGCTCGCCGGCGTCTCCTTCGTCGAGAGCTCGTTCTTTCCGATCCCGCCCGACGTCATGCTGATCCCCATGGTGCTGGCGGAACGCAGGCGCGCCTGGGCGATCGCCGGCCTGTGCACCGTTGCCTCGGTGCTCGGCGGCTTCTTCGGGTACCTCATCGGCTATTTCCTGTTCGAGACCATCGGCCAGCCGATCATCGGGCTGTACGGCTTCGAGGACGCCTTCGCCCGGTTCCAGGAGGGCTACCGCGAATACGGCGCATGGATCGTCTTCGGTTTCGGTCTGACGCCTTTGCCCTACAAGGTGATCACCATCGCCAGCGGCGTCGTGGCCCTCGATCCCGTCGTCTTCGGTCTCGCGTCGCTGGGCAGCCGCGGTCTGCGCTTCTTCGTCGAGGCCGCGCTGCTGTACTGGGCCGGCCCTCCGGTGCGCGACTTCGTCGAGAAACGCCTGGAGATCGTCGCACTGGCCGCCTTCGTGCTGTTGCTTGGCGGTTTCCTGGCGCTAAAATTCCTTTTTTGAACGATCAGCCGGTAGCCATGCGAACCATCGCCCCCAGCCTCATTCTCGCGATCTCCGCCGCGATACTTGCAGCGGCCTACAGCGCCCAGTACATCGGCGGCGTACAGCCGTGCGTGCTGTGCCTCTACCAGCGGCTGCCCTGGATCGCGGCGGGCGGGATGTCGCTGGTCATCGTGCTGATGTCGTTCACGGGGCCGCTGCAGCGAACGCTGATGCTGCTGACCGGCCTCGCGCTGCTGGCGGGCGCAGGGCTCGGATTCTATCACGTCGGCGTCGAGCAGCACTGGTGGGCGGGTCCGGGCGCGTGCAGCGCACCCCAGGAACTGCCGCAGAACCTCGGCGAGCTGCAGCGCATGCTTCGGGCGGGGGCGGAACCCCGCTGCGACGTGATCCCGTGGCAGAAATGGGGTATCTCGATGGCCGGCTACAACACGATCATCTCGTTTGTCGCCGCGGCACTGGCGTTCGCCGGGAGGCGGTGATGGCGGCAGCGGACAAGCCGTCCGGTGACGGCGCCCGGCGCCGCAACCGGCCCGGTCCGGCGTGGCTCCCCGGCGACCCGCACGGCCACGCGCTGATCGACCGCATCGTGCGCGTCGATCACGCCGGCGAGTTCGGCGCCGGACGAATCTACGACGGACAGCTTGCGGCCCTGCCCGCGAGATCACCGGCAACCGCCGAGGTGCGGCGCATGGCGGAGCAGGAGCGGCGGCACCTGGAGACGTTCGAACGGCTGATCGTCGAGCGCGGCGCTCGGCCGACGGTGCTGATGCCGCTCTGGAATGTCGCCGGTTTCGCGCTTGGCGCGGCGACCGCCCTGCTCGGCGAGAAGGCGGCCATGGCCTGCACCGTCGCCGTCGAGGAGACCATCGACGAGCATTACGCGGGCCAGGCGCGGGCCCTGGAAGCGCTGCCCGAGGAGACGGAACTCAGAGAGATCGTCGCGGCGTTCCGGGCGGACGAACTCGAGCACCGCGACTCGGCGCTGGCGCACGGCGCCGAGCAGGCACCGGCCTACACCGTACTCTCGGCGGCGATCAAGGCCGGCTCGCGCCTGGCCATCTGGCTGTCGGAACGGATCTGAAGGGCCGAGGGCCGGCCGCCGCGGCGTTGCCGGTTCGCCCTATTCGGGATCGAGCTCGACATCCCAGTAGAGGAAGTCGCGCCAGCTCTCGTGCAGGAAGTTCGGCGGGAACCCGCGGCCGTGCTCCTGCAGCTGCCAGGTCGTGGGGCGGTACGGGTCGTGGCGCGGCAGCATGCCGCATTCGCGAGGCGAGCGGTTGCCCTTGCGCAGATTGCACGGGCCGCACGCCGTGACCACGTTCTCCCAGGTTGTGCGTCCGCCTCGTGATCGCGGAATCAAATGGTCGAACGTCAGTTCGTGCGATGGCGCCGGTTCGCTGCAATACTGGCACGTGAAGCGATCGCGCAGGAACACGTTGAATCGGGTGAACGCGGCGGTGCGCTTCGTCGGGACGTATTCCTTGAGCGAAATCACGCTGGGCAGCCGCATCTCGAGCGACGGCGAGTGAACCAGCTCGTCATATTGCGAGACGATATTGACGCGCTCGAGGAACACGGCCTTCACCGCCTCCTGCCACGGCCACAGCGACAGCGGGAAGTAGCTGAGCGGCCGGAAGTCGGCGTTCAGCACGAGGGCCGGACAGGCATTGAGCTCGATCGTCATCCTCTTCGCTCGTTGCTCGCGTCGCCTCAGCGCGGCGGCGTGTTTCCCTTGATAGCCGAACTACCAAGTACTTACAAGATATGGGGCCTATGGTTAAAAAACCGTCATGCAGCAACACGGTCCGCCGGCTCGGCCTCCGAGACATGGGTCCCTGCGGCCGCTGCCGGCGGGGTCCGAAGCGCGACCGTCGAGGGCCCGGCCAGACGCTCCCGGTACATCATCCGTCTACGTGGAATCGGCACCGCGCGGGCGGAAGCGAACCAATCGGATAACGCCCTAGAGCGGCTCGAAACGATAATAGTGCCAGAGAAAATGGGCGGCAGCGCCGCGCCACGGGCGCCACGGCTCGGCGATCATGCGCAGCGTCTTGCCGTCCGGCCGTGCGTCGAGCCGCTTCAGGCGCTGCGCGGCCACCATCAGCGCCAGATCGTCCGCCGGAAAGACGTCGCATCGGCCGAGCGCGAACAGCAGATAGACCTCAGCCGTCCAGCGACCGATGCCCTTGAGCTTGACGAGTTCCTCGATGGCCGTCTCGTCGTCGTGGCGGCCGAGCCCGTGCAGGTCGACGCGGCGCGACGCAACGTCCGCCGCCAGCGCCCGGGCATAGGCGATCTTCTGCCGGCTGAGCCCGCAGCGCCGCAACGCGTCGTCGGAGAGTTCGAGCAAGCTTGCGGGCACGAGGGGTTGCACGGCCCCCTCGAGTCGCGACCAGATCGTCGCCGCCGCCTTGGCCGAGAGCTGCTGCGCGACGATGGCGCGCAACAGGGTCGGAAAGCCGGGGTCGCGGCGGCGGAGCGGCGGCATGCCGGCCTCGCGGTAGGCGCGCGCGAAGTCGGCGTCGCTGCGGGCCAGCGCGTCCAGGCCTTCGGCCAGCGTGGCTTCGGTCAACGTCTCGGGTGGCGCCATGGCGCCACTCTAGCGCATGTTGCGAGCCCAGCGCATCGCGTATCGCCCGGCTTGCGGGCCGCCGCAATTCCGGACCGGACGGATGCTAGGCGCCGGCTTCCGCGAGCAGCGGTTCGAGCGAGGGATGGATGTTCGGCGAATGCTTGCGAATGAACGCGAGCAGGGCGCGTTCGTTGTCGTTGAGGACCCCGTCGCGCTTGATGCGGCCGATCAGCCAGCGTGCTTCCTCCTCGTCGATGGTCTCGCGCTCGTACGCGATCCGCGCGTCGCGCGCCTCCTGATCCGCGTCGAGCGCGCGGACCGGTCCCTTCAGCGCATCGCGAAACCCCTGGAAGTCGAGGTCGAGTCGGGCCGCCGCCTTGCCTGTCTCGAGCAGCAGCCGGCCCGTACCGCGTCGCTCCTGCAGCCACTGCTCGCGACGCAGGACCGATTCCCTGGGTTCGGGTGCGGGCGCCGGGCGCGGGAACATCAGATGGTTGGCGATGGCGTAGACGAAGAGGTCCTGCCAGGCGGGATGGTTTTCCGACCGGACCGTCGCGTCGTTGAGGTCGAAGATGACCTCCGCCTCGAGCCGGGTGACGGTGATGCCGCCGCCGGTCGCCGGGGCGTAGATCGCCCGCTTGATCAGCTCCACGTCGACGGGGTCGATCAGCCGGGGGCGGCGGCCGCGAC
>JBFHDX010000121.1:0-10665 GCA_041584475.1 Alphaproteobacteria bacterium
GCCGGGGTGCGGCTCGACAGCGGCGATCTTGCGGACCATGCCCGCAAGGTTCGGAAAATACTGGACGGGCACGGGCTCGCGGAGGTGGCGATCTTCGCCAGCGGCGGCATCGACGAGGACCGGCTTCTGGCGTACGTCGGCGACGGCGCGCCGATCGACGGCTACGGCATCGGCACGTCGCTCACCACCTCGTCCGACGTGGCGGCGCTCGACTGCGCCTACAAGCTGCAGGAATATGCCGGCGCGCCGAAGCGCAAGCGCTCCGAGGGCAAGGCGACGTGGCCCGGCCGCAAGCAGGTGTTCCGGCGCCTCGGCGCCGACGGCCGCGTGGCGGGCGACGTGCTCACCGTCGAAGACGACGCGCAGGACGGCGAGGCGCTGATCCGGCCGGTGATGAGGGGCGGCAAGCGGATCGGCGCGCTGCCGGCGCTGGACGAAATCCGCGCCCATTGCGCGGCCGAGCTGGCGCGCCTGCCGGAGCCGCTGCGCCGCCTCGAGCCGGGCGCGGCCTACCCCGTCGAGGTCTCGGATGCGTTGCGCGACCTCGCCGCCGCGGTCGATCGCGAGACGCGCTGAGGGTGTCGCCGCCCCGGGTGCCGCGGCGTGGACATCGAGCCCGGGCCCGACTAGGCTGGCGTCGTCGCTGCATGTCGCGGTTTCCGCCAGGAAGGGATTTCCGCATGCGCCGCTCCGTCGTTACGCTCGTCGCCTCGCTTGCGGCCGCGATCGCCGCGCCCTGCCCCGCCGTCGCGCTCGAGATGGCGCTCGTGCTGCTGAACGATGTCTCGAACAGCATGGACGACGCCGAGTACGCCATGGTCAAGGACGGCTACCGGGCGGCGTTCTCGGACCCGGAGGTCGTCGCCGCGATCGGCGCCAACAGCGGCGGCGTGGCCGTCGCCTATGTCGAGTTCTCCGGCAAGCACGAGGTCATCCTGGTGAAGGGTTGGGACGTGCTGACCGACGCCGATTCGGCGCGCGCCTTCGGCGACGCCGTCGCCCGCGCGCCGCGGACCAGCGCCGGTGACACCGCCATGGCCGCCGGCGTGGCCAAGGCCGCGCAGCTTCTGCTGGCCGGCGGCTTCGGCGGTGCCCGTCTGGTCATCGATATCGCCAGCGACCATCCTTACGATGGCGGGCGGACGGCGGGCGTGCGCGACCGCGCGGTCGCGGCCGGCATCACGATCAACGCCCTGCCCATCGTCGACGACCGGATCATCGGCACGTTCGACGGCCGCATGACGTACTCGACCGTGCAGTGGGGCGCCGCCACGATGACCGAGTTCTACATCAGCGACGTCATCGGCGGCGGCGGCCGCTTCGCCATCGAGGCCCGCAGCTACGAGGTCTTCGGCGAGGCACTCAAGCGCAAGCTGTTGCGGGAGCTGATCGCATCGCCCGGCGGCGGCGGGCCGGATCGCGGTCTGGTCGTCGCGACCCTGTCCGCCACGGAGTGATCGCCGCGCGCGACCGACGCGGCCGGCCCGCACGAGCGGTCCGCCTGCCGCCGGCGCATCGACAGCGAGGCGCCGCTGTACAATATTGCTTTGCAGGCCCGAATACGGCGCGGCGGGGCAATTCGATCGGCGCAGACGGCGACGCCGGGCCGGCCAGGCGCCTCGACCGCGTTAACGGATGACAGCACGACCATGACCAGAACCCGAACCGAGACCGACAGCATGGGCGAGGTCGCGGTCCCGGCCGACCGCTACTGGGGCGCGCAGACCCAGCGCAGCCTCGAGAATTTCCGCATCGGCGAGGAGCGCATGCCGGCGCCGCTGATCCGCGCGCTCGGCATCCAGAAGAAGGCGGCGGCGTTGGTCAACATCGAACTCGGCGAGCTCGAAGACCGCATCGGCGAGGCCATCGTGCGCGCGGCGGAGGAGGTGATCGACGGCACGCTGGCCGACCACTTCCCGCTCGTCGTCTGGCAGACCGGCTCGGGCACCCAGACCAACATGAACGCCAACGAGGTGATCGCCAACCGCGCCATCGAGCTGCTCGGCGGGAAACCGGGCGCGAAGGACCCGGTGCACCCGAACGACCACGTAAACCGCGGCCAGTCGTCGAACGACACCTTCCCGACGGCGATGCACATCGCCGCGGTGCAGGAGGTGAGCGGCCGGCTGGTGCCCGCGCTCGGCCTCCTGCACGACGCGCTCGACGGCAGGGCCCGGGCGTTCGCCGACATCGTCAAGATCGGCCGCACCCACACCCAGGACGCGACGCCGCTGACGCTCGGCCAGGAATTCTCGGGCTACGCCGCACAGGTGGAGTTCGGCATCGCTCGCATCGAGGGCGCGCTGCCGCGCCTCTGCGCGCTGGCGCAGGGCGGCACCGCCGTCGGCACCGGCCTCAACGCCAAGGCCGGCTTCGCCGAGCGTTTCGCGGCGACGGTCGCCGAGATCACCGGCCTGCCGTTCACCACCGCGCCGAACAAGTTCGAGGCGCTGGCCGCGCACGACGCCGTCGTCGAGGCGTCCGGCGCGCTCAACGTGCTCGCCGCCTCGCTCAACAAGATCGCCAACGACATACGCTTCCTCGCCTCGGGCCCGCGCAGCGGCCTCGGCGAGCTGACGCTGCCCGCGAACGAGCCCGGCTCGTCGATCATGCCGGGCAAGGTCAACCCGACGCAGGCCGAGGCGCTGACCCAGGTCTGCGCGCAGGTCATCGGCAACCACACGGCGATCACCGTGGCCGGGGCCAGCGGCCATTTCGAACTCAACGTCTTCAAGCCGGTGATGATCTATAATCTGCTGCAGTCGATCCGCCTGCTCGCCGACGCGTGCACGAGCTTCGCCGACAACTGCGTCGCCGGCATCGAGGCGAACCGCGAGCGCATCGCCGAGCTGGTCGAGCGCTCGCTGATGCTGGTCACCGCGCTCGCCCCGCACATCGGCTACGACGAGGCTGCGAGAATCGCCAAGAAGGCGCATGCGGACGGCACGACGCTGAAGGCGGCGGCGCTCGCACTCGGCCTCGTCAGCGAAGAGCAGTTCGACGAATGGGTACGGCCGGAGCGGATGCTCGGCCCGTCGGATTGAGACCCGGTGTCCCGCGGGCGGGCGTCGGGGACGACATCGGTCGAGGGAGTTGTGTCATGAATTACGCGGAGGGAATGCGACAGATCTCGGCGGTCCGGGACCGCATCGCCGGCCTGCGCGAGGAGATCCGCAAACTGCAGGCGGCGGTCGAGCCGCATGAGGTCGAGGATTACGTGCTGGAGACGGAGTCCGGCGCGGTGAGCCTGTCGACGCTGTTCGGCGACAAGGACGAGCTGATCGTGATCCACAACATGGGCCGCTCGTGCCGCTACTGCACGCTGTGGGCCGACGGCTTCAACGGCGTCTACGAGCATCTCGCCGACCGCGCCGCCTTCGTCGTCACCAGCCCCGATCCGCCGGCCGTGCAGCGGGGCTTCGCCGCCGGCCGCGGCTGGCGTTTCCCGATGGCGAGCCACGACGGCACGAGGTTCGCGACGGACATGGGCTACGGCAGCGAGGCGGAAGGCTGGGCGCCGGGCGTCTCGGTGTTCCGGCGCCGCGACGGACACATCGTCCGGGTGTCCGACACGGCGCTGGGGCCGGGCGACGATTTCTGCAGCGTCTGGCATTTCCTCGACCTGCTGCCCGGCGGCGCCGGCGACTGGGAACCCAGGTACCGGTACGACTGACGGATCTCCCGCCGCGAAGGCGGACGACACACACGGAGGCGAGCCATGCTCAAGCACGAACTGCGCAGCGCCGAGGGCGTCCTGATCGTCCGCCCCGAGGGACCGCTGTCGGCAGAGGATTTCACGCGCGTCGCCGTCGACGCCGATGCGTACATCGAGGCGCACGGCGCGCTCAACGGCCTGATGATCCACGCCCGGCGCTTTCCCGGCTGGGAGGATCTGTACGCCGTGATGGGCCATCTGAAGTTCGTGCGCCAGCACCACCGCAAGATCCGCCGGGTGGCCGTGGTCAGCGATTCGCCGATCCTGCACTTCGCGCCGAAGATCGCCGCCCACTTCGTCAGCGCCGAGATCCGGCAGTTCCCGTTCGGCGCCGAGGAGTCGGCGCTAGCGTGGCTCGGGGAGGGCGCGTAGACCGGCCGCCTCGCCGGCGCCCCCGCTTGCCTCGCCCCGCCGCTTTAGGCAGGATCGCGGCGACGTCGCAGCGCGTACCCGCAACCCGCTCGGTGTGAGGCATGATCGTCATCGTCGGCGCCGGCATCTCCGGCCTGTCCGCGGCCTGGTTCCTGCACCGCAGGGGCCACACGGTGCGCGTCCTCGACGCCGGCGCGCGCGCGGGCGGCGTCATCGAGACCGAGCGCGGCGACGGCTGGCTGATCGAGCGCGGGCCAAACTCGACGATGCAGAAACCCGGCACGCCGGACGACGCGCTGGGACGCATCGTCGAGCAGACCGGTCTGGCCGAGCGCATGATCGAGGCGGCGCCGGCGGCGCGCAAGCGCTTCGTCATGCGCGGCGGCCGCCTGTTGCCGCTGCCGCTCTCGCCGCCGGCGGCGGTCGCGACGAAGCTGTTCTCCTGGCCGGCCAAGCTGCGCCTGCTCGCCGAGCCGTTCATCGGCCGCGCCGCCGGCGAGGAGACCGTCGCCGCGTTCGTCACCCGGCGGCTCGGCCGCGAGTTCCTCGACTACGCGGTGGCGCCCTTCATCTCCGGCGTCTATGCCGGCGACGCGGCGACGCTGTCGGTGCGCGCCGCGGTGCCGCGCATCTACGCGCTGGAGCACAAGCACGGCTCGCTGATCCGCGGCGCCTTCGCCATGCGCAAGCTGAAGAGCGCCGGCACCCCCGCCGGAAGGCTGGTCTCGTTCGACGAGGGCATGGCGGTGCTGCCCGCCGGAATAGCGGAAAAGCTGCCCTCGGGCACGGTCGAGACCGGCTGCCGGGTCGAGCGGCTGACGGCGAAGGACGGGGCCTGGGCGGTTCGCTACGCCTCGCCGGACGGGCCGCAGGAGATTGTCGCCGAGAGGGTCGTGCTGGCGGTGGCGGCGGGCGCCGCGGCCGACCTCCTCGAGCCGCTGTCGGCCGACGCGGCGGCGCTGCTGCGCGGCATCGCGTACGCGCCGATCGTCTCGGCCGGGCTGGGCTATGCGCGCGACCGGATCGGCCACCCGCTCGACGGGTTCGGCTTCCTGGTGCCGCGCGTCGAGGGCGTGCGTACGCTCGGCGGGCTGTTCTCGAGCACCCTCTTCCCCGGCCGCGCGCCCGAGGGCATGACACTGATCACCGCCTTCATCGGCGGCACCACGGACCCGGAGGCGCCCGATCTCGACGACGCGGCGCTGCTGCGTCAGCTGACCGGCGACCTGGCGGCGGCGCTGGACGCCGAGGGCGCGCCGGAGCTCGTCCGCCTCACCCGCTATGCGGCGGCGATCCCGCAATACGCGCTCGGCCACCTCGACCGCATCGCGCGCCTCGACGCGTTGGCGGCGAAGCTGCCCGGCCTGCACCTGCAGGCGAGCTGGCGCGGCGGCGTCTCGGTCGCCGACTGCGTGCGCAACGGCGAGGCGCTGGCGGAGCGGCTGTCCGACGGCTGAACGGGATCGGAGCTGCGGAGGGAATTGTCCGGTCGGAGTCCCGGCCGATGATCCGGACGACGATTCCGCTCGTCGCGCCGCGAATCTCACCCCCTCCCTTCCCTCCCCCGCCCATGGCGGGAGAGGGTTCACGGATCGGCCAGCCAGGGTGTCGAGCCCCTCTCCCGCTTGGCGCCGGAAGGGTTGGGGAGCGGGACAGGCTAACCCGGCCCGCGCGCGACCAGACGGCGCAGGAGCGGCGCATAGTGCGCGAAGGGCGGCGTGCGCATCTCCGCATCCTTCGCCGCCTCGTCCCAGCGCCGCACCCGGACGATCTGCTCGCGGTAGGGATTGGCCTCGAATCCGGCGACCTCGTCCGCGCTCATCGGCCCGCCCTGGAGCTCGAGCGAGCGCACCGAGGCCGGCGAGAGGCGGTCGAAATAGTCGGGCTCGACGGCGCAGAGATAGCGCTTGGCGGCGACGTGATGGCGCACGCAGGCGACGACCTCGGCCGGGAAGAACGGCTCCAGCACCCGCGCGCCGGCCTCGTCGTGGAAGTTGTTGACGCCCCGCTCCAGCGCGTCCTCGGGGAACTCGGACGTGTAGTGGCCGATGTCGTGCAGCAGCGCGCCGGCGATCAGCGCCTCGGAGGCGCCCTCCCGCTCCGCCAGACAGGCGCCCTGCAGCATGTGCTGCAGCATGGTGACGCCCTCGCCGAGATAGGAGTCGGCGCCGCGCCGCTCGAGGATGTCGGCGATGAAGTCGACGATGGTCTCGCGCGTCAGGGCGTTCTCCGTCATTCCGCAGCCTCCTGCGTTGCGTCCTCGATCGCCGCCAGCGTCGACAGCAGCCCGTCGCGGTCGGCGTAGCAGCCCTGCAGCCAGCGCGTGCCCGCGCCGGAAAAGGCGCGCCGCGAATGCAGCACGCGCGTGTTGTCGACGATGAACAGCTCGCCGGGCTCGAGCCGGAACTCGACCGCGAGGTCCGACCGCTCGAGGATGCCGGCGAAGCGCCGGTACGCCGCGTAATAGGCCGCCATCGCGTCGTACGGGATGTCGGTGAACGGCGCCGCCGAGCGGTTGTTGAAGCGGACCGCGACGAGCGCGCCGTCGGGCGCGAGCTCGAGCACCGGCCGGCGGGCGCGCAGGCGGACGTCGCGGCTGCCGGCGAATTCGAAGCGGGCGCAGTAGCGCGCAAGCAGCGCGAAGTCGTCGGGCGCCTCGTCGCGCAGCAGCTGCGCCGCGCGGAACCCGTCGACGACGAGCGACTCGCCGCCGTCCGCCGAGTTCTCGAGGCAGGCGAGCAGCTGCAGCGTCGGCACCGGGTCGCGGTACGGGTTGTCGGTGTGCGCCTGCAGTCCGAGCCCGGTATAGGCGAGGTTGACCGGATCGACCTGCGCGCGCACGTCGAACCAGCGCCCGTAATTGGTCTCGCGCACGTAGCCGAACAGCTCGGCGACGCGGCACACCGCCCCGCTCTCGGCGGGCACGCCGGTCATCATGGCGAAACCGTAGCGGCGCACCGCCGCGAGCCAGACGGCCAGCGCCGCCCGCTCGCCGGCGGCATCGCCAAAGCCGACGACGGGAATCGCGGGCGCCAGCGTCGCATCCCAGGTCTCGAGGCCGGCGGGCAGCCAGCCCGCGCCGGCGGGCGCCGCCCGGTCGTAGATGCGCGCCCGCAGCCACGCCCCCGGGAAGGCGACGCGCTTGTCCTCGGGCAGAAATCGCAGCGCGAGCCCGTCGCCCGCCTCGACCGTGGCCTCGGCGATGCGCGTCTGCGCCGGGATGTCGAGGATGGTGATCAGCCGCTGGCCGCTGCCAGGCGCGCGCGTGGCCTCGTCGAGCGCGTTGTCGCGCAGCCAGATCGCGTGGAACCGCGCGGTCGCGCCGTCGACCCAGGTGACGCGGACGGCACTGCCGGTGTCGATGATCTCTACGTCGGTGATCGCCTGCCCGTCAGACGGTATGCAACGCTTGAATTCTTCTCTGTAGGGTGGCGAGCAACTCATCGAAGGCCCTGTTGCCGATGTCGGACGAGTTGACCGTGACATTGCCTCTTGCGCTCCTCACGCGCAAGGTTCTCAGCTGCCGATAGGTCTGCAGGTTGAGGCGCTCGATCTCAGCGAAGGGAATCTCGATTTCTTCTCCCGGAAACACCGCGGACCTCGGACCCGCAAATGTCGTAGGCGTCAGGCGGAGCGTATAGGTCCTGCGCGTAACCCCCGATGCAATTGCGGCAAGCGTAAGAATCGCAAGCGCGGCGCAGAGGGCGGCGACCGACCAATACAACACGGTGGCGCCTCCGGGCGGCAGGGTGATGATCTTGTAGAATCGCAGGCCGCTGTGGTTGTGGAACGCGACATAGGCCATACCCGTGGCAACCACCAGGCAGACCACGGTTGCCAGCATCAGTTTCCAGGTACGGTACCGATAGGAGAATTCCAGCACATCCGACACGATCGATCCCCGAATCCTCGAAAGCCCGTCGTACGGACTCCCGCTTCCGCAACGTCACTCGCGTTTGCACAGTTGCGGCTCAGGCTGGGCGTCGCATGCGGTACGTTCAGCGGGTGCACGAATGTCGCAGCCAAACGCTAAAATGCGATTAACCGCCTTCGTCCGGCACCAGCGGCACGAACGCGACCGGCAGGCCCGGGGTCTCGGTGACCTTGCCGTCGGCGTCCTTGGTGACCAGCATCAGCGTCTGCTCGAAGCGGCCCTGGCCCACCGGGATCGCCATGCGGCCGCTCGGCGCGAGCTGCTCGACGAGTGCTGGCGGCACGCCTTTCGGCGCCGCCGCGGTGACCAGGATGCCGTCGAACGGCGCCTGCTCCGGCCAGCCCTTGCTGCCGTCGGAGCAGCGCACGTGGACGTTCGCGTAGCCGAGCCGCTCGAGCCGCTTTTGCGCGCTCTCGGCCAGCTCGGGTATGCGCTCGACCGACCACACCTCGCGCGCGACCCGGGCCAGCACCGCCGCCTGGTAGCCGCAGCCGGTGCCGATCTCGAGCACGCGCGAGTCGGGGCCGAGGCACAGCATCTGGGTCATCGCCGCGACGATGTAGGGCTGCGAGATGGTCTGGCCGTGGCCGATCGCCAGCGGCCGGTTGGCGTAGGCGAAGGGACGCTCCCACGCCGGCACGAACTCGTGCCGCGGCACGCTGGCGAGCGCCGCGCGCACCCGCGTATCCAGCCGCTCGACGCCCAGCCAGCGCGCGGTGTCGCGCACCTCCTCGTCGAGCTCGGCGAGGAGCCGCTCACGCGCCTCGGCGTATGCCTCGGTCGTCCCGGTCGTCATGGCCGCCCTCGCCGCGCCGGCGCGACGCCCTCATTCGAACTCGAAATTGTCGAACTCCGATATGCGCCATTCCGCGCCGACCCGCAGGAACGTCACGGCCCGCTGGCGGATCAGCGCCCGGCCGCGGTCGTTCTCGCTCAGGAAGTAGCGCAATTTTATCTCGCTATTGTCGTCGGCAATACGGAAATCGATGATCTCGAAGCTGAGATAGGTCTCGGCGCCGAAGCGTTCGCGCCGCAGCATGTCCTTCTCGGGATAGCGGCGGGCCAGCTCCGGCGTCAGGAACGGCGCCGCACCCCCCTGCCAGCCGGCGCGCAGCTTCTGGAAAAAGCCCGACAGCGCCTGCCGGGCGAGCAGCAGGTCGTTCATGTCGGCCTTGTCCAGCCACGAGACGTCGGGCCGCTCGCGCACGCTCTGGGTGATCCGTTCCTCGGCGAAGAGGCTGTCGGCGAACAGCGCGCCGATCTCGTCCTGCGCCGCCGCCGGCCCGGACACAAGCGAGACCGCAGCGCCAAGAACCGACAATACCAACAGGGCCCGTCGCATTCCCGCTCCTTTCACTCTGCAATGTCGGCACCGCGAAGGCCGCACCGGGATCGATAGCACGACTGGCGCCGCCATGCGAGCGTCGGCCGGTCTTGCGGCTCGGCGCGGCGTCACACATATATCGCCCACGAACTCGCGTCGTAATCGGACAGATCCGGGGGAACGGACGATGGCAAAAGCGAGCGCCAAGACGAAAAAGAAGGCCGCTGCCAAGGGCGGCCGCAAGCCGGCCGGCGCCGCGGAGACCCTGAACTTCCAGGCGGAGATGAGCCGCCTGCTCGATATCGTCGCGCACTCGCTGTACAGCGAGAAGGACATCTTCCTGCGCGAGCTCATCTCGAACGCGTCGGACGCCTGCGACCGGCTGCGCCACGCGGCGCTGACCGACCCGAAGCTCGCCGCCGGCGACGCCGACTACCGCATCGCCGTCAGCGTCGATGCGAAGGCGCGCACGGTGACCGTCGCCGACAACGGCATCGGCATGAACCGCGACGATTTGATCGAGAATCTCGGCACCATCGCGCGGTCGGGCACGGCGGCGTTCCTCGACAGCCTGACCGGCGACGCCCGCAAGGACACCTCGCTGATCGGCCAGTTCGGCGTCGGCTTCTACTCCGCCTTCATGGTCGCCGACCGCGTCGATGTGACGACGCGGCGCGCCGGCGAAAAGCAGGCCTGGCGCTGGTCGTCGGAGGGCAAGGGCAGCTTCACGATCGAGCCGGCCGAGCGCGACGGCCGCGGCACCGACGTGACCGTCCATCTCGGCAAGGACGGCGACGACTTCGTCGACCGCGGCCGGCTGCAGGCGATCGTCAAGCGCTATTCCGACCACATTCCGTTCCCGATCACGCTCGCCGAGGCGGACGGCAAGCCCGAACAGGCGAACACCGGGGCGGCGCTGTGGACGCGCCCGAAGTCGGAGATCGACGAGGGCCAGTACAAGGAATTCTACCACCACGTCGCGCACGCCATGGACGAGCCCTGGGCGACGCTGCACTTCCACGCCGAGGGCGTGATCGACTACCGCGCGCTGGTGTTCATCCCTTCGCAGCGGCCGTTCGACCTGTTCATGCCCGAGCGCGAGAGCCGCGTGAAGCTTTACGTCAGGCGCGTCTTCATCACCGACCACGAGACCGGGCTGGTGCCGCCGTGGCTGCGCTTCCTGCGCGGCGTCGTCGATTCCGAGGACCTGCCGCTCAACGTCAGCCGCGAGATGCTGCAGGACAATCCGGTGACGGCGAAGATTCGCCAGGGCATCGTGCGCCGCGTGCTCGACCATCTCGACAAGGTCGCCGGCGAGGA
>JBFHDX010000122.1:0-10624 GCA_041584475.1 Alphaproteobacteria bacterium
CCGAAATCGGCGACGCGCCCCGCCTCGTCGAACGCCATCCGCTCGACCCGCACGCCGCAATAGTCGATCAGGTAGCGGCCGAGCTGCACCCGCCGCCACTGGTCGCGCGGCGTCGCCGGCAAATGGTCCATCAGCGAGCCCTTCTCGGGGAAGAAGCAGAACATGTGACTGTGGCCGCCCATGTCGCGCAGCCGCTGCACCAGCGCCAGCACGTCGTGCTCGCTCTCGCCCATGCCGACGATGATGTGCGCCCCGAACTTCTCGGGCCCGAAGACGTCGCGCGCGTCCTCCAGCACCTCCCAGTACTTGCGCCACGAATGCGGCGACTGCACGCCCTTGCCGCGCGTACGGTCGAACAGCGCCGGTGTCGCCGCGTCCAGCGCCACCGTGAAGATGTCGGCGCCGAGCTCCCTGAGCCGCACCACGTCGTCGCGCGTCATCGTCGTCGGGTTCGACAGGATCGACACCGGGATCGTCGCCGGATCGATCCGTGCGGTCCACGCCTTCAGCACGGCGACCGTGTCCTCGTCCGAGTTCGGGTGGGTGATCATGCTGATGCACATGCGGTGGAACGGTGACGCCGCGCCGTCGCCGGCGACGATGTCGACGACCCTGCTCATCGGCACCGCCGGCCAGTCGACGCGGATGAAGTTGCGGTCCGCGTAGTCGCGCTCGGCCTCGCGGTGGCGCGCCAGGCCGCAATAGGCGCAGTTTGCGCGGCAGCCTTCCGGATAGGTCAGCAGCAGGTTCAGGCAGCGCGTGCAGCCGCAGCGGTGCATCCTGCCCGGCATCACGCCGAGCGTGATCGCCGCCGCCGTCGACATCTGGACGTATTCGGGCGAGCGCATGTGCGGCGTCAGGATGTTGTAGTTGGGCAGATAGACCCCCTCCGGCGGCCGGTCGCCCTGCTTGACGCGTCCGCCGTTCTTCAGCTGCGGCGGGATCGGCGCCGGCGTGCGCGGCTGCATCGCCGCGTACGAATTGTGGTCCGGCCCGCCCCTGGCCCGGGTGATCGCCGCACCGTCCTCGCGCTTCACACAGCTCATTCCGTCATCTCCAGCTCTCTGTTCGGGTCCGCGTCCGCGACCGGGTCTGACCAGTATTCGGGATAGGCGATCCAGCCGCCGCGCATCACCGCCGGCGACGGCGTGCCGCCGTCGCGCCACGCCCGCAGCAGCGTGCGCCGGCGCGCCAGCGCCCGCCGCATCGAGGCGCCAAACAGCGCGTCGACCTCCTCGGCGTAGTCGGAGAGCGCGGCCGTGTCACCGGCAAGCCGCGCCGCCACCGCCTCGCCGGCCAGCGTGCCGGACAGCACCGCGGCGTTGATCCCGGCACCGGTCACCGGGTTGGCGAGCCCGGCGGCATCGCCGGCCAGCACGACATCGGTGTCGCCCAGGCTTCCGACCGGATCGAGCATGCCGCCGACCGGGATCGTGCCGCCGGTGTGGATCAGGATGCCGCGGCCGACGCGGCCCGCATCCACGAGCGTCCGGTGCAGCCGCTCGAGCAGGGGCTTTAGGCGGTGTCGCGCCGCCGGCACGACGCCGAGCCCGACATTCGCGATGTCGCCGCGCGGAAACAGCCAGCCATAGCCGCCGACGATCGCCGCCGAGAGGAAGATATCGGTGGCCCGATGCGGCACGCGCAGCGGCACCGAGATCTGCCGCGTCTCGACCAGCTCGCGGTTGACGCGCCCGAGCGCGCGGCCGACGGCCGAGCGCGGGCCGTCGGCGCCGACGATGGCGCGGCTGCGGATCACGGTCCCGTCGCCCAGGCTCACCGTTCCGTCGGCGGCGATGTCGGTCACGTGCGTCGCGAATCGGCAGTCGGCGCCGGCCGCGCGCGCCGCCTCGACGAGCAGCCGGTCGAAGGCGCCGCGATCGAGCATGCGGCCGTGGAAGTTCTCGGTAATGTCGGGCGCCGCGTCCTCGACGAACGTCGCCATCGCGTCGATGCGCTGGCGCGTCACCGACTCGAGCCCGGCGATCTCCAGCCCAGACATCGCCGGGATGAATTCCGCGCACTGCACGGGGAAGCCGGCGCGCCGTCGGCGGTCGACGGCGACGACCGCGAGGCCGCGCCGCGCCGCCGCCCAGGCGGCGCGGCTGCCGGCCGGGCCGAGCCCGACGACGAGCACATCGACCTCGACCGGGCGGGTCGTCATGCCGCGCACCCCCGGCCCAGCGCCTCGCCGCCGCCGACCTTGATCGAGCAGCAGGCGTGTTCCTGGTGCGTCGGCCGGCCGACCATGCGGCTGACCGCGACCGCGCCGTCCGCCGGAAAGGCGATGCCGTCGAGCCCCGCCATCACGGCGTAGGCGTCGGTCACGCGCTTGTGCATGCCCGGCGGCCGCGCGCAGCCGAGCAGCACCTGGCGATCCGGCAGCCGCTGGCGCGCCCGCAGGAAGATGCGCCCGACGTCGTGCGCATCCGGGGTCACGAACGTGCCGGGCCGGGCGTAGAAGGGCATGATCACGACGAGCACGAGCGCGTGCACGTCGTGCCGGCTGACGATGTCGAGGGCGTTGGCCTCGCCGAGGATGCGCCCGTAATGCAGGCCGATGACGATGTGCGGGACGATCTCCATGCCGGTCGCGCAGAGCGCCGCCAGCGTCGCCTCGAAATCGGCGACCGGGCGCTCGAGATGGTAGACCTCGCGGATCGTCTCCTCGGCGCCGATGACGTCCATCATCGCCGTGTCGACCCCCGCGCTCTCCATCAGCCGGGCGCGCCGCTCGTCGGTCAGCGCCGTGTGGATGGCGATCCTGAGGTGCGGGAAGTCGCGCTTCAGCCCCTCGATGACCGGGTAGAACCGCTCGTAGGGGATCTCGTTCCGGCGGTTCGAGCCGCCGGACAGGAGGAAGCCCTGCAGGTCGCGCAGCAGCACCATGTCGCGCACCTTGCGGTCCAGCATCTCGGGATTCGTCGCCGCGATCATCGGTTCCAGAATCCGCGCCTGGCAATGGTCGCAATTCAGCGCGCAACCGCCGGCGGTGATCGAGAAGGCCGGGAAGCTGTTCCTGCCGCAGCCCTCGAGCTCGCTGCTCGAATATTCCTTGAAGGTCGGCGTGGAGAACCGGATCGGGCGGGATACGACGTCGTCGCCCCGCGCCTCGAACGCCGCCACCAGGGCGGCGTCGAACGCTGCGTCCTCCAGCTCCTCGATGCCGCCGAGGCGGTCAAGCCAGCGCATCGCGTTCCCTTCCGTTTCCCGTCCCCACATCACGTCACCAAGTTCCAAAGTGCCATTCCCGCGCCGCCCGTCGCAATGTCGAACCGTCCCCGTGCGCGCGCATCGCTCAGGCGATCTCGCCCAGCACCTCCGCGCAGACGGCGCGGACCGCCTCGCGCACCGGCCCTTCGTTCGGTTCGTCGGCGAGCGTCGTGAACCAGCCCTCCTCGCGATCCTCCTCGTCGACGAGGTCGGAGTCCAGTGCGCGCAGCAGCGCCTGCGCCGCCGGCGGCAGCACTGTGTCCGTCGGCCAGCCGTTGAGATGACCCCAGAGGCCGGTCCAGCAGCGCGCCACGGTCCACGGATTGTAGCCGCCGCCGCCGAGCACCACGCCCGCCGGCGCCAGATCGACCGCGAGCCGCACCGCGCGCCACAGGCCCCGGTTGCTCAACGCCATGCCCGACAGCGGGTCGGCGGCGAGGCCGTCGGCGCCGCAGGTCACGACCACCGCATCGGGACGGAACGAGCGGCCGAGCGGCAGCACCCCGTCGCGCATCAGGAAGTCGAGCTCGCTGTCGTTGAAGCCGCCGGGAACGGGCAGGTTCCGCGCCTGTCCGCCGCCGCGGTCGTGCGCCGGACCCGAGTTCGGCCAGCGGCCCGCCTCGTGGATCGAGACGGTGCAGACGCGCCGCTCGTCGGCAAAGGCGTCCTGGACGCCGTCGCCGTGGTGCGCATCGAGGTCGACATAGAGGACGCGACCGGCGCCCGCGTCGAGAAACGACAGGATGGCGAAGACGGGATCGTTGAAATAGCAGAAGCCGCTCGCCCGGTCCGGCCGCCCGTGATGCGTGCCGCCCGACGGGTGGTAGGCGAGGCCGTGCGTCATGGCGAGCCGCGCCGCCATGATCGAGCCGCCGACCGCCGTCGCGGCGCGCTCGAAGACGCCGGCGAAGATCGGGTTCTCGCGATTGCCGAGATTGTAACGGTCGCGAATCCCGGGTGCGACCCTGGTCGCCGCCTCCGAGGCCTGCAGCGCGGCGACATAGTCCCGTGCGTGGAAGCGCGCCAGCTGGTCGATGGTAGCCGCCGGGCTCTCGCGGAAATTGCCATCGTTGAGCCAGCCGAGGATTTCGCACAGATCCATCACCGTCGCCACCCGCGGGATCGCCAGCGGATGGTTCGAGCCGTAAGCCGCCCGCCGGTAGACCGGGCTGCCGACGAAGACCGGCGCGCGTCGCGTCACGGCTGTACCGTGCCTTCGCCGCCGGCGCCGACGGTGCGGCGCACGAAACGCAACGCCGGGGCGGCGCAGTCGCGGGCCAGCTCGGCGCGCCAGCGGCTGGCGAGGGCGGCGCGCGCGGCGCCCGCCGGATCGGCCAGGCCGAGCGCGCGCAAGCTCGCCTCCGTCGGGTACAGGGTGGCCCGGAGGAACCGCTTCAGCAGGAACGACAGGACCGACTCGAAGATCCGTCGCCGCGGCCGCGACATGCGCTCGACGCGGGCGGTCAGGAACGTCCGCGCCGCCGCGATGTGGCGCGCCTCGTCGCGATGGTGCAGCTGCAGGACCTGGCGAGCCACCGGGCACAGGCTCTCGCCGCCCTCGCGCAACACCCTGAGGGCGAAGCTGTCGGTCACCGACTCGCCGATATGCACCATGGCCCAGAATTCCGGCTGTTCCGGGCCGAGCCGGTGCGCCACCCAGGTGAGCAGCCGGACGTCGCCGAGCAGCGGCACGCCGCCGAGCCCGGCGCGGTCGATCATCTCGAGGAACATCAGGCTGTGGCCGGCTTCCTCGCGGACCTCCTGCAGCATGACCCGGGCTTCGTCCGGTACCGCGTCGAGGCAGCCGTTGCGCATGATGCGGCCGATCAGCATGCCTTCGAGCCAGAGGCCGGCGGCGCACAGCCGGGCGAACTCGACGCGGCTGAAGCGCACCAGTTCGTCCGGCGTCATCGCCGCCTGCAGCTCGTGGTCGGCGAGGCTAAGCAGCGCCGGCGGCAGCCACGGCCGCGTCGCGTCGGCCGCCGACCAGTCGATCGCCTGCATCGGGTCGCGATAGGGCTCGCCGAGCCCGGCGAGCTGACGCAGATCGGCGCTCATGACGGCTGCGGCGCCTCTACGCGGCGCGGTGCCGCCGGCCGTGCCTGCAACGCCGGCAGCACGTCGCGCGCCAGCAGTTCGAGGCAGGAGATCGTCGCGCGCCGGCTCATGACGCCGCCGCCGATCACTAGGCTGACGCGGTCGAGGCCGCTGCGCTCGAGCGCGCGCAGTCGACGCAGCACGTGCTGCGGATCGCCGACGGCGGCGAGGCCGAGCGTCTCGAGCATGCCCAGCGAGAGCGTCCGCTCGAGCAGCGGCACGAGCCAGCCGAGCCGCCGGTAGTGTTCGTAGCCGCCGACCTGGCGCGACAGTAGCGGCCGCGAGACCTCGAAAATCTTGCGGAACACCCATAGCAGGCCGGCCTCGGCGCGCCGCCGCGCCGCGGCGTGGTCGCGCTCGCAATAGACGGCGAGCGTGAACGAGGTGCGGCCCTCGGGCGCAAGCCTGCGGTACCGCGCAAGGTCGCTGCGGATCATCGGCCACGGCTTGAAGGGACCGGTCATCGCATCCAGCCCCAGCTCTGCCGCCAGCTCGAAGCTCTCGGGGCTGACGCTCGCCAGCCAGCCGCGGGCGAGGCGACGGTGCGGCCGCGGGCGCAGCTCGTAGCGGCTGCCGTCGCGCTCGAAGCCGCCGCTCGCCAGCAGCGTCGCCAGCATCGCGTAGCGTTGGCGGAACAGCGCCCGGGTGTCGTCCGGTGCGATGCCGAAGCCGCCGAGTTCGGTCAGGGTGACGCCGCGCCCGACGCCCCACAACACGCGGCCCTGCGAGAGGATGTCGAGCGTCGCCAGGCGCTCGGCGACGCGCACCGGGTCGTGGATCGGCAGCGGGATGATGCCGAAGCCGAGCCCGATGCGCCGGGTTTCGCGGGCGATCGCCGCCAGCAGCATGTCCGGCGCCGCGATGTTGCAGTAATCGCCGAGGAAGTGGTGTTCCGCCAGCCACACCGCGTCGAAGCTGGCCTCGTCGGCGGCGCGGGCGACGGCGATGCCGTCGCGCAGCGCGTCGCGCTCGTCCGCCTCGGCGCCCGGCGGCGAGGGGAATTCCATGAACAGGTCCAGCTTCATGCCATGCGTCCGATCAGCCCCGTCGTGTCCCGCGGTCGCCCCTGCGTTCCATGCCAACGGTCACCCCAAAGTGACCCCCGCTGTTGCCGCCTCAGCTTGACTTCCATATTCGATTATTACAATCTTCTAATGCAAGTGCGCCGGAAAAATCCCGGCCCGTACGAACCGAAAAGACGGTGCGCCGACGAGTATCATACCGGCGCGCCAAGCCGAGGGAAGGATCCCCAACATGGCGGGAAACGACAGCAACGCCAAGAGCATGTCGATCATCGTGACGAAGGGCTCGCTCGACTGGGCCTACCCACCGTTCATCCTGGCGACGACGGCGGCGGCGATGGGCCTCAACGTGTCGATGTTCTTCACCTTCTACGGGCTCGTCCTGCTGAAGAAGAAGCTCGACCTCAAGGTCACGCCGCTCGGCAACGCCGCCATGGAGATGCCGATGATGGGCGGCCACATGGCGATGCCCAACATCGTCGGCATGCTGCCCGGCGTCGATGCCGCGGCGACGACGATGATGAAGAACCTGATCAAGCGGAAGGGCGTCGCCTCGATCGAGGAGCTGCGCGAGGCGGCCGTCGAGTCCGACGTCCGCATGATCGCCTGCCAGATGACGCTCGACCTCTTCGAGTACAAGCGCGAGGACCTGATCGACGGGCCCGAGCTCGGCGGCGCCGCGACCTATTTGGAGACGGCGACCAAATCGGATATCAATCTGTTCATCTGAGGCCGTCGCGCGTACGGCCCGACAGCAATCGACCGCGAACGAGGAGAGACGACACATGGCGGACCAGGTGCTCGACGCCAAGGGACTCAACTGCCCGCTGCCCATCCTGAAGGCGCGCAAGGCGCTCAAGGAAGTGCCGGCCGGCGGGACGCTGCAGATCCTTGCAACGGACCCGGGATCGGTGGCCGATTTCGAGGCCTTCTGCCGGACGACCGGTAACGAACTGCTCGAATCCAAGAACGAAGGGGGCGTCTACACCTTCCTGATCAAGCATAAGGCCTGATCGCCCGCCAGGGGTGCCGATCGGGCACGCCCGAAAAAGAGAAATCGCGAATACTGCGGCGGAATGATCCGCGGCATGTGTTGGCGCGACTTTTATTCGAAAATCTTAAACAAAAAGTGAACAAAGCGCAATTCATTATTGTACGTATGGATTTAATACTTGCGTCTTAACATTAGACAATGGTAATTGAGAATATTCTCAATCAGCGCGGCGATGCTGATGATCTCGGATCGTTCATCGGACGTCCCCGGCGGGAAGCGGTCGCCACGCAACACGACGGGAGGTTTGACGACATGAACGATTCCAGCTTTGGACGCCCGTTCGTCGGGCCCGTCGTCGCGGCGCTTGCCGTGGCGCTGGCCGGGTCGACGGCGCAGGCGACGGAAGGTTACTTCTCGCACGGCTACGGCGCCGTCAGCAAATCGCTCGCGGGTGCCGGCGTCGCCACCGGATTCGATGCCATGGCGCAAGCGACCAACCCGGCGGCGCTGACGCTCGTCGACCCGCAATTCACGCTCGATTTCTCGCTGTTCAGCCCGCACCGCGAAGCGACGCTCAGCGGCACCGCGTTCACCAACGGCACGCACAGCAGCGACAACGAGTACTTCCTGATCCCGTCGCTGGCCGGCGCGTACGAGATCGACGCGGTATCGTCGTGGGGCTGGGCGATCTACGGCAATGGCGGCATGAACACGACCTATCCGCCGCAGGGTCCGTTCAACAGCCTCGGCCAGACCGGCGTCGACCTCGCGCAGCTGTTCTTCCAGGGAACCTATTCGCGCGACGTCGGCGGCGGCGTCTCGCTCGGCATCGCGCCGATCGTTGCGGCGCAGCGCTTCAAGGCCTACGGCATCGATCCCTTCGACCAGACGCCGCCGTCCTCGCAGCCCGGTTTCGTGACAAACAGGGGCTACGAATGGTCGTACGGAATTGGCGGCCGGTTCGGCCTGCAGTGGGAGATCGTGCCCGCCGTCCGCATCGGCGCCTCCTACCAGCTGCGCACCTACATGTCCGAGTTCGACAAGTATCGCGGGCTGTTCGCCGAGCAGGGCGATTTCGACATTCCGCCGGCGCTGCAAGCCGGCTTCGCCTGGGAGACCGCGCCGGGCCTCACCCTCGTTGCCGACTGGAAGCGCATCTGGTACAGCGACATCAAGGCGGTGGGGAATCCGATTTCAAACCTGACCGTCGGCGGCCAGCTGTTGGGCACCGATGACGGCGCCGGGTTCGGCTGGGAGGACGTCGATGCCTTCAAGTTCGGCGTGCAGTGGCAGACGACGCCGACGATCGCGCTGCGCGCCGGGTTCGGCTTCAACGACAACCCGATACCCCCGTCCGAGGTGCTGTTCAACGTGCTCGCGCCCGGTGTGCAGGAACAGCACTACACCGCCGGGCTGACCTGGCAGGCCAGCCCCACCAGCGCCTTCAATTTCGCCGCCATGTACTCGCCGAGCAACAGCGTCTCCGGCTCGGCCCCGGCTTCCTTTGGCGGCGGCACGGTGGAACTCGAGATGTATCAGTGGGAGCTCACGGCGGGCTGGACCTGGACGTTCTAGGCCGGGCCGACCGGATGCTTCGTCGATGGGCCGGGCGGCGACGCCCGGCCCGTTCGGTTTCGGGGCGAAAGCGTTTTGCCAGCCGCGGCGGCGCGGAGTAGTCTGCGCCGGGCACAGCGAAGGGGGGCGGCGATGGCGAACAGGGCGATCGTGAAATGGATCGACAGCGACCGCTTTCTCGGCGAGTCCGGCAGCGGCCACGCGGTCGTGATGGAGGGCGCGCCGGACGAAGGCGAGGTGGCGATCGGCGTCCGGCCGATGGAGATGCTACTGCTCGGCATGGGCGGCTGCACGGCGATCGACGTCGTCTCGATCCTGCGCAAGGCGCGCGAAGCGGTGACCGGCGTCACCGTCGAGGTCGAGGGCGAGCGCGCCGACGACGTGCCGAAGGTCTACACGCGCATCCACGCCCACTACACCGTCAGCGGCCGCGGTCTTAAACGCTCGGCCGTCGAGCGTGCGATAAAGCTGTCGGCCGAGAAATACTGCTCGGTGACCATCATGCTGGCGGCCAGCGCCAGGGTGACGCACGATTTCGAGATCGTCGAGACGGGCTAGGACGGGCAGCGGCCCGCGCGATTCCGCGAAACGGATCGCCCGCGCTGTCCCGCCAACGCGAAGGGAGGAGAGCCATGGCAAGCGACGACACGACCCCGGTCATACAGTGCGCCGAGAACGGGCCCTATATCGTCAAGAACCTGAAGACGTTGAGCGGCCCCGATGGCGGCCGCATCGCGACCAAGGACGTCATCGCCCTGTGCCGCTGCGGCGGCTCGGCGAAGAAGCCGTTCTGCGACGGCACGCATGCGCGCAACGGCTTTTCCGGCGCGCGCGCATCCGACGGATCGAACGACCGGCGCGACGCCTATCGCGGCAAGCGGATCACCATTTTCGACAATCGGGCGATCTGCGCCCACGCCGGCGTCTGCACGGACACGCTGGCAAGCGTCTGGCGGATGGACGAGGAACCGTGGATCGATCCCGACGGCGCCGCTGTCGAGGCGATCGTCGAAACCATCCGCAACTGCCCGTCGGGCGCGCTGAGCTATGCCATCGAGGGGACGGAAGGGCCGCAGCCCGGCGCCGCGGCCGCGATCCACGCCACGCCGGACGGGCCCTACCGGGTCACGGGCGGGGTCGCGCTCGAGGGCGTCGCATGGGCCGAGGGGTCGGCACGGGACCGCTTTACGCTGTGCCGCTGCGGCGCATCGAAGAACAAGCCGTTCTGCGACGGTTCGCACTGGGATGCCGGGTTCAAGGATCCGGCGCCGTAGACGATGCGGCCCGGCGACCGCCTCTTAACCCTCCGGCAACGCCGGCCGGCTATGCTTGACGGCGCGTCGCATTGCGCGACACCATGCCGGGACGGCCGCAACGGCGAAGCGGCCCGCCCGCATGGCCGACCGTCAGCAGGGGAGCATCGGTGAGACCACGACCGAAGCGGATGACGAGACGGGTGCTCGGCCTGGCCGTGGCCGCGACGCTCGCCGCCTGCAGCAGCCCGAAGGTCGGCGATTCCCTGTACCGCGACAGCGAGGCCGGGACCTCCAAGCAGGTCGTCCGCTGCCGCGTGCTCGAGGTTCGCGAGGTGGCGATCCGCGGCGACGACGCGCCGGAGAAGGGAGAGGCGATCGGCCTGCTCGCCGGGGCGATCGCCGGCGCCATCCTCGGCAGCAAAGTCGGCGGCGGCGCCGGACGCGACATCGCGGTCCAGGCGGGCGCG
>JBFHDX010000123.1:0-10552 GCA_041584475.1 Alphaproteobacteria bacterium
GCGATCTTCGCCGCCGCCTGTTGCTCGCGCCGCCGGACGTACTCCTCCAGATCGGCCTCCGCGTGCGCCTTCGCTCGCTCGGCCTCCTCCTTGGCGTGGGCGATGATCTGCTCGGCTTCCTGCAGCGCCTCGCGCTGCCGGCGCTGATAATTGGCGAGCGCCGCCTGCGCCTCTTCGGCGAGCTTCTGCGCCTCCTCCACCTCGGACCTGATTTGCGCGATCCGCTGATCCAGGCCGGACGTCAGGATGCGCCGCGCCGGCTTGAAAATGGCCAGCACGAAGACGACGAACGCGACGGCAACCCAGAATTCAGCGGTTTGAAACAAGTCGCCCATTGTCATTTCTCCGCGACGACGGACGCGACGGCGGATTCGGCGTCCGACTTGCTGACCTTGATGCCCGCGAGTTTGGCCGTGGTCTCTTGAACGACTTCTGCTGCCATCGCCTCGAGGTTGGCGAGCGCCGGCTCCTTCGCCGCCGCGATACCCGCCTCCGCTTCCCTGGTCTCGTCGGCGATGCGTGCGGCCAGTTCAGCGCGCCGTTCCGCGGCACGCGCGGCGATTTCGTCGGCCGTCTGGCGGTGGATCGCCTGTGCCTCAGCCGCGGCATCGGCCAGCGCCTTTTCATACGCCGCCATGGCGGCTTCGGCCTCTTCTCGGTGACGGTTCGCCTTCTCCAGATCGCCATCGATCTTGTGACGCCGCGCATCGAGCGCCTCCGCTATGCGCGGCAACGCGATGTTGCGCATGGCGAAGAAGAACGCGACCAGAAAGACGGTCAGCCAGAACAGCTGGCTCGGGAACGTCGAGGCGTCGAACTGCGGCATGCCCGCGCCGTTTTCCTCGGCGGCCGAGGCGACCGCCGGCAACATGGCAAGGACCAGGCCGCCCGGCGCTCCGTAAAGGGCCTTCGCGGGTGCGAGCATCATGTCGTTGTTCCGGATCGCATCGCCGGTGCTGGCCGCGTCACCCGCATCGATGCGTGACGCTGCCCGGCCACCCGCATCAGGTGAACAGGATCAGGAACGAGATCAACAGGGCATACAGCGCAACCGCCTCGACGAGCGCGAAGCCGAGCATGCCGAGCGGGAAGATCTGCGGGCGGGTCGCCGGATTGCGCGCAATCGACGCGATGAGCGACGAGAATATATTGCCGATACCCACGCCAACGCCGGAGAGTCCGATCACGGCCAGACCGGCGCCTATCATCTTCGCGGCATCAAGTTCCATGGTTCGTGTTCCCTGTCTGTATGGTCCTTAGGATTGAGTAGGATTCAGGCCGCACCGCATCAGTGAAGATGCAGCGCGTCGTGGAGATACAGGCACGTCAGAACGGTGAAGACGTAGGCCTGCAGGAATGCGACGAGCAGCTCGAAACCGGTCAGCGCAACGTTCATCGCGATCGGGGCGATGCCGCCGATCCCCAGCGATACCGCGCCGAGCGGGATGACGAAGGAGGCGAAGACCTTCATCATCGTGTGTCCCGCCATCATGTTCGCGAACAGCCGGATCGAGAGGCTCACGGGTCGCGACAGGTAGGAAATGATCTCGATCGGAATCATCAGCGGCAGCATGATCCACGGCACGCCCGACGGTACGAAGAAGCTGAGGAAATGGAGTCCGTGTTTCGCGACCCCGATCGCGGTCACCGCGACGATCACCAGCACGGCCAGCGCCCCGGTTACGATGATGTGGCTGGTATAGGTGAAGCTGTAGGGGATGAGTCCGAGCAGGTTGCCGAACAGGATGAACATGAAGAGGGTGAATATATACGGGAAGTAGCGCCGCCCGGCGTCACCGACATTGTCGCGTATCATGTTGGCGATGAACTCGTAGGCCAGCTCGGCGAGAACCTGCATTCGCCCGGGAACCAGCGCGCGCCGCCGCGCGCCCATGCTGAGGAAGGCCGTTGCGGCAACCGTCGCCGCCAGCATCCAGGCCGCGGAGTTGGTGAAGGACAGATCGAGTCCGCCGATCTCGATGGTCGGGCCGATCGTCTTTATCTCGAACTGCTCCAGCGGACTTGCCACGGTCGACCTCGCCTAACCCCTCAGCCCTGCTTCCCCTCGGATCGCCCGCTGGCACCGGCGTCACCGTTCTCGGCGCCGGTTCCGCTGGCATCCTCTGGCGTCTCGCCCTCCGGCTTGCGGTAACCGACGGCGAGCCCGAACCCCATCGCGGCACGGTAGGCATTGAGCAGCGCAGCCCCCGCGCCCAGCACGAAGAACACCACCAAGAACCACGGCCGGGTACCCAGCCACCAGTCCACCAGCAATCCGATCGCGACCCCCACGACGAGAGCCGAGACCATCTCAACGCCGATCCGGAAAGCCAAGCCGATCCCGCTTGACTCCGCGGACGTGCCCGCGGGCTCGTCTGTGCCCCGCCGGCGGGACGCGCGGTGTTCCTGCGCGGCGCGGAGCCGTTTCTCCAGATCGTCAAGTGAGGGCGGCTGTCTGTTTTTGCCCACCACAGCCCCCGGAAACAGCGGTTCCGCGCCGAAAAGCGCGGGCACCATACTGATGGGCCGAATCCAAGTCAAGGCGCAATGCCGCACTGCGGCAAGCCAACCGAAACTCCCCGATTCAGCGCTTTCGCGACATGTCCGCTCAGGCTGACTCGCGAAGCTCGGCCGCTCGACGCAGGTCGACCGACACCAGCTGGCTGACCCCCGGTTCGCCCATGGTGACGCCGAACAGCCGATCCATCCGCGCCATCGTCATGCGGTGATGGGTTATGAGCAGGAAGCGGGTGTCGCCGGCGTGGGCGAGCTCGTCGAGCAGGGAGCAGAACCGGTCGACGTTGCTGTCGTCGAGCGGGGCGTCAACTTCGTCGAGCACGCAGATCGGCGCGGGATTGGTGAGGAACACGGCGAACAGCAGGGCGACTGCCGTGAGCGCCTGCTCGCCGCCGGACAGCAGGGACATCGTCGTCAGCTTCTTTCCGGGCGGGCTCGCCATGATCTCGAGCCCGGCCTCGAGGGGATCGTCTGCTTCGGTCAGCGCAAGATGGGCCGATCCGCCGCCGAACAGGCGGGCGAACAGTTCCTCGAAATGCCGGTTGACGTCAGCGAAGGCTGCCATCAAGCGCTCGCGCCCCTCGCGATTGAGCGCGCCGATGCCTTGCCGGAGACGCGCGATCGCCGCAACCAGGTCATCCCGCTCGGTCTGCAGGGTGTCGATCTGTTCCTTAAGCTGCGCCGCTTCCCGTTCCGCCCGCAGATTGACCGGACCCATGGCATCGCGTTCGCGCAGCAGCCGTTCGACCCTGGCGCCTGCCGACTCGTGATCCGGCACGGCGTCGGCGGATTCGACCCCGGCGGCCTCGAGCACGCCGTCGGGGACGACGTCCAGCTTCTCGCGGATGCGCGCCTCCGCGGCCTCGCACTCGCGCGCCGCCTGCTCGACGAGCGTTTCCGCCCTGACTTTATCCTCGCGGCACTGCGCCAACGCCGCCTCGGCAGCACGCAATGTCCGGTCCGCCTCGGCCTGAGCCGTCTCTCCCGCCGCGAGCCTGTCCGCGGCCTCGTTGCGTCTGGCTTGCGCTTCCGCGATGCGATCCAAGAGCACCCTGCGCTGCTCCGCAATTTCGCCCGGCCGGGCGGCAAGACGTGCCTGCTCCGCCTCGGTCTCGTCGCGTCTGGACGCGAGATCGGTGAGCCGCGCCGCCGCCCCCGACGCGCGCTGCCGCCACGATTCGATTTCCGACTCGAGCGACAGCAGGCGCTCGCTGCGCCGCGCAGCCTCGGAAGTGAGGCGGTCGTGGGCGCTGCGCCGCTCGGCCTCGTGCGCCCGCAGTTCGGCCAATTCCAACCGCAACTTGCCGATTTCTTCTTGCGGGACCCCGGGGTCCTCGAGCTCGTCGAGCGACGCTCGTGTCGCGGTGAGCTCCGTTTCCGCCTCCTCGCGTTCGGCGCCGGCGACACGGAGCGCCTCGGTGACCGCAGTCAGCTGCGACTCGGCCGTCGCCCTGGCGTTCACGAGCCGGGCATGGGCTTCGCGCGCGGTGCCCACGCGGGCAATGGTTTCGCGCACCCGGTCGCGGGCTTCCCGCTCCCCTTGCGCGGCTTCGGTACGGGCTGCGGCGGCGGACTCCGCCAGCTGGCCGGCTTTTTCCGCCTCGGCGGTGGCCGCCCGGAGCTCCGCCCGGATCTCTTCCAGGCGGTTGCGCTGGGCGAGCCGGGTTGCGGCGGCGGTTGCCGCACCCGCTGTCACGACGAAGCCGTCCCAGCGCCACAACCCGCCATCGCGGGTGACCAGCCGCTGACCCGGGAGCAGCGAAGCGGCGAGCCGCGCGCCGTCGGCGGCGCTCTCGACGACCCCAATCGTGGCGAGCCGGCGCGCCAGCTGTGCCGGCGCACGAACGAACCGGGCCAGCGGCGGCACCGCCTCGGGCAGGGGCGGCGCCTCGAGCGCGGGCATCGTGCCCCAGCGGACCGGCGCGGCGGGGTCGACCGCCGCCTCGAGATCGTCGCCCAGCGCGGTCCCGAGCGCCGCCTCGAATCCGGCCTCGACGCTGACATCATCGATAACGGGCGGATAAGCATCGGCTGCCGCCCGGTCGAGCAGCTTGCCGAGCGCTTCCAGCTCGGCGGCGAGACCGCCGCGCCGCGCCTCCGCCTCGTGCGCCTTGGAGCGCGTGGCGGATTCCTCCGATTCGGCGGCCGTGCGCATCGCCTCCGCCGACTCGAGCGTCTCGCGCGCCTTGTCCGCGGCCGACTCCGCTTCTTCCACCGCGGCCGCGGCCGCCGACAGCTCCCGCTCGTCCGCCAGCCTCTCCGCGCGCGCGGCGTGCTCCGTCTCGAGTTCCTGGCGCCGGTTGTCGAGGCGGCCGATACGACCGGCAATCTCCTCGATGCGGCGGTCGAGCGCATCCCTTCGTGCCTGCACTTCCGCGATCCGGCTCGTCACTGCGTGCAGCGCGGCCTCGCGCTCTTCGACGGCGCCGGCGGCCTGCGCCAGCTCCGCCGCCGCGGCTTCGCGGAGCTGCGCCTCGTCCGACTGTGCCGCTGCGAGCGAGTCCCGCTCCTTTTCGAGTCGCTCCAATGCCGCCGTAGCGTCGGCTTCCAGCGCCTTTTCGCGCTCGATATCGCCGGCAATCTGTTGCAGGCGTTGGGCGGACTGTTCGCCGGCGGCCGTGACGCGCTCCGCCTCGGCATCGAGTTCCCGGTGCGCCAGCTGCAGGTGCTGCAACGCAGCCGCCGCCTCGGCCTCGGCCCGGCGCAGGGCCGGCAGCACGGCGGCGGCGTCAGCCTGCAGCGTGGCCGCGCTCGCCGATTCCGTCGATCGCGTGACGACGGTCGCACCGATCTCGGCGAGCCGGGACCGTGCCGCGTCGAGGTTTTCCGTCGCGGCCGTCCACAAATGATGCAGCAGGATCGATTCGAAACGGCGGATCTGCTCGGAGAGCCGTCGGTAACGTGCCGCCTGCCGCGCCTGGCGCTGCAATCCCTGATACTGGCCCGCGAGCGCTGCGACGACGTCGTCGAGGCGCTCGAGGTTGGCGTCGGCCGCCCGCAGCCGCAGCTCCGCCTCGTGCCGCCGCGAATGCAGCCCCCTGATGCCGGCGGCCTCCTCGAGCAGGACCCGCCGCTCGGCGGGCTTGGCGCCGATCATCGCGGTAATGCGGCCTTGGCTTACCAGCGCCGTCGAGTGGGCACCGGTGGCCAGGTCGGCGAACAGCAGCTGGACGTCGCGGGCGCGGACCTCGCGGCCGTTCACGCGGTAGGTCGATCCGGCGTCGCGCTCGATGCGGCGGGATATCTCCAATTCGTCGGCGTCGTTGAAGATGGCCGGCGCCTTGCGATCGAAATTGTCGAGATGGAGCACCACCTCGGCGACGTTGCGGGGCGGCCGGCTCGTCGTGCCGCCGAAGATGACGTCGTCCATGCCGTCGCCGCGCAGGCTCTTCGCCGAGGTCTCGCCCATGACCCAGCGCAGCGCCTCGACGACGTTCGACTTGCCGCAGCCGTTCGGCCCGACGATGCCGGTGATCCCGGGCTCGATCAGCAGTTCGACCGGGTCGACGAACGACTTGAAGCCGGAAACGCGAAGCCGCGTGAAATGCACGGTTGACGGCCGTCCCGGTTCACCGGGCCGGCAACGCGAACGTGATCATTTTGCCGCCTTCTCCAGGATGTCGGCGAAATCGTCGTAATCCAGGTTGCCGCGCACCACCTGTCCGTTGACGACGAAGCTCGGCGTGCTCTCGATGCCGTACTGCATGCGGGCATCCAGGGCGCGATCGCGAATGCCCTCGAGCAGGCCTTCGTCCTCGAGGCACTTGTCGACGTCGGTGCGCGGCATGCCGCCGAGCTGCGCGACCTTCGCCAGCGCATCGATCGGGTTGCCGCTGGACGCCCAGTTCTCCTGAGTCTGGTAAAGGGCTCCGAGGAAGACGAAATAGCGGTCCTTCGGCGCGCAGCGCGCGATCATCGACGCCGCAAGCGAGACGGCCACCGGACTCGTCGGGTAATCGCGGTAGATCAGCTTGGCCCTGCCGGTGTCGATCCAGTTCGCCTTGAGCTCCGGCAACGTATCGCGATGGAAGTGGGCGCAGTGCGGACAGGTGAGCGACGCATATTCGATGATCGTCAGCGCGGCGTCCGGATCGCCGAGCACACGCTCCTCCAGCGCCGCTTCGGTCGGCAGCGGCTCGGCGCTCGCTGCGGTCACGACGAGCACGGCGAGCAGGGCCGCGGGAGTGAACGTAAGAAGTCGGATCACGGTGACCTCCGGCAAGGGTGTTGCGGGCGCGCGGAGTATAGGGTTGCCGCTGTGGCGCGATCAAGGCGCGACTTGGGGTCGATGAACGCACAGGGTTCAACGGCTCCGACGACCGCCGGACGCCACGACGGCGCGGCCGAGTCGCGCCAGCGCGGCACGAATCTCCGGATCGGACACCCGGTCAAGGGCGGCCTCGACCGCGGTGCGGGCGGCAGGATCGACCGGCGCGGCGGCTGCGTCGCGACGCCCGCGTTGACGAGCCGGCGCGGCGGCGGGGGGGATGTGGACGAATGCGAGCCGCGCGACGGCGCGGTAGCCGAAATGGCCGTTAATTCGCTCGAGCAACGTCGGCGTCAGATGCTGCAACTCGGTGGCGACGCCACCGGCGACGCGGATCCGCAGCGTCCCGCCGTCGCGACGCCCCGGTGCGAACGACAGGCGGTCGGGCCGGCAGGCGGTGGCCAGCTCGGCGCCGACGATCTCGTCCCAGCCGGTAATCAGGCCGGTCTCGGCGAAACCGCGCCGCCCGAGCGCACGTCGTGTCACCGCGCCGAGCGGCCCGGCGAGCGCGCGCGGGCCGCCGCCGCGTCGCGCCGCGTCGCCGTCGTCCTGTTGCTTCCCGCGTTCCGGCATGCTGTGATCCGCATTCTGCTGCTTTCCGTAGTTACGCCCGCATGGCCCGTTCACGCAAGCACCCGTTACCGCAAGCCCTGCTCGCCTGGTACGACCGCAACCGCCGCCGCCTGCCGTGGCGCGCCGCGCCAGGCGAGGCGCCGGATCCCTATCGCGTGTGGCTTTCCGAAGTGATGCTGCAGCAGACGACGGTGGCGACCGTCGCGCCCTATTTCCGGTCGTTCTTGGCGCGATGGCCGTCCGTCGAGTCGCTGGCCGCCGCGTCGCTCGACGAGGTGCTCCACGCCTGGCAGGGCCTCGGCTATTACGCGCGCGCCCGCAACCTGCACCGTTGCGCGCAGCGCGTCGCGGCCGATCACGGCGGCCGTTTTCCGCAGACGGAGAGGGATTTGCGGGCGCTGCCGGGCATCGGCCGCTATACCGCGGCGGCGATCGCGGCGATCGCGTTCGGACGACGCGCCGCCGTCGTCGACGGCAATGTCGAGCGCGTGATCGCCCGTCTGTTCGCCGTCGACCAACCGCTGCCGGCGGCAAAGCCGAGGCTGTACGACCTGGCGGCGGGGCTGACCCCCGAGGAGCGGCCGGGGGACTTCGCCCAGGCGGTGATGGATCTCGGCGCGACGGTCTGCACGCCGCGGGCGCCGCGCTGCGGCATGTGTCCCTGGGCGACGGCCTGTCGCGGCCGCGATGTCGCCGAGACGCTGCCGCGCCGGGCCGCGAAAGCCGAGCGGCCGACGCGCCGCGGCGTCGCGTTCTGGATCACGCGGCGCGACGGAACCGTGCTGCTGCGCCGGCGCCCCGAGCGCGGGCTGCTCGGCGGCATGATCGAGTTCCCGTCGACCGACTGGCGCGAGCGACGCATTCCGACGGCCGCCGAGGCGGCGGACGAGGCGCCGGTGGCGGCGGCATGGCGCCGGCTGCCCGGCGTGGTGCGCCATACGTTCACGCATTTCCATCTCGAACTCGGCGTCGTGACGGCGACCGTCGAGGCCGATGCGGTGCCGCACGGCCTGTGGTCAAAGCCCGCCGATTTCAAGGAGCACGCGCTGCCGACGGTCATGAAGAAGGTGGCGCGTCATGCGCTCCGCCATCACTGACGTCTAGCGCGGCACGTCCGCGGGCAGCGTGAACGCGCCCGTGACCCCGTTCACGTCGACCGTGTAAGCGCCCGCCGGCAGGCCGCCCACGTCGAGCGGGAAGGTCTCCTGGAAGCGGATGATCATCTGCGTGCACAGGGCCGCGGCGGGGCGCGTCGTCCGGATCACCGCACGAAACGTCCGGTCGTCGCGCGTCTGGCTTATCCCGGCGACGGTCGTGCAGCCGTCGGGCAGGTAGCCGTAGGCGACGACCCGGACCTGGGCCGGCTCGGAATCGAGGACGACGACCTCGATGCGCTGTACGTTGGCCTGTCGGACGACCGCCTTCTCGGCGACCTCCGGCTCGTGCCGGCAGGCGGCCAGCGACAGCGCGCCGATCATGGCCACAAGGGCGAAATTCCATGCTCGCGGACGCGACCGGGCGAAACCGGGTTCGCGGCGGCTCTCACGTTGTTCGGACCACATGGCTCGGGCACTGCACATGTCGGGGCCGGCTTCAGCCCTGGGCCGCCAGATCCGCGCGGAGCTTCTGCCGCAGCACGTCGATCGGCACCGGCTTTCCGTAGCGGTCCGTCATCCAGAAGGTCCAGCCGTTGCAACTCGGGGCGCCCTGCACCGCGGCCCCCACCTGGTGAATGGAGCCGCGGTAGTCGGCGGAGATTATCGAGCCGTCCGCACGCACCTTGGCAGTCCATCGCTTGCCGGGTCCGAACAGGATGTCGCCGGGCCGCAACAGGCCGTGTTCGACGAGCCAGCCGAACGGGATCCGCGGCTGGCGACGCCGCGACGGCGTGTCGACGAGCTCGGGGTCCGGCCGATCGGGGATCGCGGCGAGCCGCTCGCGGGCGATCCGGCGATACTCGGCTTCGCGTTCGATGCCGACGAAGTCGCGGCCCAGTTTGCGCGCGACCGCGCCGGCGGTCCCGGTGCCGAAGAACGGGTCGAGCACGACGTCGCCCGGCCGCGTCGAGGCAAGCACGATCCGGTGCAGCAATGCCTCCGGCTTTTGCGTCGGATGCGCCTTGGCCCCGTTGGCGTCCTTCAGCCGCTCGCCGCCGGTGCACAGCGGGATCAGCCAGTCGCTGCGCATCTGCAGATCGTCGTTCAGCGCCTTCATCGCCTCGTAATTGAAGACGTATCGTGCGTTCTTGTCGCGGGCGCACCAGATCAGCGTCTCGTGCGCGTTGGTGAAGCGGGTGCCCCGGAAGTTCGGCATCGGGTTCGTCTTCACCCAGACGATGTCGTTGAGGACCCAGTAGCCGATGTCCTGGAGCGCGGCACCGACGCGGAAGATGTTGTGGTAGCTGCCGATCACCCAGATCGTGCCGCTGTCCTTCAGGACGCGGCGGGCGGCCGAGAGCCAGTCCCGCGTGAAGCGGTCGTAATCGGACAGCGACGTGAACTTGTCCCACGCCTGATCGACGCCGTCGACCCGCGTGTTGTTGGGCCGATGGAGTTCGCCGCCGAGCTGCAAGTTATACGGAGGGTCGGCGAATATCATATCGACCGATTTCTCCGGCAATCCGCGCATCACTTCGACGCAATCCCCGCCGAGAATTCTATTCAGCGGAAGTAACTGAGAATTTTTCTTGTCGCGAGCCATCGGCGGATAATGAGTCTTTGGATTCGGGGCGTCAATTCCTTTTAGAATATTATTCTTACCAATCCATTACTTGAGCAATCCCGCCACGGGCGCGAAACTGCGCCGATGGTGGCGGGTCACGCCCAGCGTCCGCAGCGCTTCGCGATGCTCCCGCGTACCGTAGCCGGCGTTGCGTTCCCAGCCGTAGCCGGGGCATTCGCGCGCGAGCGCCGCCATGATCCGGTCCCGCGTCACCTTGGCAACGATCGACGCGGCGGCGATCGACAGCGAACGGCCGTCGCCGCCGATCAGGCAACGGGTCGGACAACCCAGCTGCGGCGCTCGATTGCCGTCGACGACGGCATAGAGGGCTGGCGCCGGGAGGGCATCGAAGGCCCGCCGCATCGCCAGCATCGTCGCCTCTAGGATGTTGTGCCGGTCGATCTCGGCGACGTCGGCGATGCCAACACCGGTCGCGGCGCGGGCCGAGACCAGCTCGAACAGGGCGGCGCGCAC
>JBFHDX010000124.1:0-10436 GCA_041584475.1 Alphaproteobacteria bacterium
CCATGCTGCTGACCGACGGGCGACGGCTCAGCGACATCGTCGGGCCCGAGCGCTTCGCGCGCATCGTCGAGGCCGGGCGGCGCTATGGCATTCCCGGCGAGAGCCTCGAGGTGTTCCGGCCGTGGGGCGTAATGGTGGTGTTCAGCGTGCCGCCTGCGGAACTCATGCGCCAGGCGCGTGGTGCCGCGATGCTCGACCGCGTACTTCAGGAACGCGCGCAGGAGCGCGGCATCCGCGTCTACGGCATCGAGACCGTCGAAGAACAGATCGCGGCGATCGCCGGCGGCGACGAGGACGACCAGCTCGCCCTGCTCGACGCAACGCTCGAGTCGAGCGGTCGCGTCGACACGGTCTTCCAGCGCCTGCGCGAAGCGTATCTCGACGAAGATCTGGCGCGGCTGCACGAGCTGACCCTCGAGGAGGCGCAGTCGGCCCCTGCCAACGTCGTCGAGCGCTTCCTCGACCGCATCGTCACCGAGCGCAACTATCGCATGGCCGAGCGCATCCGGCCGCGCCTCGCCGAGGGCAACGCGCTGATCGCCGTCGGCGCCCTCCACCTGTATGGCGAGGACGGCCTGCTCGGCCTGCTGGCCGCCGAGGGCTATGCGCTGAGCCGCGTCGAGTAGGAGGGTCAGGCCCCGCCGCCCCCGAACGGCGGCCGCGCAAAGACGCGCCGGACCATCGGCTCGAACGCCTCCAGCGGCAGCGTGTCGTAGCCGGGGTCGAACGAGGCCTGGTCCCATTTCTGGCAGAAATCGAGCGTCGCCTGGTAGGCCGGGTGACCGCGGTAGCGTTCACGCGCGTCGCGATCGCCGCCCAGATGGTGTGCGTAGTAGTACGCCTGGAAGACCCCGTGATGCCTGACGATCCAGTACGTCTCGACCGACACGTACGGGCGCAGCATGGCGGCGGCGAACTCGCCGTGATTGCACGGCGCCAGGGCATCGCCGATATCGTGCAGCAGCGCGGCGACCACCAGCTCTTCGTCGGCGCCGTCGCGCAGCGCGCGCGTCGCCGTCTGCAGCCCGTGTTCCTGGCGCGTCACCCGGTAGCCCTCGAACGTCGCTTCCTGGCTGCGGAAATAGTCGAGCACGCGGTCGGCGACCGCGTTCGCGTACGACTCCTCGAGTCGGGCAAGGAACTCGTACTCCTCACGCGTACCGTCCTCCATGCGCACGAAATCCACGCGGTCCATTGCGGCCTCCGTATGTCGTGTCGTCACGTGGCGTAGTCGGGCTCTTCGGCGTCGAGCATGCGCTTGAGCTCCTCGAAATGGTCGCGCGCCGAGTCCGCCGGGTAGTCCTGCCACTGCCGGCAGGTCGCCGCGGCGACCGGGTCCGGCACCACGTGCAGCGGCCGCCCCGTCGACAGCGCGAGCACCTGCACCTGGCAGGCGCGTTCGAGGTAGTACATCTCGTCGAACGCGAGGGCGACGTCGACCGCCGTCAACGCGACCCCGTGGTTCGCCATGAACAGGATGCTCCTGCCCGCAAGGGCGTCGCAAATGCGCCGTCCTTCGTCCGCGTCGAGGGCGAGCCCGTTGAACGCGTCGTCGTAGGCGACGCGATCGTGGAAGCGCATGGCGTTCTGGTCGATCATCTGCAGCCGGTAGCCCTTGAGGCAGGCGAGCGCCGTGGCGTACGGCATGTGCGTATGAAAAACACAGCGTGCGCCCGGCACGTTCGCGTGGATCTGCCCGTGGATGTGCCAGGCGGTCGGGTCGGCCTCGCCCGCGCCGCTGCCGGTGGCGGCGTCCGTTCCGGCGGCGTCGAGCAGCAGCAGTTCGCTCGCGCGGATGCGCGCCCAGTGGCGGCCCTGCGGGTTCATCAGGAAGCGCTGCCCGTCGTCCGAGACCGCGAGGCTAAAATGGTTCGCCACCGCCTCGTTCCAGCCGTAGCGTGCGGCCAGGCGCAAGGCCGCGGCAAGATCGATGCGGCCCTGCCGTTCGCGCGCGTCCATCCGCTCGAGGGCGACGACCGATCCCTCTGCCATGGCCGCCTCCGTGCTCCGTTGCCATGCGTCAGGCGGCAGCATGCGCCAGCCCGTCGGCTGCGATCAAGGGCCGTGATCGCGGGCAGCGCGCGGACGCGCACAGGATTGCGGCGGTGGCAAGAGGAAGGGCGCCGGGAGGATCTCGATCCTGCCACGGCGCCCTTCGGTCTCGATGTCCGCGGCGCGTCAGGCGCACGGACACGGGAGACGGATCACGACCGTCAGTCGCGTGCCGCCCAGCGCATCGCGAACGGCACTACCTCGAAGATGCTGACAGTGCCGCTGCCCTCGTTCGCCGCGATGACGAAATCGCCACCGTCGGGATGCTCGAAATGCGCGATGCCCTCGGGTGCTTCGCCCGGGCTGACCACGGCAACGTGGACGACCGTCGGATTCGCCGGCTCGGCGAGCGAGACCAGCGCCACCGCGTTCGCGCGCTCCAGTCCGACCGCCGCGTAGGTCACGCCGCGATAGCGGAACGTCGCCAGGTTCTCCGGCTCCGAACCCTTGCTGTCGCTGCGGCCATCCGGATAGACGCCGGCATTGTTCGCCGCCTCGTCGATCTGGTTGGCGGTATCGCCGACGAACGTGCCCGATGCGGAGTCGAACACGCTGATCGTGCGGCCGCCCGCGGTCGGAAAGGCGGGCATGTCGGTCTTCGAAGCCTTGGGATCGGTGTCGCCCTCGTCGGCCGTCACGAAGTAACGGCCGTCCGGAGTCATGGCGATACCGTCCGGCTCGCGCAGCGCCACGAGCCAATCTCTGAAGACGACGTCCCCGTCCTCGTGGATGTCGGCGAAGTGCTCGGTGATCCCGAGGCCGTGATAGCGGAGCAGCGTGCCGTTCTCGACATCGATCACGGCGACGCCGTTGTTCTCCTGCAGGACTACGAAGGCACGCTTGCCGTTGCGCGAAAACGCCGCGAGCTCGGGCTCGAGGAATTTCGGCGCGTTGCTGACCAGCGGGATCAGCAGCACTTCGCCGTCCTCTTCGTTGCCCCTGACCTCGACCCGGTCGATCCAGCCGATCAGGACGTCCTCGTCGGTCATGTCGCCGTCGTTGTTGAGATCGGCGGGTGCATCGATTGCGCCGTTGCCGTTCAGGTCGACCTCGCGCTCGAGCAGCCGCTTGTCGCCGCTGGCCGCCCGCGCCAGGCTGCTCGAATTGACGAAGCCTACCTCGGCGGACGCGTCCGTCAGCGCGACGAGCCTCGCGGTCGCCGCTTCCGGACCATCGCGCAGATCGACGATGGTCACGCTGCCGGCCGGGCTGTCGAACTGCCTGGAGACCGGGTCGAAGCTGAACGACTCGGCCTCGTTCGAGACCACGGCAAAGCGGCCGCGACGGTCGATCGCCACCGCATCCGGCTCGGAGCCCGCGGCGAGGACGTTCAACAGCTCGCCGTCATCGGCGTCGTAAATCTCGATGCGCCCGTTTTCCGTCGTCCCCTCGACCTCGATGGTGACGAGGAAATAGTCGTCGTCCGGGTGGAACGCCACCGAGGTGACGCCTTCGTTGTCCCCAAGCCCGAGATCGACGATCAGCTCGGCTTCAGGCTCCGCCGGGTCGTCGAGATCGAGGATCGTGATGGTCCCGGTCTCGGAGTTGGTCAGCGCAACGCGCGCCGAATCGGCCTGGGCGCTGACGACCTCGGTTCCCTCGCCGACGCCGCTGTCGAATGTGGCGATCAGCTCGAGGGCCGCGTGGCCGTTGTCCGACCGACCGCCGGCCGCAGCCGGGCCACCGGTCGTCATGAAAATCGAAAGCGCAATGACAAGACTGAAATGCAACCGTTCCATATCCACCTCCAGCTTCCGGTGCCGAACGCCTCCTGACCGCATGCGTCCGCGCTGCGATGGCGGACCCGCGGCGGATATTCTCCCCCACGTCCTGCATCGGATTTTCCTGACTAGATTGAAATATCGCGCCCCGGCCGCCGCCGGCTCAGGCTCGGTTGGCTCATGGTTGGAAGACCGCAACGTTGCGGGTTCCGCCGTGCGCCGGCACCGACATCCGTGGCCCGTCCGAAAAGCAAATCAGAGCCCCTTCCTCTTACTTAAGTATAGCTCCATAGTCATAGAACTATCTTTCGGGGCATGTTGTCAAACATTGTCGTTAATCATTTTAGAAAAGTCACAGCAAACCGAAATTACGTCTTATCGTCACTTATATTGTTATTGTATTTATCAAAATATTTCTCAAATTTTATTGATTCGCCGAGGGTTGCGACCTGTCTTGTGGGCAACCTTACGGCGCGTGCGATGGCTTGAGGATCGGGACCCGGACCCGCGTTGCCGATTCAGCAGGACGGTTCCGCCGCGCCGATCGGTGGAACCGGTTCAGTCAGCGAATTCTGGGTCTTGAGGTCGATGATGCGCGCACGCGGCGGACGGCTCGCCGGGTCCAGCAATCAGGGACCGGCTCGCGTCGCCGTCAGGCGCTGCGCAGGCCCTGGAGGAACTTCTCGACTTCCGAGCCGAGGAGGTTGGCCTGTTCCGACAGGTCCTTCGCGGAGTTCAGGACCTGGCTCGCCGAAGCGCCCGTCTCCTCGGCCGTGCGGCGCACGGACTCGATGCTGCTCGAGACCTGCTTCGTGCCGACGGCGGCCTCCTGCACGCTGCGCGCGATCTCCCGCGTCGCACTGTCCTGCTGCTCGATGGCTGCGGCGATGTTGGTCGCGTTCTCGTTGATCTGGCGGACGACGCCGTGCAGGCCATGGATGGCCTCGACGGTCTCGCTCGTCGCCGACTGGGTTTCCTTGATCTTGGCCGTGATGTGGCTGGTCGCGTTGGCGGTCTGGTTGGCGAGGTTCTTGACCTCCTGGGCGACGACGGCGAAGCCCTTGCCGGCCTCGCCGGCCCGCGCCGCCTCGATCGTCGCGTTCAGCGCCAGCAGGTTGGTCTGGCCGGCGATGTCGTTGATCAGGTCGACCACCTCGCCGATCTGCTGCGCCGCCTCGGCGAGGCTGCCCACCGTCTCGTTGATCGACTCCGCGTCGTTGACGGCGCCGCGCGCGATCTGTCCGGAATCGGATACCTGGAGGTTGATTTCCTTGATCGACGACGACAGCTCCTCGGTCGCCATCGCCGCGGTCTGCACGTTCATCGAGGATTGTTCGGAGGCGCTGGCGACCGCCGCCGACTGCTGGTTGGTCTGCTCGGCGTCGGTCGTCATCTTGCCGGCGGTCGACTGCAGCTGCTGCGCGGCTTCCGAGACCGTCTTTACGACCGCCTTGACGCTTGCCTCGAAACGGTCGGCAAGCTCGGACATGGTGCGGCGCTTCTCCTCGTCGGTGCGCTGCTTGAGCTGGCTGCGCTCTTCCTCGGCTCGCTGCTTCTCGCGGACCGCATCCTGGAAGACCTCGACCGCCCGGTTCAGCTGCGTGATTTCGTCGTCGCGGTCGAACCCCGCGATCGCCGACCGGCCGTCGCTGTGCGCCAGCAGCAGGATGTTGCTGATGGCCGCGGACAGCGGGGCGCCGACGAAGCGCCGGAACATGACGAGCAGGATCGCGATCGACAGCAGCAGGATGGCGACGGAGAGCATGACCGAGCGCGACAGCGACTCGCGCAGGGTCGCGTTGATCTTCGTGAGGTCCCAGAATATGACGACGTGGCCGACGTCGACGATCTTGTTGTATTTCGCCTGATGATAAACGGCGGGCGCCGAGACGACGAGATAGTCTTCCTCGAGCCTGTACTCGACAGTGTCGGTCAGCGGCAGATTGCGGGCGGCGTCGTCGGGTATGGCCGATCCGCTGCCCTTGCTCCAGCTATAGGCCGTTGCGCCGTTTCGCTTCAGCGCCACGACCTTCAGGAGATCGTCGACCGACTGCAGGACGAGCCGCTCGCGCGTCTGCTCGAAGACTTCGTCCTTCTGCCAGCGCAGCGCAGCGGACATCGCGGAAGCCACCAGGCTCGTCTCGACCTTCTTGTCGTTGACGGTCAGGCTGAGCGCATGCGAGCGCTCGGAAAATCCCTGCGCGGCGATCAACATCACGCACGACACGATGAAGATGAAGGCCACGACAAGGATGGCCTTGCCCTGAACCGTTGAAAGCTTCAGCATCGAAAACATGCGTCAACCCCACCTTCGGACCCATGCCCGTTGTTCTTGGCCGCCGGGCGTTCCCGTCGCGGCGGCAGTCTGGAACCGGAGGCGCATTCGACGCCCGCGCTTCCAGTGGGATCGATGCGGACCGCCGCCGGAGCGCTGCCCCTGCCGGCGGTCCCCATCAATCAACAGCGGCTACATCAGCGTATCGACGTTGATGCCGACGGTGACCGCGCCGATGGCCTTGCCCGTCGAAGGATCGACGACCGTGAAATTGGCCTGCGACTGCATCGACTGGGTCGAACTGTCGAACTCGACCTCGTCGATGAATATGGCGTTCGGGCCGACGAGGTAAGTCTTCTGCCATTTCGGCTCGTCGCCCTGCCAGATATCGGAGTTCGGCGACGACTGGGCGATACTCAGGCCGGCGGCGTCGATGACGCCGATCTCGGTGATGATGTCGCCCCGCTGTGCGATCACCTGCCGCATGCGCGCGGCGAGACCGTTTTCGACGACGCTGTCGATGAGCGGACGGTTGGCGCTGTCGATCTCCCGCTGCCAGGTGGCTTCGATGCGGTCGATATCGGCCTGCGTCATGCCGTTGCGCTTCCCGTTCGAGACGCGCAGGGCCTGGACCAGGTCATCCTGAACGATCGCCGACATGATGTCCGGCAGAATCTTCTTCACCGGCTCGATATGGGCATCCTGCTGCGCATAGCCCGGCGCAGCAAAAAGAAAGACGGCCGCGAACGCGGCAATGCTCGTTGGACGCAACATTATTCCTCTCCAACTCGAATACGACGACTGCGGGTTGTAAGAATCTCCCGCAACAGAAATTGCCGCATAACTGTTGCGATTTCATTAATGGTTACGGATTCGGAACTTTCTTGTCGTGCCGGTTGTGCCACGATCCCCCATCAGCGCCCTGCCGATGCGGGCCGGAGATTGCGACAGACTGGCCAGGTGTTCCGGGCATCGCGGTTCGGTCCGCGCCTGCATCCTTTGCCGCCTTTCCCACGCCGGAAAGAACAACCGGCGATCGTCACGACCGGCGTCTTGCCCCTGGGCCCGCCGGGGCGGGGGCCGCGCAGCACTGCAACCCAGGGGACGTCGCGACGCCATTAGGCGCCGCGCTCCCTCACCCGGAGCGCCGTCAGCGGCAACGCTTCCATCGGCTTCACCGAATCGAGCACGATCGACGATCGGATCGAGGCGACGCCCGGCTGCTTCATCAGCCGATCGAGGATGAAGCGCGAGAAGTCGGCGAGGTGCGGAACGACGACGCGAAGCTGGTAGTCGGCATCCCCGGTCATCAGCAGACATTCGATGACCTCGGGCATGTGCCGGACGGCGTCGTGGAAACGTGCGGCGGGATTCTGCCCGTGCCGCTCGAGCGTGACGCTGACCAGCGCCGTCACGTCGAGCCCCAGCGCCGACTGGTCGAGGCGCGCGGTGTAGCCGGTGACGAGCCCCTCGCGCTCGAGGCGTTGCAGGCGCCGCGAACATTGTGATGGCGACAGATTGACGCGTTCGGACAGGGCGATGTTCGAGAGCCGTGCGTCGCCCTGCAGGGCGCGCAAGAGGCGCAGGTCGTAGGTATCGAGGTCGATCACTGCACGATATTAGCGTATTTTGCCATATTTTCGCAAGAAACGCGTGGTTATCGGCCTAGATATCCGCAAAAATGCATGAAATAGCGGAAATCTATGCGCTATTCTCTCCCCAGCAACAACGGGAGCAAGAGATGGGTCACACGGCACGCAGCGCGCCGGCGCAGGCGGTTACCGACGCCAACCCGATGGGTACGGACGGATTCGAGTTCGTCGAGTACACCTCGCCGGACCCGCAGGAGCTGGACCGTCTGTTCACCTCGCTGGGCTTTCGGCGGTCGGCGCGGCACCGTTCCAAGGACGTGACGCTCTACCGCCAGGCCGGGATCAATTTCATCGTCAACGCCGAGCCCGGCAGTTTCGGCCAGCGCTTCGCCGCCGAGCACGGCCCCTCGGCATGCGCGGTGGCGTTCCGCGTCGCCGATGCGGCTTACGCGCTCCGGCGCGCCGTCGAACTCGGGGCGACGCCGGTCGAGGGCAGGGTCGGCCCCATGGAGATCAACATCCCGGCGATCGCGGGGATCGGCGGCAGCCTGATCTACCTCGTCGACCGCTACGGCGAGGGCGGCACGATCTACGACATCGACTTCGTGCCGCTCGATGAGGCGGACGAGCGCGGTGTCGGCCTGACCTATGTCGACCATCTGACCAACAACGTGCATCGCGGCGACATGGACGAATGGGCCGATTTCTACGCCCGGCTGTTCAATTTCCGCGAGCTCCGCTATTTCGACATCGAGGGCAAGCTGACCGGCATCCGCTCGCGCGCCATGGTCAGTCCGTGCGGCAAGATCCGCATTCCGGTCAACGAATCCTCCGACGACAAGTCGCAGGTCGAGGAGTTCCTGCGCGACTACCGCGGTGCGGGTATCCAGCACGTCGCGCTCGGCACCGACGACATCGTCGCCACGGTGGAGGCGCTCAAGGCGCGCGGCATTCGCTTCATGGCGCCGCCGCCGGACACCTATTACGAGGCGGTCGACGAGCGGCTTCCCGGCCATGGCGAGGACGTCGAGACACTCGCCCGCAACGGCATCCTGATCGACGGCGCGCCGACGCCGGACGGCGGGCGGCTGCTGCAGATCTTCACCGAGACCATGATTGGCCCGATCTTCTTCGAGCTGATCCAGCGCAAGGGCGACGAGGGCTTCGGCGAGGGCAATTTCCGCGCCCTCTTCGAATCGATGGAACAGGATCAGATCCGGCGCGGCGTGCTCAAGGCGTGAACCCGACCGGCCGCGCTCATTCCGCGGCCGCCGCCGCGCCGCGCGGGCGCGTGATCATCCACTCGCGGACCGCCATCCATCCGACCAGCAGGGCACCGGCCGCAGCGACGTAGATGCGCACCGGCTCGAACCAGGTCAACAGCAGCTCGCCGCCGAAGATCAGCAGCAGGATCTTGTTGCAGACCGGGCAGGCGACGCCGAGGAACGCCAGCACGCCGCCGGCGCCGGCGCCGGTCATCGAGCAAGCGGGCCGCCGGATCGCGACATAGACGCCGAACAGCCCCGACATCGCCGCAAGCATGGCGATTTCCCAGACGCCGGCGGGCGTCATGCGGACGAACAGCGGGTTGTCCCACAGCGCTGCGACGGTGCCGAGGACGGCGAAACTCGCTGCGGCGACCCCGGCGCCCGCCGCCATTCGCCGGCCGGATATCTCGCGCCCCAAGACGTTCATCGTTCCAATCCGTCAATACGCCCGTGGTTCGTCGACGGGCCGATGATGTCCGGAAATCCGGGTTGCCGCAACATCGGCCCGTCAGCCCGCGCAGCACGACAGCCGCGTGACGTCCTTCTCGAACGCCTGGGCCGCCAGCTTCAATCCCTCGACGGTCGTCAGATAGGGGAACACCGTCTCGGCCAGCTCGGCCGTCGTCATCTTGTGCCGGAGCGCCAGCGCGGCGGTCTGGATGCTGTCGCCGCCTTCGGGGGCGAGGATGTGGGCGCCCAGCAGGCGGCCGGAGCCGGCGTCGGCGACCAGCTTGACGAGACCCCGCGTGTCACGCGCGGCGAGCGCCCGTGGCAAATGTTCGAGCGGCAGAACCGAAGTCCTGACCGTCAGCTTTCCGTCCCTCGCCTCGGCTTCCGTCAGCCCGACGCTGGCAACCTGCGGATCGGTGAACACGATCGCCGGCATCGCCGCGTTGTCGTAGCGGCTTCTGTCGCCGTTCAACGCATTCTCCGCCGCGATCCGGGCGCCGTGGGCCGCCATGTAGACGAACTGGTCGCGGCCGGTCACGTCGCCGGCGGCGTAGATCCCCGGACGGCTGCTCCGCATGCGGTCGTCGACCCGGATGCCGCCGTTCGGCAACAGCTCGACGCCGGCCTCCTCGAGACCCAGCCCGCGCGTGTTCGGGCGGCGGCCGGTGCTCGCCAGCACCATCTGCGCCGCGATCGTCTCCTCGACGCCGTCCACCTCGACGACCAGGGCGACACCGTCCCCGGTATCCCGGATCGAGCGATAGGAGAGGCCGTCGCGCACGGTGATGCCCTCGTCGCGGAAACAGCCGGTGAGCGCGTCCGAGATCTCCGGCTCGGCCACCGGCAACAGACGCCGGCGCGTCGCTATGGTGACGGCGACGCCGGCGCGCGCGAACAGCTGCGCCAGCTCGCAGCCGACGTAGCCGCCGCCGATCACGAGCATCGACCTCGGCAGGCGATCGAGCGCCAGCGCGGTCGTGCTGGTGAGGTATTCGACCCCGTCGATACCCGCTATGTCGGGCGCCGCCGGCGATGCTCCCGTCGTTATGATCAGCTTGCGGGGCGACAACACGGTGCC
>JBFHDX010000125.1:0-10318 GCA_041584475.1 Alphaproteobacteria bacterium
ACGCCCCCCGCCGCCGCCGCCGCCCCAAAGCCGGACGAGCACCCAGCTGATTCCGGCCGGTTTGATCCAGGTGCCCGACGTGGTGAAGGTCTGCATGTCGGGAACCTGCGTCCAGGGGCTCACCAGCTCCCAGCAGTCGCTCGCGGCGTCGTACTCGACGGTGACGTGCCGGCCGGCGCCGATCTCGCCGCCGACCAGGTCGCCGCCCAGGCGGCGCAAGGGGCGGGACGGAACGACGCCCGGGTTCGGCGTGAACGTGCTTGGCCCCGTATTCGGGTTGGCCGCCCGAAAGACGAGCCGCATCCCGTCGGTCAGCGTCTCGGGCGGCGGTGCGTAGGCCGCCGTAAACTCGTTGGCGATGCCCGCGTCGACGCCGAACGTGTAGTGCTGCGCCTGGATGTCCGATCGATTGCCGCTGGCCAGCGAGCCCGCACCGACAAGGTTCAGAACCCTGACATCGTCGATGTCGGCGAGCGTGATCTCCGTCGTCGCCGGTCGCGTCGTTACGCGGGCAACCGGCGCGACGCCCTGGGGCAACGCCGGGTCCTCGGGGTTCGCGGCCTCGATCCCGGTCTGGACGCCGACATCCCCCGTCAGGCGATCGACATGCACGATGTCGCGTCGCGGGTGGTTCGTTGGCGCCGCGATCAGCGGCGTCGTCTGCGCCGTCCGCTCGACGAGCCGGCCGGAGACCGCGTTGAATATCTTCCCGGGCCCGACCAGCAGCGTCATGTCCCGGGGCGATTGTTCCGACGGCACGAAGTCGTCGCCGGTGGCGTTGATCCTGCCCGACAGCGGATCCGCGGTCCACACGACAGCGCCGGCGGCGTCGGTCAACACCACCTTGTAGTCGCTGGCGCGCAGGAAGATATCGCCGAAACGGCCGGCGGAGTCCGCCACCACTGGGTTGGTGTTGGGCACGCTGAGGGCGACATCGGCGAACGTGTCGGCCGGCCGGGTGGTGCCGGATTCGTAGAAATGCAGCCGCGCGCCCGCAATCGGCGCCCCGTTGGCGTCGAGCGCGGTCTGGCGCGGCAGGTTGAACCGGTTTGCCATGGGTCGTCTCCAATCCAGAGATTTGCGAGGCGACGGCGGGTCAGAAGCCGACGGCGCGATCAGGTGAAATCCTTGTCGTAGCTTCCGAAAAGCGCCGTCGCGGGGGTTCCGCCTCGTATCGGGATCTCGCCCGCCTTCCTGTTTGCTGCTGCTTTCTGGTACGCCGCCAACGCCGCCGCAATCGCGTTGCCGACGCCAGAGACCCCCTGTGACTGCGCCCTGGCGGCCTGCATCGTCGCGTTCCCCGCCTGCCGGACGGCGTCGGCACCAAGCGCGCTCGAGTGCGCCGCGGCGGTCTGGCCGATACCGGCGAGGGCGGCGAGACGATTGACGTGGCTCGCATACTCTCCAGCGGCCACCGACTGGGCATGGTCGCTGATTGCCTTCAGCTGCCGGCCGGACAGCAGCAGGCCGCGTGCCGCCGCCGACCGCTCGATCGCGTCCAGCCCCTGCGACAGCCGAAATCGGTAATCGGGCGCAGCGCGGAACCGCTCGAGCGCATCGAGCTGCGGCGCCGCGCCCGCCAGGCCATACAGCGCCACCAGTTCGGCGAGCGCGTTGACGCCGGCGTCACGCCACGGCGCCGCGTCGGCGCGCGACTGCTGATACTGCCGCTGCTGCAGGGCCGCCGCGCGTTTTGCCGCGTCCGCCTGCCGCTTGGCCCCGACAAGCGAGCTGGCACCGCCGACGACGGCACCGATGACTGAGCTGACCATCACAGACTCCTCAGGTAGAGTTTTTCCATCGGTCGGTATCCCGACCGCACGTAAAGCGCGTCGAGGGCCTGCGGTCGCAGTGCCGTCAGCGCGCCCATCGTGAACGAGTGCGCCCCTTGGTCCCGCGCCCATGCCTCGAGGGCGTCGAGCAGCAGCCGTCCGTGGCCGCGCGCCGCCGGCTCGACCCACCAGAACAGTTCCTGCCCCGTCCTGTGCGCGTGGTTCAGGTACGACGGATACAGCACGCCGGCCGCCATGCCGACCGGATGCGCCTGCTCGCCTCGGTGCGCTTGCTCGCCTATGAGGACGGTTCCGCTGTCGCTTCGGATGAGATCGGACACCGTTCGTGCGAACGAGTCGGTATCGAACGCGACGATCTCGCCGTAGCCGCTCAGCTCGAAGAATCGCCGACCCATGCGCACCGTTGCGCCAACGTCGGAAACGGTCGCCGGACGCACGATCATTCGTCGATCGTTCCGGCCGATCGCAGTTTCGCGACGAGCGAATTCAGATCCGCCACAAGCTGGTTGTGGCACTCCCGGACCTCGTTGAGCAGTGCCTGCTCGGCGGCCGTATAGGTGGTGCCCGCACTCCCGGTGCCGACCGTGGCGAGAGACTCGGGATGGGCGGCCGCCTGCCGCACGAGGCCCGGTGACGTCACCGTGGCGTCGCGCAGGCGGGCGCGGATCTGTTCGAGAAACATGGCCGTGTCGCCGTCGTCGCCGAAGCGCCTCGGCACCGGTCGCAGATAGGAAGTCATGGTGCCACCCCATGGATCGCAAAGGGCGTGGGTTCCGAGTAGGTGAGTCGGAACGAGCGGCTGCGAAACCGCCCCAGCCGCCTCCAGACGGCCCGTTTCTCGTACTCACCGATACGACCGATCGCGGCCCAGCGTTCATTGCTCCAGGTTCTGCCGCCGTCGTCCGACCAGTCGAGAACGACCTGCGGATCCGCGCCTTGCCCCTCGCTTCGGCCGACGCCATGGTCGAACCGCACCGAGAGTTCCGGCAGGAACAACGACACCCCGCCGGCATCGATCGGCGGCGAGATCGCCCGGCGCTGCAACGCCGTGCTGCCGTCGGAATGTATGTCCGGACGCATTTCGTAGATGCGGCCAAGCCGGTAGTCCCCGACCAGGTGCTTCCCGTACGCGCGGGCGTACGTGTCGGCGCGCCAGCGATTGACCGCAGAACTTTGGCGCTCGTGCCAGAACCCCGTCCCCGCATCGAAGACAACCGCGCCCTGGTCGAACCCCAGGACATAGAAGGCATGCCCCTCTTCCTTGTACGCCCAGGCGCGGGCGCCGGTCCGATCGCGGATCACGTACTCGATCGCATGCGTCGACACGCGTTGCGGCAGAAAGCCGGTGGATCGATAGACGACGCCGTCGTCGCCCAACCAGTAGACCGCCGAATCGACCGCCGCCACCGAATTGTACCTGCAGCCCACCTCGATCGTGCCGCCCGAGACGCGCTCGAACGGAAACGCGGCATCGCCCGTATTCCACCAGACCTCGGTCGTCCGCTCACCGAACAGCCAGATCGTGTTGTTATGGGCGAACACCTGGACAACGATATCGGGACGTGCTTCCGCGGTTGCGAAATCGAGCGCGTCGTAGCTCCCCGCGTCGAGCAGGCCCGAGATGAAGAACCGGCCCGAGCCGCGCTGCCCGAATACGATGTAGTGGTTGAGGAATGCGCATGAGCTGGCGGGCAGGTAATCGGGATCGTTGATCCGCGTCATGGTCGTACCGTCCCAGACATGGCCGTCGCCATTGTCGCGCACGATAACGAGCTGCGCCCCGTTGTCGGCCATGTGCACGGATCCTTCGCCTGGGATCGTACCGATGGCCGTAGGTGTGCCGTTGCTGTCGACGCTGTACAGCACACCGCCCGACACGGCACACAGCACGTCGCGCGTCACGTGCAATCCGCGGATCGGCCCCTGGCCAACGGTCGCGAACGGGCCGAGTCCGGGTCCCGATCGCAGGATCACCGAACCGGCGCCGCCGTCCGGCGCCGCCTCCGCGTAAAGGTTGATCAGCCGCTCCGCCGTCACCGCCTGCGATCGCCCGGCCGCGCTCATCCTCGCGAAGGGAACCATCATGTCAGCCGTGTCCCGCGGCGCCGCGACCCGCTGCGGGCCATGCCGCTCTCAAACCTGCTTTGCGTCGGCGTCGCGTACGCCATCTGGATCGCCGCCCACGCGGCCGCCGCCGCCTGGACGAGGGCCGGCGAGAGATCGCGCTGGTATTCCGGGGCAAGGCGCAGCGCCAGCAGATGTGCGGCACCCTCGAGTTGCTCGTCGGCAAGCGAAACAGCATCCGTCAGAGCAAGATCGGCATGTCCGATGTCGACGCCGCGCGCCTTCCATGCGTGCAGCATGTGATTGAGGGCGACAAGCCCGTCCCGCGCCTCGTCCGCCGTCGGCTCCTCGCCGGATGCGACCGCGCCGAGCAGGCGCAGCGCGGTCACCACGACGTCACGCGCAGTTGCCATCGGATGCCCGCCGCGCTCTCTGGGACAAATCCTGAACCTGGCGCCGCAACGCCGACAAGCTGCGGCGGCGATCCAGGCCGATGCCGAAACGCGTACGTACGTACGCCTCGAGTTCCTTCTTGCTCATGCCGGCGAAGGGGCCGGGCAAGGCCGCCGGGCTGTCGCGCCAGCCCTCGGCCTTGCGCGGCAGCGACGCGGCGTCGAACAGCCGTGCCTCCACATCGCCGTCTGCGCGACGGCGATACATCCAGATCGGATTTTTCATGCGAATCTCCCGAAAATGGCGAACGGTTGCGGACCCCGACTTTCGGGGTCGGCGTCCTTCCCGTTACCGTCCGGTTTGCCGACGACCGGCCCGAAGCGGGTTTGACGCTCGGCCCGCCGCGACGATGCAGCGCCGAAGCCCGTGCACTGCCGGCGGACGGCCCCGCGTCACCCTGTGACGCGGCAGGCGAGATCGGGATAGATCGCCTTGACACCGTAGAGGATGTCGAGACGAATGATCTCCGTATCGGCGTTGATGTCGTAGTCCTTGACGACCCGCACCGAAAGCCCGCGATGCGAAACCCGCTCGGCAAAACCGGCCCCCTCGGGCAAGTCCAGCGGTACCGTCACGAACGCAAAGGCGTTCTTGTGAAAGGCAAGGTTCTGTGGGTGTGCCGCACCAGCGGCGCCGGTCACGACCGTGATCGCCGCATTGTCCGCGGGCGCCGCCGCAACCGTCCTGTACGGGCCATCCGCGATGATCGCCGGGCTGATCGACAGTGTCGCGCCACCCGTGGCATCGGAATTCACGTCGGACCTGACCACGAACTGCTGCAGGAACGGCAGGCGATCCCGGCTTATCGGATTGACCCCGTCGACGGCGGCAATGGTGATCACGTCTCCGGCCTTCAGGACGCCGTTCACGCCGGCCGGCCAGCCGTCCGTCGCGAGCGTCTGGCTGTTGTTCGCCCGCGCCGCCGCGTAGGCGACCGCCTGCGCACCGCCGTTGACCAGCGGCGTGCCGCCATGGCTGCCGACGACGTGGGTACGGATGTTCTGGTCACCATAGGTATCGAAGGCCGCGTACCGGCCGATGCGTGCCTCCTCGTAGGCCCCTTTCGCCTTGTCCTGAACGAAGACCGATTTGAGGCCGTCGGCCAGGGTCCATGCGGCCTCCGGATCGAACACCGCGCTCCGACCAGCCCGCGGCACGGCCACCTGGTCCAGCCGCTTCCCGGCGGCGCCGATGTCGGCGAACGTGCCCGGCGTCGTGCCGGGCGTACCGACTAGGTGCCAGGCCTCCTTGTAGAGGCCCGCTAGCGAAAGGTCGATCTCGTTGGCGAGCGTCGTCATCGCCGGCTGGACGTAGCGTTCGGAGTAGTCGTCGATCGACAGCGTCAGATCGCCGGACGAGAATTCCCAGCCCACGTGCTTGCGCTGGTCGACGACGACGTCGACGCTGCCTTCTTCGACGTCCTGCTTGACGAGGGTGGCGCCGTCCTGGGCGAGAAACTTCACCGGCCGGCGAATCGACACGGTGTCGCCGACCTTCACGAATTCGTCGCGGAAATCGCGATGCACCAGATTGCCCAGAACCAGGTTGTTCTCGAGCTGGAGAAGCGCCTCCTTGGCGATGATGTTCGGGGTAAGCAGAGTGTTTGCCATCGTTCCTCGCTATGCGGATTTGAGAATTTGATCGAGGCGGCCCGTCGTGCGGCTCGCGCGCGATGCATTTGCGGCGCACCGTACGCGCGGCGTTCCGCGGGTCGACGGCCGCGTGGCCCGGGACTCACAAGCCCGAGCGCCAGCGCCGGTACTCCTCGTAGGACATGTCCCCGGGCAATCGCCGTGGGGCTTCGTTGCCGCCGAGCGCCTGCAGCGGTGGCGGCGCAGCGGTGACGTTGCGGCGTGGCGGGTCGAATTGCGCTTGCAGGCGCCCCAGCTCGCGGGCCGCGTCAAGCGGATCGAGTTCCGCAATCCGCGCAGCCAGTTCCGGATTGCGGCCGAGTTGATAAGCGATTTCGGGCCCGGCCTCCGCGCGGGCGATCGTCTCGGCCATCGCCGGACTGATCGGCAGCCGTGGATTGAGCGCGACGCTGTCGAAATCGGCATGCTGCGTGCGCGCCTTGGCTACCCGTTCCGCGAACGGGCCGAAATCGGGGCCCGCGTCGTCGCGTCCGCTGGGGACGACCGGGAGGCGGGCCTCGAGGCTCGCATCCGTGGGCGGCTCCAGGCTCGGCCGCGAAGTCTCTGCCGCCGGGTCCTGTTGCGGGCGCCCGGCGACCGGCGGTGCAGCCGCCTCGCCGCCAGGCGTCCCGGCCTCGACCCGGGGTTGTGATTCATCACCCATGATGCCCTCTCGGTTGCTTCAGATCGCTACTGTGATGGCCCCTCCGGACAACGGCAACGTTCGCAGATTTGGCCGTAAAATCAGAGACAAACACAAGATGTTGTCCATTTCGAAGGGACTGTGTTAACCTTTGCCTCACATTTGGCGGCTAGCCTGTCTCAAAGGCATTCCGAACGGAGGGGGAAGGGATGACCCGGTCGCGAGACATCGACGCAGCCTTGCCCGAACAATCGATCGTGGCTCTGCAAGGCGAATCACGAGAAATTTACGGATTCACAGCGTTTCCGCTGACGTCACCGCCGCCCGTGGCCGGCATTTACGTTCTGGTGCGGCCCGCCGCGCCCGACGACCGCGATACGCTGTTCTGGGACCCGGTTTACGTCGGCGAGGCGCCGGACGTGGAGGCGGAAATCAGCTCCCCGCGCAGCCAACTCCTGCACGCCCGCGAACTCGGCGCCACGCATCTGCTCGTGCGGATCTGCGGTCGCGGCGAGGCGGCGCGACGCGAGGTGGCGCGGGATCTCGTCGCCTCCCTGGCGCCGCTGCTCAACGAGGCCGGCGGCGCGGCACAGGCGGCGTGAATCGGCGGTTGCCGTCGTTCGCGGACGGTTGCCGCGGCTCTCAAAGCGGCGGATTTTTTTGCAGCAACGACCCGATATGGGGGTCAAATAGCAAGTTCTAGGGGTCAGACTTGCACGATACCACTAAATGTGCGAAAAAATTTTGAATTTAGATTAACTTTTAGGTAACTGCTCTCGATATATGATGTGCCATCGGCTTTCCACCGAAAGGCAGAGCGGCATGAGCGATTACTTGGAGGATGGCGCAGCGCCGCGCAACCAGGCCGTCGTAACCCTGCAGGGCGCATCCCGGCAGGTTTACGGATTTACGGCGTTTGCGCTGGACGCCCCACCTCGCGGCGCCGGGGTCTATATCTTCGCCCGGCCGCCGGTGAACCCTGTGACACAGAACTGGACGGCACTCTATATCGGCCAGAGCGGCGACCTGCAGGAGCATATCAACGCGCGGCATGCCTGGCTCGCCAACGCAGCGCGCCTGGGCGCCACGCACGTACTCGTGCATTTCTGCAACCGCGGCGAAGAGCAGCGCCGGCTTATCGAGGTCGACCTCGTCAATATCGTCCATCCGCCGCTGAATGCGCTCGAGAAGCGCGCAGCATAAGGTTTCGTAAGCGACTCTGTTTCCTGCCTCCCTGTCCACCTTGCCCCTCCCGTTTCGGCGGGAGGGGTTTTTTTTCGCCGGCACGGCCGTGCCGCGACGGTCCGCTCCGCGGCCACCCCCGCCGTCGGTCGAATGCGTCCGACGCCAGTCCACACGACAACGGGGCGAAGCGATCCAGCGCAGGGCAGGCAACCGACCACGCACTCCAAAGCAAAACCCGCCGCGCTGTCTCCAGCGTGGCGGGCCCTTGATCATCGGCTGGCACCAGCCCCGAAGGGCCTTTCCAACCCGATTTACTACATATAGCATAGTCAGCTGCCATATGCAACAACATTTTGTGGTAAAGCGAGAATCAGCGAGCACGTCAACCGGCGTCGCGTCACCTCGCTGCGCCTTTCCCGCCTGCCGCACGTTCGGCCGGCCGGTGCCGCGCGTCGGCCTCGAGCGCCCGACGGATCCGATGCGCGAGGACCGCCTTGCGGAACGGCTTCCGCAGCAGCTCGGTCCTCGGGCCGATCGCACCGTGCTTCGCAATGACGTTGGCCGTGTAGCCGGACATCAGGATCACCGGCAGACCCGGGATCTTGGTTTGCAGGCTCTGCGCCACCTGCCGGCCGCTCATGCCCCCGGAAAGCACGACGTCGCTCAACAGCAGCGCAATGTCGGGCTCGTTTTCGGCGATCTCGAGCGCGGTGGCCCCGTCCGGAGCGGACACGACGCGGTAGCCGATGCCCTTCAGCTGGTCGACGGTGACGGCACAGAGATCCGCATCGTCCTCGACGACGAGGATGAGTTCGCCCTTGCCGGCAGGCATGCTGTCCGCGTCCTCGCTGAATCGGGCGTCGGCGACGCTCGCGGTGCTGCGTGGCAGATAGATGGTGACGGTCGTGCCGCGACCCTGCTCGCTGTCTATCCTGACCTGCCCGCCGGATTGCCGCACGATTCCGTGCACCATGCTGAGGCCCAGGCCGCTCCCCCGCCCGTTCGCCTTGTCGGTGAAGAAGGGCTCGAAGGCGCGATCGCGCACCGCCGCGGCCATGCCGATGCCGGTGTCGGAAACCGCCACCGCGACGTACTCCCCCGACGACGCCTCGGATCCGGCGGACGCGTCTTCCTCGTCGAGATAGGTGTTCTCCGTCTTGATCGTCAGCGTGCCGCCGTCCGGCATGGCGTCGCGCGCATTGATCGCAAGGTTGAGGATCGCACTCTCGATCTGGGTCGGATCGGTCTCGCTCAACCACAACTCCTGCTCCGGCACGAATTCGAGACTGATCTGCTCGCCGAGCGTCCGCGACAGCAGGTCCTGCATGCTCGTCACCGTCTCGTTCAAGTCGATGATCTTCGGATTCAGCGGCTGGCGCCGCGAGAAGGCCAGCAGCCGCTGCGTCAGCGCGGCGCCGCGTTCGGCGGCGTCGAACGACCGCTTGATGTGTTCGTGCGCCGCGTGGTCGGGCCGCAAGGTGTCGAGAACCAGTTCCAGATTGCCGATGATGACGGCGAGCAGGTTGTTGAAATCGTGTGCGACGCCGCCGGTGAGCTGGCCGACCGCCTCCATTTTCTGCGCCTGCCGGAGCTGCTCCTCGGATTGCTTGAGCTCGGAGACGTCGCTCGCGATGGTGCCGATTGCCGTCACCTTGCCGTCGTCGTCGAACACCGGGAAACGAGCAATGCGGACGATATGGCGGCTGCCGTCCGCCATAGGGATTTCGTACTCCGACGTGATCGCGGTGCCGCTCTCGGCGACGAATTTCTCGTCCGCCATCGCCCGGTCCGACACGTCCTTTGGAAACAGGTCGTAGGTCGTCTTGCCGATGACGCTCTCGTCGCCGCGGCCATACCATTCGAGGAATTTGCGGTTCACCGACAGGTAGCGGCCCTCGAGGTCGCGCAGCAGGATCGCCATCGGCGAGTTGTCGAGGAGCGCCTGCATCCGCTCCTGCCCGCGCCGCAGCGCCCGGTCCGCCAGCCGGCTCTGTTGCAGAGCCAACGCTACCATCAGCGACGGACCGATCGCCATGAAGGCGAGGTAGACCTGGAGCACGAGCATCCGCGTCGCCATGTTGTACCCGCCGCCGGCGATCTGGCCCATCCCGGCGAGGGTGAAGCCGATCGCGATCGAGGCCAGCAGCAGGTTCGCAACGGCGCTCTCCATCGGGCCGAAGCGGATCGCCGCCCACAGCAGGACCGGCATCGTCAGGAAGAACAACGGAATGTCGACGCTGGCGAAGATCGCCGCGACCAGCCCGGTCGTTACCGCGACCAGAAGCAAGGCCTCCGGCACGCGGCCCTGCGCGATCACGCATCGGGGCCAGCTGTTCCGGTACAACAGGATGGCGGGCGAGACGAGACAGACGGCGGTGAACACGCTCAACCACCAGACCGGCCAGGCTGCGGCGTGCGGAACATCGTATGCCAGTTGCAGAACGATCGATCCGAGCGTTGCGCCGGCCACCGGCGCGACCATGCCGCCAAGAAAGATCACGCCGGCAAGATCGCGTATGCTCTCGATCGTGAACGGCGAACGCAACAGG
>JBFHDX010000126.1:0-10278 GCA_041584475.1 Alphaproteobacteria bacterium
AGCATCTCCCGGTTCGGCACGTTGTCCGGCACCTTGCGCAGCCCGTCCATGTCGTCGGAGAAGGCGAACAGCCGGGTCGGGACGTCCGACAGCGCGGCGAAGGCGTGGCGCACCATCGTCGTGCGCGCGACCTCGCCGAAGGTGCCGATGTGCGGCAGGCCGGACGGGCCGTAGCCGGTCTCGAACAGCACATAGCCCTTCTCCGGCGGGTTGCCGCCGATGCGCTCGACGATGCGGCGCGCTTCCTCGAAGGGCCAGGCCCGCGCCTGCTGCGCCAGTTCGCGGATCTCGGTCATGGGCCTTTCGCCGCCGGACCCCGCCCATCGACAGGCTCGGGGCGAGGCCGCTCCCTGTGATCGGAGACAGCCGGCCCTCATACCGAGCCTGTCGAGGCATGCGGGCCGAAGCGGCGGCAACCTAGGGCCTGCCCGTCGGGACGTCAACGCCGCAGGCGCCGGCCTTCTCACTCCTCGTCGGCGCAGGCGCCGCGCTCGACCTCGACGGTGGCGTGTGCCATGCCGAAGCGCTCCTTCAGCCGCGACTTGATCGCCACCGTCGCCGCCTCCGCCGGCACGTCCTCGGCGACCCGCGCGTGCAGCGTGATCATCTGGCGTTCCTGGGTGATCGACCAGGCGTGGATGTGGTGCACCCCCTCGACCGCGGGGACGTTGGCGACGAGATCGGCGCCGACCTCGCGGGTGTCGATCCCCTTCGGCGCGCCCTCGAGCAGGATGTGCCCGGCGTCGCGCACCAGCGTCCACGCGCTGCGCAGGACGAGCAGGCCGACGAACACCGAGAGGATCGGGTCGATCGGCATCCAGCCGGTGGTCAGGATCACCGCGCCGGCGGCGAGTGCGGCCAGCGAGCCGAGTAGATCGCCGACGACGTGGAACAGCGCCCCCTGGACGTTGAGGTTGGCACGGTCGGCGCCGTGCAGGAGCCAGAACGCGACGAGATTGACCGCGAGACCGATGGCGGCGATCACCGCCACGGGCACGCCCATCACCGCCACCGGGCTCGCCAGCCGGTCGGCCGCCTCGAAGAAGATCCAGAGCGCGACGAAGATCAGGGCGATGCCGTTGATGAAGGCGACGAGCACCTGGAAGCGGTCGAAGCCGTAGGTGCGCCGCCAGTCGGCCGGACGCCGCGACAGCCGGAACGCGAACCAGGCGAGCGCCAGCGCGGCGAAGTCGGTGAGCATGTGGCCGGCGTCGGCGAGCAGCGCCAACGACCCGGAGAGCAAGCCACCGACCAGCTCGGCCAGCATGAAGCAGCCGATCAGGACTGCGGCCCAGAAGACCCGCCGCTCGTTCCTGCTGTGCGCGTGCATCGCGATCCTCGATCCGGGTCGGTACTTCTACACCCTCTGCCGGGCCGCGGTACAAGGGGGAATTGCGATGCCCGCGGGATTCCGGGGCCGCGGACCCGGCCCGGTCGCGCGTCGTGGCGCTATCGCGCGCGCCCGCCGCAGCCCCTATGATGCGTCGTCATGGAACCGCGCCCGACCGTCGCCGTACCCGACGTCCCCGTCCTCGTCGCCGGCCCGGCCGGGGCGGTCTGGCTCGACCGTGACGGCGAGATCCACGCGCTGCGGTCGGACGAGGCGGCGCGCCGAGTACGCGACGGCCCGCCGCTGCTGTGCCATCTGCCGGCGACCGCACGCCGCCTGCGTACCGATCCGTTCCCGGCCCTCGACCTGCTCGAGCTGTTCGCCTTCGCCTATCCCGGGCGGTTCTGCGTGCCGACGCCGCGCGGGCTTGCGGCGGCCCTCGGCGTCGCCGAGCCGCGCGACCACGAGGCCGAGGCCGTCGCGCTCGTGCGCATGGCGGAGGCGCTGCTCGCCGGACTCGCCGCGCAGGCGGGGCCGGCGCGCAAGGACGCGCTGCGCATCGCTCGGGCCATGGCAGCCGGCGGCTGGGCCTGGGCGCCGTTCGTCGTCGACGCACTCGGCGGTTCGTCGGAGGCGATGCCGGCAGCCGCGCCGTGGCGCGGGCTCGAGGTCTGGAGTCGGCTGCCCGAATGGCAGGACCGGGCACTGCCGCCGCCGCCCGGCAATCGGCCGGTCGAGCCGAAGGAGGCGCGCCGGCGGCTTGCCGACCTGCTCGGCGAGGACGCCGAGGCACGGCCGAGCCAGGCCGACTACGCCTCAGCGGCCAGCGCCGCCTTCGCGCCGCGCGACGAGGCCGGTGCCCCGCGTTTCGTGCTGGCCGAGGCCGGCACCGGCGTCGGCAAGACGATCGGCTATATCGCGCCGGCCAGCCTGTGGGCGGAGAAGAACGAGGCGCCGGTCTGGATCTCGACCTACACCCGCAACCTGCAGCACCAGATCGACGGCGAGCTGGACCGACTCTTTCCCGACCGCGCCATCAAGGAGACCCAAGTGGTGATCCGCAAGGGTCGCGAGAATTACCTGTGCCTCCTCAACATGGAGGATGCGGTCAGGGGCGTCGCCGTGCGCCGCCAGGAGGCGGTGGGGCTGGGACTGCTGGCGCGCTGGGCCGCTTCGACGCGCGACGGCGACCTCACCGGCGGCGGCTTCCCGGCGTGGCTCGCCGACATTGCCGGACGCGGCCGCACGCTGGGCCTCGCCGACCGGCGCGGCGAGTGCGTCTATTCGGCCTGCGCCCATTACGGCCGCTGCTTCATCGAGCAGAGCGTGCGACGGGCACGACACGCGCGGCTCGTCGTCGCCAACCACGCGCTCGTCATGGTGCAGGCGGCGCGCGGCGCCGGCGATCCGGGCGCCCGGCCGACGCGCTACGTCTTCGACGAGGGACACCACGTATTCGACGCCGCCGACAGCGCGTTCTCGGCGGTGCTCAGCGGTCGCGAGGCGGCCGAGCTGCGACGCTGGCTGCGCGGCGTCGAGGGCCGGCGCCGCGGCCGCAGCCGCGGCCTCAAGGCGCGCATCGAGGACCTGCTGCTCGACGACGAGGACGGCGTGCAGGCGCTCGGATCGGCGCTGCGCGAGGCCGCCGCCCTGCCGGGAGAGGGCTGGTCCGCGCGCATCGCCGAGGGACGCCCGGCCGGGCCGGCCGAGAGCTTCCTCGCAGCCGTTCGCGGCCAGGTCTACGCCAGGGCCGCCGACCCGGACAGCCCGTTCGACATCGAATGCGAGACGGTCGAGCCGGTACCCGGGCTGCTCGACGCTGCAGCCGCGCTCGACGAGGCGCTGGGCCGACTCGCGCGGCCGCTGAAGGCGCTGCGGCGCGTGCTGCTCGACCGGCTCGACGACGAGGCCGCGCAGCTCGACAGCGCGACGCGCAACCGGCTCGAGGCGGTGGCGCGTTCGATCGAGCACCGGGCCGGCGATACGCTGGCGGCGTGGCGGTCGATGCTGGCGGCGCTCGCCGCCGAGACGCCGGACGACTTCACCGACTGGTTCGCGGTCAGCCGCCACGACGGGCGCGACGTCGATGTCGGCATGCACCGGCACTGGATCGACCCGACGATGCCCTTCGCCGAGGCGGTCGCCGGGCCGGCGCACGGGGTACTCGTCACCTCGGCGACGCTCACCGACGGCTCCGGCGACGCAGAGGCCGACTGGCGAGCCGCCGAGGCGCGCACCGGCGCGGTGCACCTGCCCGCGCCGGCGATCCGCGCGTCGGTGCCGTCGCCCTTCGACTATGCGGCGCAGACCCGGGTGTTCGTCGTCAACGACGTGCGCAAGGACGATCTGGACCAGGTGGCGGCGGCCTATCGCGAGCTCTTCCTCGCCGCCGCCGGCGGCGCGCTCGGCCTGTTCACGGCGATCGGCCGGCTGCGCGCCGTACACCGGCGCATCGCCGCAGCGCTCGATGCCGCGGGCCTGCCGCTCTACGCGCAGCACGTCGACGGGCTGAGCCTGCCGACGCTGATCGACATCTTCCGCGCCGAGCGCGACGCCTGCCTGCTCGGCACCGACGCCGTGCGCGACGGCGTCGACGTGCCGGGCCCGGCCCTGCGGCTGATGGTCTTCGACCGCGTGCCGTGGCCGCGGCCGACGATCCTGCATCGGGCACGGCGCCGGCATTTCGGGGCGCGCGCCTGGGACGATTCGCTGACCCGGCTGCGCCTGCGCCAGGCCTTCGGGCGGCTGGTCCGGCGTGCCGACGACCGCGGCGTGTTCGTCCTGCTCGACCCGATGATGCCGTCGCGGCTCGCCGGAGCGTTCCCGGAGGGCGCGGAGCTGCGGCGCGGCGGGCTGGCCGAGGCGGTGGCCGAGACGCGGTCGTTCCTCGCCAGCCGCTGACGGGGTCGCGCGGCGCTGCCACTCCCCGTTGAATCGCCGGTCGCGTACGTTTAGCGTCGGGCGCATGCGTTGCCGGGGCGGCGCCCGTGCAAGCGCCCACGATGCAGGGAGGGAGCCCGTGAAGATCGTCAACCACCGCCTGCGGCAGGCCGACGGCGCCGCGGTCGAGCTCGTGCGCAGTCCGAATGTCGGCGGCCGGCTGGAGCCGCAGTACCTCGTCATGCACTACACCGCGGGCCGCAGTGCACGCTCGTCGATTGCCTGGCTGACCGACCGCGCATCGCGGGCCTCGGCGCACCTCGTGATTGCGCGCGACGGCACGCCGACCCAGCTCGTCCCCTTCGACCGCGTGGCCTGGCACGCCGGGCAGAGCCGCTGGGAGGGGCTGACCGGGCTCAACGCCCACGCGCTCGGCATCGAACTCGACAATGCGGGGATCCTGACGCGGCGTGGCGGCAAGTGGCGCGCCTGGTTCGGCGGCGAATATCCCGACGACGAGGTGGTCGAGGCCGTCCACAAGCACGAGACCGAATCACGCGGCTGGCACGCCTATGCGGAGGCTCAGCTCGAGTCGGCGGTGACCATCGCGCAGCTGCTCGTCCGCCGCTACCGGCTGAAGGACGTGATCGGCCACGACGACATCGCGCGCGGCCGCAAGACCGATCCCGGCCCGGCCTTCCCCATGGGCAGCTTCCGCTCGGCGGTGATGGGGCGCGGCGACGACGAGGTGCCGGTCTTCGAGACGATCACCGCGCTCAACATCCGCAACGGCCCGGGCACCGGATTCGAGCGGCTCGACGCCTCGCCACTGGCGCCGGGCACGCGGGTCGCCATGCACGGGCGCGAGGCGGAGTGGTGCTTCGTCGACGTGCTCGACGATGCCGGCACGGCCACGGTCTCGGGCTGGGTGCACGGCGCCTACATCCGTCGCGTGGACTGACGGGCGGGCACGCTCAGCCGGGCACGTAATGCACGATCACGGCGGAGACGGTCAGCACCGAGAGCAGCGTCGAGATCAGGATCACCGAGGTCGAGCGCTGCAGGTAGATGTCGTATTTCTGCGCCAGCACGAAGATCAGCGCGCCGGTCGGCAGGGCCGAGAGGATCACCGCGGACGCGACCCACACCGGCTCCATCGGAAACAGCGTCGCCGCGAGCCACCAGGCGAGCAGCGGATTGACGAGCAGCTTGAGGGCGACGAGCCAGCCGACCTCGCCGAGCCCCGCGGTGACCTTGCGGCCGACGAGGAACAATCCCATCGCGAACAGCGCGGCGGGCGACGCCGCGGCGCCGATCGTGGCGCAGAAGTTCTCGACCGGCGTCGGCAACGGCAGGCCGCTCGCGGACCAGGCGAGGCCGCCGACCGCGGACAGGATCAGCGGGCTCTTGAATACGCCGGCGGCGACGTCGCCGACGACCCCCAGCGCGCTCGACCGCCGCGACAGGTCGAATTCGATGATGGCGATGCCGATGGCCAGGTTGACCGCGCCGTTGATCACGGTGCCGATGATCGCCGGTAGCGTGCCGGCGTCGCCGAAGGCGAGGAGCAGCAGCGGGATGCCCATATAGCCGGTGTTCGAGAAGATCGCCGCCATGCCATGCAGCCCGACCTCGGCCGGGCGACCGCGGAAGGCAAGCTGCGCCGCCACCATGGCGATCGCCCAGGTCAGCGCCTGGGCACCGAAGAAGGTCCCGATGAAGTTCCAGTTGAAGACCTCGGCAACCGGCACGCGCGCCATCGAGACGACGAACAGCGCGGGCAGCGCCGCATAGTAGACGAAGCGGTTGAGTACCTCCGAGGCCTGCGGCCCGAGCACCCCGAAGCGGCCGACGAGGTAGCCGGCCAGCATGATCGCGAAGACGGGCAGGGCAACGTTTAGGACCGCGTGCATGAGCCGGCCACTGTATCAGCGGCGAGTCGGGCGCCAAATCGTTTTCGCCGGCGCGCCTTGACGTCACGGCGGGTCATCCCCATAACACGCGCAACCCCGTTTCCGCCCCGGCGGGCGACCGCAAGACCGGAGCTGCGAATGATCGACCCCCAGTCCGCGCTGATCTACACCATGGTCCTCGTCTCCGCGGCGGACAGCGACATGACCGACGCCGAGCTCGGCATGATCGGCGACGTCGTCCAGCACCTTCCGGTGTTCCGCGGCTACGACGCGAAAGGCCTGCCGAACACGGCGGCGATGTGCGTCGATCTCTTGTCCGGCGACAACGGCCTCGAACACACGCTCGACGTGATTCGCGGCGCGCTGCCGGACCGGCTGCGCGAGACGGCCTACGCGCTCGCCTGCGACATCGTCGCGGCCGACGGCGAGGCGACGCAGGAGGAACTGCGGGTCCTCGAGCTGATGCGCCACCGCTTCAGTCTCGAGCGCTTGGTGGCCGCGGCGATCGAGCGCGGCGCCCGCGCCCGGTTCGTGCGCAACTGAGCCCGAAATACGAGACGGCCAGGCGCCTCGGCGGCGATCAGCGGTCGCCGCCCCTGTGGCCGGCGGAGACGCGCCGCCGCGGCTTGTCTCCGACGAGCAGCCTGAGGGCCCCGGTGAAGGCCTCGGCATCGCCACCGAGCGCGTGGAAGAACCGACGCTGCGCCTCTTTGGCCGATTGCGTCGCCGCGGCGAGCCGCCGCCGGCCGCGCGCCGTGAGCGACAACCGCTTCGCGCGCGCGTCCCGGGGATGCGATGCCCGGGCCAGCAGCTGCAAGCGCTCGAGCTCGCGCAATACCTGCGAGACCATCATGACGTCGGCACCGCAATGACGCGCCAGCGTCACCTGGGTGACCGGCGCCGCCGCGCTCAGTTCGTCGAGACCGGCCAGCAGAAGAAACTGCACCGGCGTCAGCCCGTGCCGCTGCAGCGCCTCACGCTCGCGCCGCTGCCACAGATTGCCGGCACGCCACAAAGCGGCACCCGGCCCGTCGGTCACCCGGTCGTATAGCACGTTGCGGCCTCCACCCACCGCCAAAATGGCGCTGCGGGCATGTAATAAGCGCGAATATTGAACCGCCTTGAAGGCGCGCCGGCAAGCGGAACCGGCGGCGGCTGCGGGCGATCAGCCTTCGAGCACGCCCATGATGTCGGACTCCTTCATGATGAGGAGTTCCTCGCCATCGATCTTGACCTCGGTGCCCGACCACTTGCCGAACAGGATGCGGTCGCCGGCCTTGACGTCCGGGGGCGTGATCGTTCCGTCCTCCGCGCGGGCACCACTGCCGACCGCAACGACCTCGCCCTGCATCGGCTTTTCCTTCGCCGTATCGGGAATGATGATGCCGCCGGGGGTCTTCTCCTCTTCCTCGAGACGGCGGACGACGACGCGGTCGTGCAAGGGCCTGAATTTCATCCGATTTCTCCTGCGATCCCGGTGATGGACTGGACAGTGAAGACCGAGCGGCCGGGACCGGCGTCGACGCCGACGGCCTCGGGGCGCCTGCGGTGGTAGGAAATCGCCCGAGACCTGTCAAGTCGGAGCCGCCGGGGGCCGGTCGGCGCGGAATTCCGGGAGTCCGCGCCGGATTGGCAGCACTCATCGGTCCTGGCTGCTAATATATTGAAATTAATAGATTCTTTATCGGCCCGCGATATATTCAGGAGAGAAGAACCGGTTGTTCCGGTCCGCTGCCCCCCTGCCGACACGGCTGCAGCGGGGCCCATTGAACGGACGGACCCGGAGCATGGCGACGACTGGCGGGAGTTGACGGCAGATGCACGATCTTGAACGACAGATGCGCAATTACCGGCTGACGACGGCCGAGATCCTCTATCACATGCCCGATCATCCCGATCTGCTGCAGAGTTTCGTCTGGCAAACGCTCGATCTCGCGCCGCGCTTCCCCGTGCTTACCAAGTTCCTCGAATACTGGGAGCGGAACATCGAGGCGAAGCTGCATTCGGTTACGGTGGCGCAGCGCGGCATCGTGAGCCCTGCCAGGTTCCGTGCGGCCAGCGCCGAACTCCTGCTTCACTGACCGGCCCCCGCGCGGGCGCTTCGTTTCCGCCGGCCGGAGCGGTCGCGCGGCGCGGCGCTCTGTCGCATCGCAGGCAGCACCTTGAAACTGGAAGGTTCCGGCGCCGACCGCTAAAGTTGCCGCCAATTCCGGCAGCGAGAGCGCGACGCCATGACCAGCGCCGAATCAACCCGGCAGCCCATCACCGACGGTCAGCGTGCCGTCGCGATCTGGCTGATCTTCTGCAGTTTCATGGTCGCGGCGATGGTCGTGATCGGCGGCATCACGCGGCTTACCGAGTCCGGGCTGTCGATGACCGAATGGCGACCGCTCGTCGGCTGGATCCCGCCGCTCAGCGAGGCGGAATGGCAGCGCATCTTCGACCGTTACCGGCAGACGTCGGAATACCGGCTGCAGTTCCCGGGCATGGACCTGGACGGCTTCAAGTCGATCTTCTGGTGGGAATACATCCACCGGGTATGGGGCCGGCTGATCGGGCTCGTGTTCGGCCTGCCGCTGGTCTGGTTCTTGATCCGTCGCCGGATCGACCGTCGGCTGGCGCCGCACCTTATCGCGCTGTTTCTGCTCGGCGCCGTGCAGGGCGCCCTCGGCTGGTGGATGGTGACGAGCGGCTTCGTCGACCGCGACGACGTGAGCCAGTACCGGCTGACCGTGCATCTCGCGGTTGCCATCGTCATCCTCGGCTACATGGTGTGGCTCGTCCTCGGCCTGCTCTCGCGCGGCGACCGCGTCGTTGTCCTGCCGTCGATGAGACGCCACGCCTATGCGGTGGCGGGCCTGGTGTTTCTGACCATCCTCTCGGGCGGCCTCGTCGCCGGCAGCAACGCGGGCATGATCTATAACAGCTGGCCGCTGATGGACGGCGGTTTGGTGCCGCGCGACATCGGCGCGCTGTCTCCGGTCTGGCTCAACCCCTTCGAGAACCACGCGACGATCCAGTTCGATCACCGGATACTGGCCTATCTGACCGCGATCGCGGCACTCGCCTACTGGCTGCGGATCAGGCGGCAGCGCCTGCCGGCGCGGGCGCACGGTGCCGCCCTGGCGCTGGTCGCGGCGGTCGCAACCCAGCTGGCCGTCGGCGTCGGAACGCTTTTGCTCGTCGTGCCGGTGCCGCTCGCGGTCGCCCACCAGGCCATGGCGGTGGCCGTGTTCGTGTTGGCGGTGTGGAACGTCTGGGAGCTCTCGTCGCGCAGCCGGCCGGTCGGCGGCACGGACCGGACGCGGCATTATGTCGCGGAGCCTCCCGACGCGGTACAACCGGACGTTCCCAGTTCCGTACGTGTACAGACAACGGATTGAAAACTCACACCAATTATAACCGGCACCGTTCTGTGCCGAGATATTGTGCGATGCGGTGATGTCGGATTTCTCGAAAATCGTATTATTTTTGACTTGAAAGACCGAATTCGCGCGGTCATATTTTGCATTGCAACATGATTTTTTCGTGTTGTCGCGGCGCGGACGACCGCGCTGCTGCCCTTCCTGGGCGTTTCCTCCCTTAAGTACGACTTCGGCCGCGCGTCATTCGCGCGGCCCCTTTTTTTTCGCCACAGCTGCAATTGGTGGAAGTCGCTCCTATATTGTCGGCATGCGCGTGAACCGTTCCCTCCCCGCCCTGTTGCCGATGCTCGCTCTGTTGGCCGCCTGCGGGCAGGCACCCCGCACGCCCGCCGCGAACGATCGCGCCGACTCCCGCGCGCTGTCCTGCGCCGAACTTGCCGACCGCAAGGCGGCGCGCCAGCACGCGAGCGACTCGGCCTCGCTCGATGAGCGCGAAGGCGGGGCCGACGAGGCGAGCGCGCTGAGCCGGGATCTGATCGGCATGGAAGCCGCGGCCTACAGGGAACAGGTCTACCGCGAATGTCTCCGGCTCAGGGGTCTACCGCCGGCGGAAGGCAACTGACGGTCGTCGCCATCGTTGCGTTGGCCGGGCGGCGCGCAGCGTGATATATGACCGGCGACACCGTTCGGGACGACGCGATTTGACGGCAGACCCCAAATCCGGACAGACACCGCAGTTGTCTTCCTGGAAGATGGCGGCCCGCCTGTGGCGGGAATACATGCGCTACCA
>JBFHDX010000127.1:0-10164 GCA_041584475.1 Alphaproteobacteria bacterium
GCGGCTGCTTGAAGATGTACATCGACTGCAGCAGGAGCGGGCTGGCGAAGCCGAGATCGCGGGCCGTGCGCTCGAGCCGCGGCGCGCGCGAGAACGAATCGAATACCGGGTCGAGGTCGTGCATGGCATGGCCGATCTTGTTGACCGCGAGCGCCTTGTCGACGGTGATGCGGCCCTTCTCGTCGATCGCGCCCTCCTCGAAGAAGACGCGGATCTTGTCCCCCGAGCCGCGGAAGTAGGCGTCGGCGGAGTGGGCGCGCGTCGTCGTCGAGAAGACCGTCGTCGACTCCGTCGGATCGAAGGCGTCGACGATCGCCGCCGCGCGGGACATCAGCGCGTCGCACGCCGTGCTGTCGGCGTACCGCTCGAGCACCAGATAACCGTCGCGCGCGAAGGCCTCCCGCATCGCCGCGGTCAAGTGGCCGTCCGGCGGTGTCGCAAAGCGCGCGGGGTGCCGCGGCGCTGCCATCACGACAGCGCGCACGCGGCGCCGTGGTCCAGCGCATCGAGGCCGAGATGGCCGGCGATCGTCTGGCCCATGTCCGCGAAGCTGTCGCGCCGCCCGAGCGGCCCCGGGCGCACGCCGGGGCCGAAGAACAGCACCGGCACGTGCTCGCGCGTGTGATCCGTACCGCGCCACGTCGGATCGCAGCCGTGATCGGCGGTGAGCAGCGCCAGATCGCCCGGCCGCAAGGCCGCCTCGAACGCCGGCACGCGGCGGTCGAACGCTTCCAGCGCGGCGGCGTATCCGGGCACGTTGCGGCGATGGCCGAACAGCGTGTCGAAATCGACGAAGTTGGCGAACACGATGGCCCCGTCCGGGGCCCGTCCGGTCTCGTCGAGCAGCCGGTCGAACAGCGCCATGTTGTCGGGGCCCTTGGCGACACGGGTGATGCCGCGCCCGGCGAAGATGTCGGAGATCTTGCCGATCGAGACGACCTCGCGGCCGGCCGCCACGGCGCGGTCGAGCAGCGTCTCGTCGAAGGGCGGCGTCGTGTAGTCGCGGCGGTTGGCGGTGCGCACGAACGTATCCGCGGTCTCGCCGAGGAACGGCCGGGCGATGACGCGGCCGACGTTCAACGGGTCGACGAGTTCCCGCGCGACGCCGCACACGTCGTACAGCCGCTCGAGCCCGAAATGCTCCTCGTGGGCGGCGATCTGGAACACCGAATCCACCGACGTGTAGCAGATCGGCTTGCCGGTGCGGATGTGCTCCTCGCCGAGTTCGCGAACGATCTCGGTGCCCGAGGCGTGGCGGTCGCCGAGGATGCCCGGCAGGCCACAGCGCGCGACCAGCGTCTCGGTCAAATCGCGGGGGAAACAGGGACGGGTGTTGGGGAAGTAGCGCCAGTCGAACCGCACCGGCAGGCCGGCGATCTCCCAATGCCCGCTCGGCGTGTCCTTGCCGGCGCTCTGCTCGACCGCGTAACCCCAGGCGCCGGCGGCGGCGGAGTCAGTCGACACGCCGGCCAGCGGCCGGCCAGCGCTCGCTTCGGCCGCGGCGGCGAGCCCGAGGCGCGCGAGGTTGGGTATCGCGAGCGGTCCGCTACGGTCGGCCGCGTCGGCGCCGCCCGCGGCGCAGCGCTCGGCGATATGGCCTAGCGTGTCGGCGCCGTCGTCGCCGAACCGGCCGGCATCGGCGCTGGCACCGATACCCAGCGAATCGAGCACAAGAATGAATGCACGGCTCATCGGCGGGGCTCCTCACTGTCTTGGCGAACGTGTTCGATGACCACGGGATGGGTTGGCGGCGCCTCCGCGCCGGCCACGACCGCCGAGCGCAAGGCCTCGCAGGCGGCGTCCGCGGCCGCCTCACTGGCGGCGTGGACGGTCGCGAGCGGACGGTCGTCGGAGACCTCCTCGCCCGGCGCGCGGATCCCGGCGAAGCCGACCGAATGGTCGATCACGTCCTCCGCTCGACGCCGGCCGCCGCCGAGCGCGACGACGGCGATGCCGATTGCCCGCGTGTCCATCCGCACAACGATACCCGACGCCGCCGGCGGGCACGCCCGCACGACCGGCGCGACCGCGAGATAGCGGTCCGGCCGGTCGGCGAAGTCGGCCGGCCCGCCGAGGGCCGACACCATGCGCTGGAAGCGCTCGGCGGCGCTGCCGTCGTCGAGCACCTGCCGCGCGCGCTCGCGACCCTGCCCGGCGTCGGCCACGATGCCGCCCACCGCGAGCAGCTCGCCGGCGAGCGCGAGCACGACCTCGAGCAGCCGCGCGTCCCGGCCGTCCCCGTCGCCGCGCAGGAACGAGACCGCTTCGGCCACCTCGAGCGCGTTGCCAGCGGTCCGGCCCAGTACCTGGTTCATGTCGGTGATCAGGGCGCTCGTCCGAAGGTCCGCCCCGTTGGCGACCGCAACGATGCTCGCAGCCAGCTCCCGCGCGTCGGCAAGCGTGCTGGCGAAGGCGCCGTTGCCGGTCTTGACGTCCATCACCAGGCCATGAAGCCCCGCCGCGAGCTTCTTCGAGAGGATCGAAGCGGTGATCAGCGGGATCGATTCGACGGTGGCGGTAACGTCGCGGATCGCATAGAAGCGGCGGTCGGCGGGGGCAAGGTCGGCGGTCTGGCCGATGATCGCGCAGCCGGCCTCGGCGATGCAGCGCCGGAATTCCACCGTGTCCGGCGCCGTCCGATAGCCCGGGATCGAGTTGAGCTTGTCGAGCGTGCCACCGGTGTGGCCGAGGCCACGGCCCGAGATCATCGGCACGCGCGCGCCGCACGCGGCGACGATTGGCGCGAGCATGAGGCTCACCTTGTCGCCGACGCCGCCGGTCGAATGCTTGTCGAGCACCGGGCCTGCGCCGCCGACGTCGTCCCAGGCGAGGGTCGTGCCCGACTCCACCATCGCGCGCGTCAGCGCGACCCGTTCGTCCATCGTCATGCCGCGGAAGAACACGGCCATCGCGAACGCCGCGACCTGACCCTCGCTGATCGAGCCGTCGGTCAGGCCGCGCACCATGCAGGCGATCTCCTCGGGCGCCAGCGCCGCGCCGTCACGCTTGCGACGGATGATTTCCTGCGGCAGCAGGGTCATGCGGGCCAATCCTCGAGAAATGCCGCCAGGAGGCGGCGCACGTCGGCGGCGGCGGCGGTCGCCACCGCGAGGGTCTGTGCGTGCGCGAGCCCCGACGCCTCCATGCCCGCGGCGAGATTGGTGATGATCGACAGCGCGGCGACGCGAAGGCCGGCGTGGCGGGCGAGGATGACTTCGGGCACCGTCGACATGCCGACGGCGTCGGCCCCGAGCACGCGGGCGGCGCGGATCTCGGCCGGCGTCTCGAACTGCGGCCCGCAGAACCAGGCGTAGACGCCCTCGTGCAACGGCAGGCCGAGGCGCCCGGCGGCGCTTTGCAGGCGCTCCCGCAGGCCCGCATCGTAGGCGTCGACCATGTCGACGAACCGAGCGTCGCCGGTCACGCCGAACAAGGGGGAGACGCCGGTCAGGCCGATATGGTCGCTGATCGCCATCACCGAACCGAGCCCGATTTCGGCGCGCAGGCTGCCGGCCGCGTTGGTCAGGATCAGCGTGCGGCAGCCGAGCGCCGCCAGCGTACGCACGGGTACCGTCATCGCGTCCGCGCGACCGGATTCGTAGAGATGGGCACGGCCGTGCAGGACTGCGACCGGCGTGTCCGCAACGGTGCCGAGCAGCAGCCGTCCTGCGTGACCGCCGACGCCCGGCGCGGGGAAGCCGGCAAGCTCGTCGTAGGCCAGGATGACCGGGTCAGCGACATCGTCCGCAAGCGGGCCGAGGCCGGAGCCGAGCACGATGCCGACGCGGGGCGCGATGTCGCGGGCCCGTTCGGCGATTCGCTCGGCGTTGCGACGGATGTCGGCATCATCGCTCATCGCAGGTTGTCCGGACCGAACGAGAGCGGCAGCAGCTCGCCCAGGCTCAGCGTACGGCGCAGCCCCTCCGGCGAACAGACGTGGATCGCGACGTCGTCGCCGGCGAATTCGCGGATCCGCTGACGGCAACCGCCGCACGGCGTCACCAGCGCCTCGCCGCCGCCGACCACGACGATCTCCGCGATCCGCGTCTCGCCGTCCATGACCATCGCCGCGATCGCCGTGGTCTCCGCGCACCAGCCCTCCGGATAGGAGGCGTTCTCGACGTTGCAGCCGGCGTAGAGACGGCCGTTGGCGCCCTTCACGGCGGCACCGACGGCAAAGCCGGAATAGGGGGCGTGCGCCTTGTCCATGGCGTCGCGCGCCAGTTCGAACATCCGTGCATCCATCTCAACGCTCCTTGACGTAGGGCACACCGATCGCCCGCGGCGGCGTCGCCGAGCCGATGAAGCCGGCGAGCAGGACCACCGTCATGATATAGGGCAGGGCCTGGATGAACTGCACCGGAACCTCGCCGATGCCGGCGATCTCGACGCCCTGCAGGCGGATCGTCACGGCGTCGAGGAAGCCGAACATCAGGCACGCGAACATCGCCTGCCACGGCCGCCATTTGCCGAAGATCATCGCCGCCAGCGCGATGTAGCCCTGGCCGGCGGACATCTCGCGCACGAACGCCGCGTTCTGCGCGATCGACAGGTAGGTGCCGCCGATACCGACCAGCGCGCCGCCCAGCAGGATCGCCCGGTAGCGCAGCCACGATACCGAGATCCCCGCCGTATCGACGGCGTGCGGGTTCTCGCCGACGGCGCGCAGCCGCAGGCCGAACCGCGTGCGGTAGACCACCCACCAGGTCGCCGGCACCGCGGCGAGGGCGGTGTAGACGAGCAGGTTGTGGCCGCTCACGAGCTCCGCATAGAGCGGACCGATCAGCGGCACCGGCCGCAGCTTGTCGGCCAGCGGCAGCACAAGCGGCATGAAACGCGCGCCGGCGTCGAGGCTCGGCGTCTGTCCGCCCTGGCCGAACCAGGCGTTGCCGAGCACCACCGTGAGGCCCGAGACGAGGAAATTGATGGCCACCGCGCTGACCACCTGGTTGCCGCGATGGGTCACGCTGGCGAAGGCGTGCACGGCGGCGAGCGTCACCGATACCGCGATGCCGGCGGCAAGCGCCAGCCACGGCGATCCGGTCACCGCGGCGACGCAGGCGGCGGCAAACGCGGACGCGAGCAGCTTGCCCTCGAGCGAGATGTCGATCACGCCGGAGCGTTCCGACAGCAAACCCGCCATGGCGCAGAGGACGAGCGGCGTGGCCACGCGGAGCGTCGCGTCGAGCACGAGGAGCGCGAAGACGAAGGCCTCAGCCATGGCCGGCTAACCCTCTTGCGCGGCCGTCCCGGGGCGACCGCCGAGCGCGACGAGACGGCGGTAGCCGCGCTCCAGCACGCCGCGCATCATGTAAGCGAGCGCGCCCGAGAACAGGATGATCAGGCCCTGGATCGCGACCGTCATCTCGCGGCTGATGCGCGGCAGCTCGAACGCGAGCTCGGCGCCGCCCTGGTAGAGAATGCCGAACAGGAAGCTCGCCAGGATGATGCCGACCGGATGGCTGCGGCCCATCAGCGCCACGGCGATTCCGGCGAAGCCGTTGCCGGCGGTGAAGTTGAGGATCAGGCGGTGCTGCACGCCCATGATCTCATTGACGGCAACGAACCCGGCGAGCATGCCGGACAGGCACATCGTCGTGATGATCAGGCGCCGCGTGCCGATTCCGGCATAGACCGAGGCGCGCGGGTTGTGCCCGGCGGCGCGCAGCTCGTAACCCCACGGCGTACGCCACAGGAACACCCAGACGCCGAGCGACGCCGCAAGCGCGAGCACGATCGATAGGTTGAGCGGCGAACTCGCCGTCTCGATGCCGACGACCGCCAGCACCTCGTGCATCTTCGGCAGCAGCGCCGCGTCGGCGAACGCCCGCGTCTCCGGCGACATCTGGCCCGGCATGATGAGCACATTGACCAGCAGGTAGACCATCAACGCCGCAGCGATGAAATTGAACATGATCGTCGTGATGACGATGTGGCTGCCGCGGTAGGCCTGAAGGTAGGCGGGAATGAACGCCCAGGCGGCGCCGAACAGCCCGGCGGCGGCGATGCCGACCGGGATCAGCAGCCACGCCGGCAGCACCGCGTCGAACGCCAGCAGCGCCAGCCCGACACCGAGACCGCCGATATAGGCCTGGCCCTCGCCGCCGATGTTGAACAGCCCCGCGTGGAAGGCGACGGCGACGGCGAGCCCGGTGAAGATGAAATTGGTCGTGTAGTAGAGCGTGTAGCCCAGCGCCTCGTCGTAGCCGAACGCGCCGACCAGCAGGATGCGCACCGCCTCGACCGGGTTCTCGCCGACCGCCATGACGACGAGTCCCGACGCGACGAGCGCCATCAGGAGGTTGATCATCGGCAGCACGCCGACGTCGACCCAGCGCGGCAGCGGCACGTAGGGTACGGCCGCGCTCATGATGATCGGGGCGCCGCCGATGCGCGCTCGCCGGCGCCCTGGTGCGCGTTCGCCATCATCAGGCCGAGCGTGCGCTCATCGGCGGACTGCCCGTCGACCTCGCCGACGATGCGGCCCTCGAACATCACGAGGATCCGGTCGCTGAGCGACATGATCTCGTCGAGCTCCACCGACACCAGCAGGATCGCGCAGCCGGCCTCTCGGTATTCGCGCAACTCCTCGTGGATGAACTCGATGGCGCCAATGTCGACGCCGCGCGTCGGCTGGCCGACGAGAAGGATCTTGGGACGGCGTTCGAGCTCGCGCGCGAGGATGAGCTTCTGCTGGTTTCCGCCCGAGAGGTTCGCCGAGCGCAGGTCGGGGTCGCGCGGACGGACGTCGAAATCCTCCATCATCTTTCGACAATGCCCGGTGATGCGGCCGACGTTGTAGAGAAACCTGTCGCGAAAGGCCGGATCCTTCTGGTAGCCCAGGATCGCCGATTCGGAGGCGGCGAAGGCGGTGATCAGGCCCATGCGGATGCGATCCTCGGGCACGTGGGCGACGCCGAGCTCGCGCATGATTCGGGGATCGGCGGGGTGGTCGGGCGAAAAAGTGCGGCCCAGGATGTCGATACGGCCGCGCTCGATCGGGATGATGCCGGCCAGCGTCTGCAGGAGTTCGCTCTGACCGTTTCCCGAGACGCCGGCGATGTCGACGATCTCGCCACCGCGGACGTCGAAGCTGACATCGTCGACGCGGGTGACCCCCTGGACGTCGCGGACGGACAGGCCGCGTACAGCGAGGGCAGCCGCGCCGGGCTCGCCACCGGCGCGACGTCGGCCGCTGCGCACCTTGCGGCCGACCATGAGCTCGGCCAGCTCCTCCTGGCTCGTGTCCGACGTGCGGCGCACGGCGACGATCTCCCCGCCGCGCATCACCGACACCGAATCGGTGACGGCCATGATCTCGCGCAGCTTGTGCGTGATCAGGACGATCGTCGTGCCGCGTTCGCGCAGCGCCCGCAGGATGCGGAACAGCTGGTTCGTCTCCTGCGGCGTCAACACGCCGGTCGGCTCGTCGAGCACGAGGATCGCGGCGCCCCGGTACAGCGCCTTGAGGATTTCGACGCGCTGCAGCTGGCCGACCGGCAGGTCGCCGACGACCGAGTCTGGATCGACCTTGAGGTCGTACTCGTCCTCGAGGCGGGCGAGGTCGGCGCGCGCTTTGTCGAGCGACGATTCGATCAGGGCGCCGTCCTCGGCGCCGAGAACGATGTTCTCGAGCACCGTGAACGTGTCGATCAGCATGAAATGCTGGTGGACCATGCCGACGCCGTTGTCGATGGCGTCGCGCGACGAGCGGATGCGCACCGGCCGGCCGTTGATGGCGATGTCCCCCGAATCCGCCTCGTAGAAGCCGTAGAGGATGCTCATCAGGGTCGACTTGCCGGCGCCGTTCTCGCCGACGATGCCGTGGATCTCACCCTTGGCGATGGCGAGGCTGACGTCGCGATTGGCGCGTACCTCACCGAACGCCTTGTTGATCTTCGTGAATTCGACGGCCGGCGGTGGCGGGGCCGAGCTGTCGCCTGCCCCGCCGTCCCGCCGCGTATTCGGCACGCCCGCCACGCGATCCGTCCGCCGCGTCCGCGACGCAATCGCTCAGTAAGCGCAGCTGTTGTCGGCCATGTAGTCGTGGACCTTGATCTTGCCGGCGATGATGTCGCCGCGGGCGGCCTCGACGCGGTCCTTCATCTGGGCGGTTATCAGCGCGGCATTGTGCTCGTCCAGGGCCCATCCGACGCCGTCCTCGGCAAGGCCGAGGACCTTGACGCCGCCTTTCCACGTGCCGTCCATCGCCTCCTTGAAGGTCGTGTAGGCGGCGACGTCGACGCGCTTCAGCATCGAGGTCAGCATCGTGCCCGGATGCAGGTAGTTCTGATTTGAATCGACGCCGATCGCCAGCTTGCCGGCATCCTTGGCCGCCTGGTAGACGCCGACGCCGGTGCCGCCGGCCGCGGCATAGACGACGTCGACGCCGCGGTCGAACTGTCCGCGCGCCAGCTCCGCGCCGCGGCCCGGATCGTTCCATGCGGACGGCGTCGTGCCGGTCATGTTCTGGATGACCTCGGTGCGCGGATTGACGTGCTTGACACCCTGCTCGTAGCCGCAGGCGAAGCGACGGATCAGCGGGATGTCCATGCCGCCGACGAAGCCGACCTTGTTGGTCTTGGACGCCATCGCGGCGAGCATGCCGACGAGGAACGAGCCCTCGTGCTCGTTGAACAGGATCGCCTGCACGTTGGGCAGCTCGACGTAACCGTCGATGATGGCGAAACGCGTGTTCGGAAATTCCTTGGCCACCTTCTCGATTGCCGGCACCTGGGCGAAACCGACGCCGAGCACCGGATCGGCACCGCGCTGCGCCATCCGGCGGATCGCCTGCTCGCGCTGCGTCTCGTTCGTGACCTCGAATTCACGGTAGGCGATGCCGGTTTCCTTCTTGAATCGCACGACGCCGTCGTTGACGCCCTGGTTGAACGACTTGTCGAACTTGCCGCCCATGTCGAACACGACGGCCGGCTTGATCTCCTCGGCGCCGACGGCGGTCGCCGCGACGAGCGCGGCGCCCGCGAAGATGGTGTGTACGGATCGAAACATGATGCCTCCTATATTCCCTGTCTTGATTGTCCCCGAATTCCGCATTCCCTAAGCACCATAGGGTATCCAGACGTTCTTGACATGCGTTGCGTGGCGCAGGAACTCGCTGCCCTCGCCCTGGCGGCCGTCGAACCAGTCGCGGTCGCGCCCGTGATTGACCCAGACCCGCTTCAGATTGCCCGCGGACGCGCGCTCGATCACCGCGCACGACGCCTCGTCACCGAAATACCAGATGGCATCGACCTCGTCATGCTCGGCCAGCACGCGGCTGAGAGCCTCGCGCTCGCCGGTGACGATATTGACGACGCCGCCCGGGACGTCGGACGTGTCGAATACCTGGTAGAGGTCGGTCGCCGCGAGCGGGTGAGCGGACGACGGGACGGCCACGACGCGGTTGCCCATGGCGACGGCCGGCGCGACCAGCGAAATGAATCCGAGCAGCGGAAGGTGGTCGGGACAGGTAATGCCGACGATGCCGACCGGCTCGTTCATGGCCATCGCCACGCCGCGCAGCGGCACGCCGTGCACGGCGCCGTCGAACTTGTCCGCCCAGGCGGCATGAGAGAAAAGCCGTTCGATGGCGGCGTCGACCTCGCGCGCGCCGTCGCCGCCGGTCATCCCGGCGATGCGGTCGCCGAACTCGGCCGCGCGCGCCGCCAGGTTCTCGGCGACGTAATAGAGGATCTGCGCCCGCGCGTGGCCGTGGCCACGGCCCCAGGCCTCGGCAGCGCGTGCGGCCTCCACCGCATTGCGGATATCCTTGCGGTTGCCCTCGCCGGCGTGGCCGATCAGCCTTCCGCGGGGCCCGAGGACGGCGAAGCTGTTGCCGCCGTCGGGCCGCACCTGCCGCCCGCCGATATACATCTTCGCCGTCCGGTCGATGGCCGGCGCCGCGGTCCTGGCCCGCGCCCCCCGTTTCGGCCTTTTGGTCACGGGATAGGGCGGGAGATCTGCGGCATAGTGGGGTTTCACGTACTCGAACAGGCCCTCGCGGCCGCCCTCCCGGCCGAAGCCAGATTCGCGGCAGCCGCCGAAACCGGAGGCGGCATCGAACTGGTTCGTGCCGTTGACCCAAACGACGCCGCAGCGCAGACCGGCGGCGACGTCGAGGGCGAGGTTGATGTCCTCGGACCAGACGCTGGCGGCGAGCCC
>JBFHDX010000128.1:0-10160 GCA_041584475.1 Alphaproteobacteria bacterium
TCGTCCATATCGAACCTCCGTCGGTCAGTCTGCGGCGCGGCCCCGTTATACTGTGCCGGCGATGACGATGCCACGCAAACCGACACGGCGGACGGCGCTGGCGCCTGCCGCCGGCTTCGCTATACTGCGCGGGCCCGCGCTTCCGCGCGCGGCGGAACGGGGCCGCCCATGCCGAAGACCAGAACAGCCTTCGTCGCCTCCGAGGATCCCGAGGCGATCGCGGCACTGAAGCGGTTGTCCGAGCGCTACGCCAGCGTGCCGGAGGATCAGGCGGACGTCGTGGTGGCGCTGGGTGGCGATGGCTTCATGCTGCAGACCCTGCACCGGCACATCGGCCGCGACGTACCGATCTACGGCATGAATTGCGGCACTGTCGGCTTCCTGATGAACACCTACGACGAGGAGAATCTGGCGGCGCGGCTGGAGCGGGCGGAGCCGGTCGAGCTGCACCCCCTGCGCATGCGCGCGACGACGCGCGTGGGCGAAGAGCGCGAGGCGCTGGCGATCAACGAGGTCGCGCTGTTGCGCGAGACGCGGCAGGCGGCGAAGATCCGCATCCGTGTCGACGGAGTGATCCGGCTGGGCGAGTTGATCTGCGACGGCGTGCTGGTGGCGACGCCCGCCGGGAGCACCGCCTACAATCTCTCGGCGCACGGCCCGATCGTGCCGATCGGGGCGGGCCTGCTCGCCTTGACGCCAATCAGCGCATTCCGGCCTCGCAGCTGGCGCGGCGCCCTGCTGCCGCAGTCGGCGCGCGTCGTCTTCGAGGTGCTGGAGCCGCCGAAACGGCCGATCAGCGCCACCGCCGACCACACCGAGGTGCGCGACGTGGTGCGCGTCGAGGTCGAGCAGGCCGATGACCTCAGCGTGACGATGTTGTTCGATCCGGAGCACAATATCGAGGAGCGCATCCTCAAGGAGCAGTTCGCGCCCTGAGCTCGCGCCGCACGTCGGCCGCGGCGCCCACTACTCCGCGGCTTCGGCCGCGCGGCCGCCGGCGGCGAATTCGCAGATCGTCTCGATCAGCCGACCGAGATCGGCTTTAAGCGGCTCGAATCGCGCCGTCTTCTCGAACGTGTCCTCGTCCATGTAAAGGGCGCGGTTGATCTCGATCTGCAGGCTGTTGCGGCCGCCGTGCGGATCGGAGTGCGCGCGCACCAGCTCCACCCCCTTGTAGGGATCGTTGAGCGCGACGGCGTATCCCATGGCTTCGAGCGAGTCGCGCACCAGCGCCGTGAAGCCTTGGCTGCAGCTGGTGCCGTCGCGGTCACCGAGGACGAAGTCCGCACGGCCGCGCGGACCGTCGCCGCGGGCCACCACCGGCGCGCTGACCGACGGCATCGAGTGGCAGTTGATGTGGTAGACGACGCCGAACCGCCCCTGCAGGCGTCCGAGTACGTAGTCGAGCGCGCGGTGATAGGGCCGGTGGAAGGTTTCGATCCGGGCCTGCACCTCGTGGGCGGTCAGCTTGCGGTCGTAGATCGGCATGTCCGGCGGGCAGAGGCGCCAGATCAGCCCGTGACCGAGCCGCGACTTGTCGGTGGCGTTGACCGGCCCGGGCCAGCGGCCGTCGATCAGCCGCTGGTCGATATCGTCGGGCGACCGGTTGGCATCGATGTAGGCGCGCGCGAACAGCGCGCACAACAGCGCCGCCCCGTGCGACGGCGCGGCGCCGAACAACTCGTCGACGAACATGTCCTCGGCCCGGCGCAGGCGGTCCATCGGCGCAATGGTCTCGAAATCGGGCGGATAGTGCGACCCGCTGTGCGGGGAGTCGAAGACGACGGGCGCCGCCGGCGCTTCCGGCAGCCACAGATCGAATACCCCGGGAATCGTCTGTTTCATCGCATCCTGCAGCGAGAACCACCGCGGCCCTGGCCACTGGCGCGGCCGCCGGTCACGGCTATAGTATGGGCCCCGTCATCCGCGCAGCAAGACCCGGACGCACTGCCATGCCCGAACTGACGGCCAGGAGCCGCGAGCTGATCGAGGCGCTCATTTCCTACGACACGACGAGCCGCGAGTCCAACCTCGCGTTGATCCATTTCATTCGCGACTATCTGGCGCGGCTCGGCGTCGACAGCGAGCTCGTGCACGACGAGACGGGGACGAAGGCGAACCTTTACGCCACGCTCGGTCCCCGGGACCGCCCCGGGATCATGCTGTCCGGCCACACCGACGTCGTCCCGGTCGACGGCCAGGACTGGTCGACCGATCCGTTCTCCGTGGTCGAGAAGGACGGCCGCCTGTACGGCCGCGGCACCTGCGACATGAAGGGATTCATCGCCGTCGCGCTGGCGCACGCGCCGGACATGCTGGCGCGCGGGCTCAGGACGCCCGTCCATCTCGCCTTCTCGTACGACGAGGAGATCGGTTGTGTCGGCGTGCGCCGCCTGATCGAGGTCCTCAACGGGCTGCCGGTCAAGCCGGCGATGGCGATCATCGGCGAGCCGACCGGGATGCAGGTGATCACCGCCCACAAAGGCAAGACCAACGGCATGGTCCATGTGCGCGGATTCGAATGCCATTCCTCGCTGGCGCCGCAGGGTGTCAACGCGATCCAGTACGCCGCCGAGCTGATCGCGCAGATCGCCGCGATCGAGCGGCGCATAGAGGCGGAAGGGCCGTTCGACGAGGAGTTCGACGTCCCGCACACGACGGTCCACACCGGCGTCATCGAAGGCGGTACCGCGCTCAATATCGTGCCGCGGGACTGCCGCTTCGAGTTCGAGATCCGCAACCTGCCGCAGGACGACCCGCAGGATCTCGTCGACGAGGTCGAGCGCTTCGCGCGCGACCAGCTGGAGCCCCGCATGAAGGCGGTGCGGCCGGAGACCGGCATCGAGTTCGTCGACTGGGACGGCTTCCCCGGGCTCGATACGCGCCCCGACGAGGAGGTCGTGACGCTCGCCAAGGCGCTGGCCGGGCGCAACGATACCGGCAAGATCGCCTTCGGCACCGAGGCCGGGTTCTTCCAGAGCAGCGCCCGCGTGCCCGCCGTGGTCTGCGGGCCGGGCAGCATCGCCCAGGCCCACAAGCCCGACGAGTTCGTCGCCGTCGAGCAGCTCGTTCGTTGCGAGGACTTCATGCGACGCCTCGCCGACCGCGTGTGCATACCGTAAGCCGCGGCACCCGCGCGTGCCGGAGGCGCCGCGGGGCGGTCCGCCGCCGCGCGCGAGTCGCGGTCGTTATTCGGAGGACATCGTCGTGCGCGCGATCCGCAACAGGCTCTCGGCATAGCGGAAGTTGCCCTGCTCGCAGAGATGGGTGGCGATCTCGACCAGCTCGGTCATCTGGGCTTCCGTCTTCGGGCCCAGCCGCGGATCGCCCTTCTCGAGCATATCCCTGACGTCGGCAACCCCCTGCAGGCATTCCTCCTTCGCGGTCATCTTCGCCGCGAGGACGGGCGTTGCCACGAACAAGACAACAGCAAACCCACTCAGCATTCGCTTCAACATTACCCCTGCTCCTCCAGTGCCGGCGGGATTGTTCGCGAGTCCGCCGATCGGTTGCGATACCTTAGAATTCAATGCGGGCCTCCGCAATAGCGAGCGCGGGCCGCCGGCGGCGGCAACCGGCCGATCCCGCTAGCCCTCGGGGCGGGTCGCCCCGACGTCGTGCCGGAGCCCGAATGACCAGCGCTCGGCGGTGATCTCGCGGAGGAGATGAAATGGCCGGTCGCGGCGGCCGAACAGACCGGGGGCGCGCAGTACGGTCATGTGACCGGGCGGCGTCGCGATCTCGCGGGCGTTGCTGCCCGCCCGGTCGTCGCAGACGAAGAAGCGAGCCGTGCCGGCCAGAACGACGATGGCGACGAGCCCGACATAGCGGACATGGTCACGGTGTGGCGTGATCCCGGCGCAGCCGGCCGGATAGCGCTGCAGGATCAGGTCGTTCACCCGGAAATCCCAGGCCAGCGGCGGCGGCTCGATCGCGCGCAACGCGGCCTGGATCAACCGCTCGACGGCACGCGCGAGTTCGCGGTAGGCGCCGCGGTGGGGGAAGTCGGTCGTCAATTCGAAGTCCTGGTAGACCCGCCGTTCGCCCTCGCCGACGATCGGCCGGGCACGGCGCCACGTGAAATCGCGCGCCTCCGACAACAGCGCCGCGCAAGCCTCGCGCGGTAGCAGCGGCAGGGCGGCGGCGTGCTCCTCCTCGGTGCGGCGGATCGCCGCGGCGACATCCGCCACGCCGGCCAGCAGTCCGCTCTCGTTGTCGACCATGGCCGATCGCCCCGGCAAGCCCGTCCCGACATCTGCTATCATGGCGTCACCGGCGCAACCAGGAAAGCGGGATGCGATGGCGGTCCGCGGCGTGCTGCTCGACATCGGCGGCGTGCTGTATGTCGGGGACGAGGCGATCCCCGGCGCGGCCGATGCGCTGCAACGCCTGCGCCGCGCCGACTTCACCTTGCGCTTTCTGACCAACACGACGAGCACGGCGAAATCGCGCGTGCTCGACAAGCTGGCACGACTCGGGTTCAGCGTCGCCGCGGACGAGCTGTTCACGCCGGCCGATGCCGCGCGATCGTGGCTCGCGGGGCGCGGGCTCAGGCCCTGGGTCCTGATCGCGCCGGCGCTGGCCGAGGATCTTCCCGACGCCGGCGAGGCGCCAGCGAACGCGGTGGTCATCGGCGACGCCGGCCCCGGCTTCACCTATGCGCGATTGAACGAGGCCTTCCGGCTGATCATGGCCGGGGCACCGCTGGTCGCGCTCGCCCGCAACCGCTATTTCATGCAGCCCGCAGGGCTGACCCTCGATGCCGGGGCCTTCGTCGCGGCGCTCGAATATGCGGCGCAGGTCGAGGCGACGGTGCTCGGCAAGCCGTCGCCCGACTTCTACGCGCTGGCGCTGGCGTCGATCGGCTGCGCCGCGAGCGACGCCGTCATGATCGGCGACGACTGGGAGGCGGACGTCAACGGCGCGCTGGACGCGGGCCTCCGCGGCATCCTCGTGAAGACGGGCAAGTATCGCGAAGGCGACGAGGCGCGCCTGAAGCCCGGCGCGCGCGACGCGCGAACGCTGCGCGAGGCCGTCGAAATGCTCATCAGCGACGCCCGGCGCTAGCGCCCCCCGCCTCGTCGACGACGACGAGCACCTCGCCCTCGCGGACCTGGTCGCCGGTCTTGAAGCGGATCTCGGCGACCGTGCCGTCGGCCGGAGCGCTCAGCGTGTGCTCCATCTTCATCGCTTCGACGACGATCAGGGGCCGCCCCCGCGTCACCGCGTCGCCGGCCTTCACGTGGACGGCGGCGACCTTTCCCGGCATCGGCGCGGTCAGGCCGCCAGCGGCCTCGCCGTGCGCCTCGGCGAGCGCGAGCGGGTCGTGAATGCCGAGGCGCCACGCGCCGCCCTCGGCGAAGACGTGGAGCGAGGCGCCGTCGCGCACGACGGAGGCGGCGCACCGGCGGTCGTCGATCATCGCCTGCATGTCCTCGCTGAGCAGCAGGTCTTCGGGGCCCTTGTCCGGATCCGGCCCATCGTCGAGCCGTGCGGTCAGCGTCGCGCCCGGGGTTTCGAGCCGGACACCGCCGTCGCGCCGGAAACGGCAGCCGACATCGATCCCGGCATCGCCGTCGAGAAAGCGCAAGACGGTGTGTCCCGTATCGTTCAGCCGCCAGCCGTCGGCCCGCGCCCAGGGCGACCAGCGGTCCGCCGACCTGCCGGCGGCACGCGCGGCCGCGCGCCGGTGCTGGGCGAGGAGCGCGAGGCAGGCCAGCCCCAGAACGTGCGGCGGGGCTGCTGCCGGCGGCGGCGCGAGCGACTCCAGATGGCGCTCGACGAAGCCCGTGTCGACGCCGCCCGCCCTGAATTCGGGATGGTCGAGCACGCGCGCGAGGAACGCGACGTTGGTTGCCGGCCCGGCGATCCGCGTGCGGGTGAGCCCGGCGCGCAGCGCCTCGAGCGCGCCGGCGCGGGAGTCGCCGCGGGCCGAGAGCTTGGCGATCATCGGGTCGTAGTCCGGCGGGACGGTCGCCCCGGGGCCAGCAATGCCGCTATCGACACGGACATCGGCAAGCCGCTCCGGCAGCTCGATCCAGGCGAGCCGGCCGGGCGCCGGCAGGAAGCCGCGCGCCGGATCCTCGGCGTAGAGCCGCGCCTCGATGGCGTGCCCGCGGATCGCCAGCGCATCCTGCGCGCACGGCAGCGTCTCGCCGGCGGCGACGCGGAACTGCCACTCGACGAGGTCGGTGCCGGTGATCAACTCGGTCACCGGATGCTCGACCTGGAGACGTGTGTTCATCTCCATGAACCAGAATTCGCCGGGCGCCCCGCCTCGCCCGGTCTCGACGATGAACTCGACGGTGCCGGCACCCGTATAGTCGACGGCCCGGGCGGCCGTGACGGCGGCCGCGCAGATGCGCTGGCGCCAGGCCGCGTCGACGCCGGGTGCCGGCGCCTCCTCGACGATCTTCTGGTGACGCCGCTGCACCGAGCAGTCGCGCTCGAAGAGATGGACGATGTTGCCGTGGCCGTCGCCGAACACCTGCACCTCGACGTGGCGCGGGCGCTCGATGTATTTCTCGACGAGCATCCGCTCGTCGCCGAACGACGCCTTCGCCTCGCGCCGGGCGCCCGCCAGCGCGTCGACGAAACCCTTGGCGTCGCGGACGATGCGCATGCCCTTGCCGCCGCCGCCGGCCGAGGCCTTGATGAGCACCGGGAAACCGATCCTCTCCGCCGCGCGGCGCAACGTCGCCGCATCCTGCTTCGCGCCGTGGTAGCCCGGCACGACGGGCACGCCGGCCTTCTCCATGATCGCTTTGGCGGCGGCCTTGTCGCCCATCGCGCGGATCGCCTCGGGCGACGGCCCGACGAAGACGAGCCCCGCGTCGGCGCAGACCTGCGCGAAATCGGCGTTCTCGGCAAGGAAGCCGTAGCCCGGGTGCACGGCCTCCGCCCCGGTTTCTCTCGCAACCGAAACAATTGCCTCAAAATTGAGATAACTTTGCGCGGCCGGGGCGGGGCCGATGCGGTGGGCCTCGTCGGCGAGGCGCACGTGGAGGGCGTCGCGGTCGACATCGGAATACACGGCGACGGTGGCGATCTCCATCGCCCGCGCGGTGCGCACGATGCGGCAGGCGATCTCGCCCCGGTTGGCGATCAGGACCTTGCGAAACATCTAGTCCGGCGCCCAGCGCGGCTTCCGTTTGGCGAAGAACGCCTCGATGCCTTCCCGCGCTTCGTCGCTGGCGCGCCGCTCGGCGATGCGCCAGGCCGTATCCGCCCGCGCCACGCCGTCGATGCGATCCTCGCGCCAGACCTCCCGGAACAGGCTCTTCGCGGCGGCCTGGGCGCCCGGCGCGCCGGCAAGCAGATCGTCGACCGCCTTCGCAACGGCCCCGTCGAGCGCGGCATCGGCGACGACCTCGTGCACGAGTCCCGCGCGCCGCGCCTCGGCCGCGTCGAAGCGCGCGCCCGTCAGCGCCAGGCGCCGCACCGTGCGCGGGCCCATCGCCCGCAGGATGTAGGGCGAGATGACAGCGGGAATCAGTCCGAGCCGCACCTCGGTGACGCCGAACACCGCGGATTCGGCGGCGATCGCGATGTCGCAGGCGGCGATCAGGCCGACCGCGCCGCCGAGCGCGGCACCGTTGACGCGCGCCACCGTCGGCCGCGGCAACAGGTCGAGCGTGTGCAGCATCTCCGCGAGCCGCTCCGCGTCGGCGCGGTTCTCGTCCATCGAATACTCCGCCATGCGGCGCATCCAGTTGAGGTCCGCGCCGGCGGAGAAGCTCCGGCCCGCCCCGGTCAGCACGACGACGCGCACGGCATCGTCGGTCGCGAGCGCACTGAACGCCTCCTGCAGCGCGCCGATCAGCGCATCGTCGAAGGCGTTGTGGACGTCCGGCCGGTCGAGGGTCACCGTGGCGACGCCCCGTTCGTCGGTCGCGACCGTGACGACCTCGGCCATCGCCTTACATCCTGAAGACGCCGAAGCGTGTCGGCTCGATCGGCGCGTTGAGCGCGGCGGAGATCGCCAGCGCCAGCACCCGGCGGGTGTCGGCCGGGTCGATGATGCCGTCGTCCCAGAGCCGCGCCGTCGCGTAGTAGGGATGGCCCTGGCGCTCGTACTGTTCGAGGATCGGCGCCTTGAACTTGGCCTCCTCCTTGGCGCTCCATTTCTTGCCGGCGGCCTCGATGTTGTCGCGGCGCACCTGGGCCAGGACGTTCGCCGCCTGCTCGCCGCCCATCACCGAGATGCGCGCGTTCGGCCACATGAAAAGAAAGCGCGGGCCGTAGGCGCGGCCGCACATGCCGTAATTGCCGGCGCCGAACGAGCCGCCGATGATCACCGTGAATTTCGGCACGCTCGCACAGGCCACCGCGGTCACCAGCTTGGCGCCGTCCTTGGCGATGCCGCCGGCCTCGTACTTGCGGCCGACCATGAAGCCGGCGATGTTCTGCAGGAACACGAGCGGGATGCCGCGCTGGCAGCAGAGCTCGACGAAGTGCGCGCCCTTGAGCGCCGACTCCGAGAACAGGATGCCGTTGTTGGCGACGATGCCGACCGGGTAACCGTGCAGGCGCGCGAAGCCGGTCACCAGCGTCTCGCCGTAGAGCCGCTTGAACTCGTCGAATTCGCTTTCGTCGACGATGCGGGCGATGACCTCGCGCACGTCGTAGGGCTTGCGCAGATCCTGCGGCACGATGCCGTAGAGGTCGGCCGCATCGAAGCGCGGCTCGCGCGGCTCCGCGAGATCGAGCGGGACCCGCTTCGTGCGGTTGAGATGGCCGACGATGCGCCGCGCGATGGCGAGCGCGTGCGCGTCGTCCTCGGCGCTGTAGTCGGTGACGCCCGACGTGCGCGAATGGACCTCGGCGCCGCCAAGCTCCTCCGCCGTCACCTCCTCGCCGGTCGCGGCGCGGACGAGCGGCGGCCCGCCGAGGAAGATCGTGCCCTGCCCGCGGACGATGATCGACTCGTCCGACATCGCCGGCACGTAGGCCCCGCCCGCGGTGCACGAGCCCATGACGACCGCGACCTGCGGGATGCCGGCGGCCGACAGCGTCGCCTGGTTGTAGAAGATGCGGCCGAAATGCTCGCGGTCGGGAAAGACCTCGTCCTGGTTGGGCAGGTTGGCGCCGCCGGAGTCGACGAGATAGATGCAGGGCAGGTTGCACTCGCGGGCGATCTCCTGCGCCCGCAGGTGCTTCTTCACGGTCACCGGATAGTAGGTGCCGCCCTTCACCGTCGCGTCGTTGCACACCACCACGCACTCGATTCCGGCGATGCGTCCGACGCCGGTGATCAGCCCTGCGGCGGCGATGTCCGCGTCGTACATGCCGTAGGCGGCAAGCTGCGAGAGCTCGAGAAACGGCGAGCCCGGATCGAGCAGCGCGCGCACACGGTCGCGCGGCAGCATCTTGCCGCGGCCGACATGTCGCTCACGCGCCGCCTCGCCGCCGCCAAGCTTGATCTGCTCGACCTTCGCGTGCAGGTCATCGACCAGCGCCCGCATCGCCGCCGCATTCTCGACGAACGCGTCGGACCGGGTATCGACCGCGGAACGCAGGGTGGTCATGCGCGACAACCTTCTACAAGGGCCACGTCCTTCATATCCGAGGCCGCCGTAAAGATCGAGATCAACATCCCCTCGTGTCGAACCACACCGCCGGGTTGCCGCGCGCGTCGTGCATCCGGACCCAGCCCCGGATCGGCGGCCCGACGGCGCCGGGATGGGGGCAGCCATCGGCCGGATCGGCCGTGCGGACCTCGACCCAGCTCTCGCCGGCAACCGTCCGGTGCGCGAGCACCTCGACGGGCCCCGGCTTCGCGCCGGATCCGGCGTCGGTACAGGATGCGGAATCGCCCGGCGCGGCGCAGACCGACCCGTCCCAGCTTCGCGTAAGACGTGCCGGATACGTGCTGACGAGCGTTTCGAGCGCATGGAACTCGGCGCTCGCCACCGGCTCGGCCCAGGCGGTGCCGGCCTGCAGGGCGATCTTGAAGCGGCCGTTGCGGCGCGCGAGCACGATGGCGCCGGGCCTGTCACGCGCAAAGTCCATGGTCGGGAATTCCTGGACGGGCGGCTCGGCGGCCGACAGATGCACCGCGATCTCCGGCAGGGTGCAGGGCGCGTTCGCGGGCCATTCGCCCGGCTTGACGACCCGCGCCTCGCCGATCTGCCGCGCGCTCTCGGGCCCCGCGAACAGCA
>JBFHDX010000129.1:0-10009 GCA_041584475.1 Alphaproteobacteria bacterium
GCGAGCCTGCCGGCGGCGCCGGACGGGTCGGCCTGGCTGCGCGCTCTGGACAGCGCGGCGCCCGATGCGGAGGCCCGAGCCTGTGCCCCGGGCGTCAGCGAGCGGATCGCCGAGCGCAGCGTCGTTGCCTTCGCCGTCGTCGGCTGGGCGGGTCTTCCGTGACGGCGCCGTCCGCGCTCGACACGCTCGCGGAGCGTTTCGGGATCGAGTCGCGCTATGTCGACATCGCCGGAAACGAGCAGGTGACGGGCCGCGACAGCAAGCTGGCGCTGCTGCGGGCGATGGGAGTCGACGTGGACGGCGAGGCCGGCGCGCGCGCGGCGCTCGAGGACCCCTCGGCGCTTCCCGTGCCGCCGCGGGAGATCATCGCCCGGCCGGGACAGCCGGTGGAGGTTCCCGTCGGCGACGGCGCGGTCCGCTGGCGGCTGGAGCTGCAAGGGGGCGACCGACTGGGCGGCGACGCCGAGGGTCGGTTGCGCCTGAACGTGCCCGAAGCGGGTGTACACGCGCTGCGCACGGAGGGTCGCGCCGGCACCGAGGACTGGACGCTGCTGGCGGCGCCCGCGGCAGTGCCCACCGCCGCCGATCTCGGCCTGCGGCCACCCGTCTGGGGCGTCACGGCGGCGCTGTACGGGCTGCGTTCGGGGCGCAATCTCGGCGTCGGCGATTATGCGGACCTGGCCGACGCCGCGGCCGCGACGGCGCCACTCGGCGCGGATTTCTTCGGCATCAACCCGGTCCACGCGCTGATTTCGAGCGATCCGGCCGGGTTCAGCCCCTATTCGCCGTCGCACCGCGGCTTCCTGAATGCGGCGCACATCGCGGTCGACCATGTCCCCGGATTCGCAACCTGCGCTGCCGCACGGCGCCGGATGTCCGAGAGCGGCGCCGCGCCGGCGGCATTGCGATCGGCGGAACTGATCGACTACCGCGCCGTCGCGCCGCTGCGCGCCGCGCTGCTCGAGATGCTTTTCGAGCACTTCGAGGCACGGGCCGGCGGGCGGCAGCGTCGGGATTTCGAGACGTTTGTCGCCCGTCGCGGCGACCCGCTCGCCTCGTTCGCCCTGTTCGAGGCGATCGCCGAGCGCCACGGGCCCGGCTGGCCGGACTGGCCGGCGGAGCTGCAGGATTCGAGCGGACCGGCGGTCCGTGCGTTCGCGCGGTCGCAGGCACCCCGCGTGCGGTATCACGCCTGGCTGCAATGGCTCGCCGACGCGCAGCTCGGCGCCGCCCAGAGCGCCGCGCGGACCGCCGGCATGGCGCTCGGGCTCTATCTCGACATCGCCGTCGGCGTGCGCCCGGACGGCGCCGAGGTGTGGGCGGACCGCAGCGGATTCGCGCGCGGTGCCGCGCTGGGCGCACCGCCCGACCGGTTCAACGCCGCCGGGCAGAACTGGGGACTGGCCCCGTTTTCGCCGCTCGCGCTGCGGCAGCAGCGTTATCACGCCTTCGCCGAGACGCTGCGCGCGGCGATGCGGCATGCCGGCATGATTCGCATCGACCACGTGCTGGGTTTCAACCGCAGCTTCTGGATGCCCGCCGACGGCACCGCGGGCGGTTACGTACGCTATCCGCTGGACGCCCTTCTGGCGGTGACCGCGATCGAGGCGGCGCGGGCGAAGTGCCTGGTCGTCGGGGAGGATCTGGGAGTCGTTCCGCCGGGCTTTCGCGAACGCCTCGCCGCAGCGGGCATCTACGGCTGCAGCGTCTTCCAGTTCGAGCGCGAGCCGGACGGGTCGGTGCGCCCGCCGGACCGCTATCGCGAGGCGACGCTGGCGTCGCTCGGCACGCACGATCTGCCGACGCTGCGCGGCTACTGGGCCGGCCGCGACATCGAGTGCCGCCGCGACGCCGGCCAGATCGACGCGGCCGCCGCCGGCGCCGAACGCAAGCGGCGCGACGAGGACCGCCGACAGATCGTGCGTGCCCTCGGGAACCAGGGACTGCTCGCGGGCGGCGAGGACGCCGCGGACGAGCCGGATGCCGTCATTGTCGACGAGCTGGCCGTGGCGCTGCACGCCTTCCTGGCGCGGACGCCGGCGGCGCTGCGCGGCGTGCAGCTCGACGATGCGCTCGGCGTCGCCGAGCAGCAGAACATGCCCGGCACGGTCGACGAATACCCGAACTGGCGGCAGCGGCTGCCGGTGACGGTGGCGGCGCTGGCGGACCAGCCGTTGCTGCGCCGCATCGCCGCGGCGTTGGGTGGACGGGCGGCCGCAGCCGGGAAACATGCCGAACGGGGGAGCGGAAAATGCAGGTGAAGACAGTCGCGACGACACCGATCGAGGGACAGAAACCGGGAACCTCCGGGCTGCGCCAGAAGACGCGCGTGTTCATGCGGCCGGGCTATCTCGAGAACTTCGTGCAGTCGGTGTTCGATGCAACCGGCGGCATCGCGGGTAAGACGCTCGCGCTCGGCGGCGACGGCCGCTACTTCAACCGCGAGGCGTCGGCGACGATCATCAGGATGGCGGCGGCGAACGGCGCCGCGCGGGTCATCGTCGGGCGCGGCGCGATCCTCTCGACACCGGCGGCGTCGGCGGTGATCCGCGAGCGCCGGGCCGACGGCGGCGGCCTGATCCTCTCGGCGAGCCACAATCCGGGCGGGCCGGACGACGATTTCGGGGTGAAGTACAACATCCCGGCCGGCGGCCCGGCACCGGAGGCCGTGACCGGTGCGATCCATCGCCGGACGCTGGAGATCGCCGAATACCGCATCGCCGATGCCGAGGCCCCGGCCCTCGACACGCCGGGCGAGACGGCGCTCGGCAACACCGTCGTCGAAATCATCGATCCGGTCGAGACCTATCGCGCGCTGATGCAGACGCTGTTCGACTTCAACGCCATCGCGGCGCTGTTCGGGGGCGGCTTCCGCATGCGCTTCGACGCCATGCACGCGGTCACCGGCCCTTACGCCAGGGACATCCTCGAAGGCGTCATCGGCGCCCCGCCGGACACCGTGATCAACGGCGAGCCGCTGCCCGATTTCGGCGGCGGCCATCCCGACCCGAACCCGGTGCACGCGCGCGCGCTGTACGACCTGATGTTCTCGGCCGACGCGCCGGATTTCGGCGCCGCCTCGGACGGCGACGGCGACCGCAACATGGTGCTGGGCCGCAACGCCTACATCTCGCCCTCGGACAGCCTCGCGATGCTGGCCGCGAACGCGACGCTGGTGCCCGGCTACCACGACGGGCTGGCGGGGATCGCGCGCTCGATGCCGACGAGCCGGGCCGCCGACCGCGTCGCCGAGAAGCTCGGCATCCCCTGCTTCGAGACGCCGACCGGCTGGAAGTTCTTCGGCACCCTGCTCGATGCAGGCATGGCGACGCTCTGCGGCGAGGAGAGCGCGGGCACCGGATCGAACCACGTGCGCGAGAAGGACGGGCTGTGGGCGGTGCTGTTCTGGCTCAACATCCTCGCGGCGCGGCGGCAGACGGTCGCCGAGATCCAGGCCGCGCACTGGGCGGAGTTCGGCCGCAACTACTATTCGCGCCACGACTACGAAGGCCTCGACGCGGCCGTCGCGGCGGCGCTGATGGCCGACCTCAGGGAGCAGCTGCCGGCGCTCCCCGGGCGCGCGATCGGCGGGCTGGCGATCGAGGCGGCCGACGATTTCGCCTACACCGATCCGGTCGACGGCTCGCACAGCGAGGGACAGGGCATCCGCGTGATGCTGGAGGGCGGCTCGCGCATCGTCTACCGGCTGTCCGGTACCGGCACCGAGGGCGCGACGCTGCGCGTCTACCTGGAGCGCTTCGAGCCGGACCCGGCGCGCCAGGGCGAGGACCCGCAGGCAGCGCTGGCGCCGATCATCGCCGCCGCCGACGCGCTCGCCGGAATCGTCGCGCGCACCGGCCGCCGCGGCCCCGACGTCAGGACCTGACTCGTCAGCGCTCGAGTTCGAGGATCAACGTCGCCAGCGGCGGCAGGGTGAGGCGCAGCGACTGGTCGCGGCCGTTCCAGCCGACCGCCTCGCTGTCGACCCCGCCCTGGTTGCCGACGCCGGAGCCGCCATAGTCCGCGGCATCGGTATTGATGCGCTCGCGCCAGCGCCCGGCCGCGGGAACGCCGACCCGCCAGCCGTCGCGCCGCACCGGCGTCATGTTGCACACCGCCAGCACCGGCGGCGCCCCGTCGGGACCGAAGCGCAGCCAGGCATAGACCGCCTCGTCGGCGGCACCGGCCTCGACCCATTCGAAGCCGTCGGCACGGCAGTCGCGGACGTGCAGCGCCGGCGTCTCGCGGTAGAGGCGGTTGAGGTCGCGGACCAGCCGCTGCACGCCTGCATGCAGCGGGTCCTCGAGCAGGTGCCAGTCGAGGCTGGCGTCGTGATTCCACTCCCGCTCCTGCGCGAATTCGAGCCCCATGAACAGGAGCTTCTTGCCCGGATGCGCCCACATGAAGCCGTAATAGGCGCGCACGTTCGCGAACTTCTCGGCGCGGCCCCCGGGCATGCGGCCGAGGATCGAGCCCTTGCCGTGCACGACCTCGTCGTGGCTGAGCGGGAGCACGAAATTCTCGCTGAAGGCGTAGTGCAGGCCGAAGGTCATCTGGTGGTAATGGTGCGTGCGGTGGACCGGGTCGCGCCCCATGAAATCGAGCGTGTCGTTCATCCAGCCCATGTTCCACTTGAAGCCGAAGCCGAGGCCGCCGTCGCTCGTCGGGCGCGAGACGCCCGGCCACGCCGTCGATTCCTCGGCGACGGTCATGATCCCGGACACCTCGCGATAGACCGTCTCGTTCATGCGCCTGAGGAACGCGATCGCCTCGAGATTCTCGCGGCCGCCGTGGATGTTGGGGACCCACTCGCCCTCGGCGCGGCTGTAGTCGCGATAGAGCATCGAGGCGACCGCGTCGACGCGCAGCGCGTCGACGTGATGCTCCTTGAGCCAGTACAGCGCGTTGGCGACGAGGTAGTTGGCGACCTCGCGCCGACCGTAGTTGAAGACCAGCGTGTTCCAGTCTGGATGGAAGCCCTCGCGCGGGTCGGCATGCTCGTAGAGCGCCGTCCCGTCGAGCCGGCCGAGCCCGTGCTTGTCGGTCGGGAAATGCCCCGGCACCCAGTCGAGGATCAGGCCCAGCCCGGCGGCGTGGCAGGCGTCGACGAAGGCGCGGAACTCGGCGGGCGTGCCGTGCCGGATCGTCGGCGCGAACAGCCCGATCGGCTGGTAGCCCCACGAGCCGTCGAACGGATGTTCGCTGACCGGCAGCAGCTCGATGTGGCTGAAGCCCATGTCGCTCGCATAGCCGACGAGCCGGTCGGCGAGCTCGCGATAGGAGAGCCGGCGGCCGCCGTCGTCGACGACGCGCCGCCACGAGCCGAGATGCACCTCGTAGATCGAGATCGGCGCCGCGATCGTCTGCAGCTCCCCGCGCCGGGCCAGCCAGTCCGCGTCGTGCCAGTCGGGGTCGCGCAGGTCGCGCACGACGGAGGCGGTGGCCGGCGGATGCTCGCCGCCGAACCCCACCGGATCGGCCTTGAGCGGCAGCAACGATCCGTCGCCCGCCTTGATCTCGTACTTGTAGCGCGCGCCGTCGTCGACGCCCGGCAGGAAGGCCTCCCAGACCCCGGTGGTGCCGCGGCGGCGCATGACGTGGCGGCGGCCGTCCCAGTCGTTGAAGTCGCCGACCACCGAGACACGCCGCGCGGCGGGCGCCCAGATCGCGAAGTGGGTGCCGTCGACCCCCTCGTGCGTCGTGACGTGGGCGCCGAGCGCGTGCCACAGCTTCAGGTGCGAGCCTTCGGCCAGCAGATACTCGTCGACGTCGCCGATGACCGGCCCGAAGCGATACGGATCATCGAGCAGCCATTGGCTGCCACCGCGCCGGCAAGCGAGCCGGTAGGCAAAGCGCTTGCGCCGCCGTGGCACGACGGCGGCGAATACGCCGTCGGCACCGGCGGGCTCGAGGGCGGCGAGCCGCCGACCGCTGCGCGCGTCGATCAGCCCGACCGAATCGGCGCCGGGCACGAAAGCGCGCACGACGAGCCGGCCGTCGAGGTCGTGCATGCCGAGCACGGCGAACGGGTCGTCATGGTCGCCGGCGGCGATCGCCGCGGCGGTCGCCCGATCGAGGACATCCCGGGTGGTGGCGCCGGCCACGCTCAGTCCTCCTGCAGCACGGGCCCGACGTCCCAGATGTCGCGCGCGTAGCCGCGGATCGTGCGGTCGGACGAGAACCAGCCGACGCGCGCGGTGTTGAGCACGGCGCGCCGGACCCAGGCGTCGCGGTCGCGGAAGTCGCCGTCGATGCGCCGCTGGATATCGTGATAGGCGGCGAAATCGGCGCTGACCATGAAATGGTCCGAGCCGCGCAACTGCTCGACGAGCGGCCGGAAGCGGTCCGGCTCGTCGGGCGAGAAGGCGCCGTGCTCGATCTGCTCGAGCGCCTCGGCGAGCGCCGGGCAGGCCGCGATCTCGGCCTGCGGGTCGTGGCCCGCCGCGTGCCGCGCCGCCACCTCCGCGGCGGTAAGGCCGAAGATGTAGATGTTGTCGTCGCCGACGCGTTCGCCGATCTCGACGTTGGCGCCGTCAAGGGTGCCGACCGTCAGCGCCCCGTTCAGAGCGAGCTTCATGTTGCCCGTGCCCGACGCTTCCATGCCCGCGGTCGAGATCTGCTCCGACAGGTCGGCGGCCGGGACGAGGATCTCGGCCATCGAGACGTTGTAGTTCGCCGGGAAGACGATCTTCAGCCGGTCGCCGACCGTCGGATCGGCGTTGACCGTCGCCGCGACGTCGTTGATCAGCTTGATGATCAGCTTCGCCGTCGCGTAGCCCGGCGCCGCCTTGCCGCCGAAGATGCGGACCCGCGGCGTCCAGTCACGGTCCGGCTCGCGGCGGATCGCGTTGTAGTGGGCGACTGCCTCGAGGATGTTCAGGAGCTGCCGCTTGTATTCGTGGATGCGCTTTATCTGCACGTCGAACAGGGCGTGCGGGTCGATGGCGATGCCGGTGTGCGCGGCGACGTAGTCCGCGAGGTGACGCTTGTTCTCCTGCTTCGCCTCGGCGAAGCGGCGGCGGAACTCGGCATCGTCGGCGAGCGGCGCGATCGCCTCGAGCCGTTCGAGGTCGGCCACCCAGGACTCGCCGATCGCCTCGATCAGCAGCCGGCGCAGCGGCGGGTTGCAGCCGTAGAGCCAGCGCCGCGGCGTGATGCCGTTGGTCTGGTTGACGATGCGGTCGGGATGCAGCGCGTGCAGATCGCGGAACACGGTCGCCTTCATCAGCTCGGTGTGCAGCGCCGAGACGCCGTTGACGCGGTGCGCGGCGACGAAGGCGAGATCGCCCATACGCACCGCGCCGCCGGGCTCGACGATGCGCACACCTTCCGGCCGCTTGCCGCCGTGGCTGCGCACGGACTTCACGTGCCAATCGTCGATCCGCTCGATGATCTCCATGTGGCGCGGCAGGACCGTCGCCATCAGCTCGCCGGGCCAGCGCTCGAGCGCCTCGGGCAGCAGCGTGTGGTTCGTGTAGGACAGGCAGTCGCGGGCGAGCTCGATGGCCGCGCCGATCGCCATGCCGTGCCCGTCGACGAGGAGTCGCACCAGCTCAGGTGCGGCGATCGCGGGGTGCGTGTCGTTGAGCTGGATGGCGATCTTGCGGGGCAGCAGCGCCAGGTCGTCGTGCTGCGTCCGGAAGCGGCGCACGATGTCCTGGATCGAGGCGGCGGTGAAGAAATACTCCTGCTTGAGGCGCAGCTCCCTGCCCTGCGGCGTCGTGTCGTCGGGATAGAGCACGCGCGAGATCACCTCGGCGAGGACCGCCGGCGCCGCCGCATGCAGGTAGTCGCCGCGATTGAACAGGGCGAGGTCGAACAGCTTCGTCGGCTTCGCCGACCACAGGCGCAGCGTGTTGGCCCAGCGCGCCCGCCAGCCCGGCACCGGCGTGTCGTAGGCGGCGGCGACCACGTGCTGCTCCGGCGTCCAGACGCGACGCCCGTCGGCCCCGTCCGCGACGCTGCCCCCGAAGCCGATGCCGTAGGCCGCCTCGGGCCGCTCGAACTCCCAGATGTGCCGCTGCGTCAGCCAGTCCTCGGCCTCCTCGACCTGCCAGCCTTCCTCGAAACGTTGCCGGAACAGGCCGTGCTCGTAGCGGATGCCATAGCCGTAGGCCGGCACGCCGACGCTCGACATGCTGTCGAGGAAACAGGCGGCGAGCCGGCCGAGCCCGCCATTGCCGAGTGCGGCGTCGGGCTCGTCGAGGATGACCGCGTCGTAATCGACGCCGATCCCGGCCAGCGCTTCGCGCGCCGCCGACTCGAGCCCGATATTGCCGATCGCGTCCTGCAGCAGCCGGCCGATAAGGAACTCCATCGACAGGTAGTAGACGCGCTTGCGGTCCTCGGCATAGGTGCGGCGGGTGCTCTCGAACCACGGGTCGACGAGCCGGTTGCGGATCGCCAGCGACAGTGCCATGCGCCAGTCGTAGACCGAGGCGTTCCGCTCGTCCTTGCCAGCATCGTATTTGAGGTGGTGCAGGATCGCGTCGCGCAGGGCGCCCGCCTCGAGGCTGTATGCTTGGTCTCGCATCTTCAACGTGATCTCTAGCCGTTCTCTGTTGGGCAATTTTCCCGCAACGCACGCAGCCGCGCCGATCCGGCGCCGGCTCGCACGACCGAACCGGCGGGCACGGGCGCGGACGCGGGCGCTGTATAGCATGGCCGGGGCCGCTTGCGAGAGCGAAGTGGCCGCCGATGTGCTTCGCATTGACGCGCGGCACCGCGAAGCCCGCGCCGGCCGGGGACTGCAGCCCGATCCGAAGGGCTGATCTGTCCCGCGCAGGCCCGGCCCGCTTCGGGGCGTGCATGTTTCGCTCGTCGCCGGCCGCGCTCAATGTGCCGGAGCTCCAGGCGGGCACGTCGGTAAGGGACGTACTCGCCGCCGACGCGCCCGGAATGCCATCGTGGCGGGTGGGGCGGGAAGGACCCTCGCGGCCGGGCGGGCGCGTTTGCTTTTCGGTCGACCCCCGCATTACATCGATATGGCCGACAGCGCGTTGTGACCGCTTGCCGAGAGCTTTGCGCTACTTGGGCCGGAATCGTCGATACCGGTCATGCCGCTCGCAGGGGCGGACGTCATTCGAGTTTGAGGCCGGCGTGGTGCCGTTGAACGCGTCGATCGCGGTGATGGGGCCGATTATCCGGATCTCGGGGTCAATCGCACCCGCGAATTTGCCGAGATCGCCCGCCGAACTTGTTCACCTGCTCATCGATAAAGGAGCGTTCCTCCGCGGTCTCGACCGCCGCCCGCAGTCTCGCCAGCGCGTCGGACGCCGCGGCGTTGCACATGCCTCCCAATGTAAGAGCTGCTGCCCGAAACTTACTACCGCCTTTCTCGGTCGCAGCGGCATATACCAGTGGCACGTCATCCGGGTCATCGATCATTTCGAGAATCCCCATTGCGTGGAACGACACGAGAAGATTCGGCTCCGGGACGAGATTGCGGGCGTAGGCGCGAAACGGTCCGAGATCGGTTTCGTACACGCCGCGTACCGTGAAGAAGACGAGGGCGCTGGCCACCATTACCATCATCGATTGCCGTTCAAGCATGTGCCACCTTACGTCGGGGTGTCTGTCCCTGCGACCGCTCCAAAGATCCCACAGGAACGCGACGATCTCCGGGTCCGCCTGCTTTTCCCAAGACACCCGCTGTCGGACGGTCGACAGGGCCCGGCTGACACCTAGCTCGTCGCCCGCGCTGATGGCCTGCTTGAGCACGTGCACTGAAACATGGTCCGGCGGCGGGCCGGCCGGGGCGTCCGACCCCGCCAGCCCGGGACTCGGTGCCAGGAAAATGATCAGAGTTGCTATGGCGATATGACGCATCTTCGAACGTAGCTCCTCCCGCACCGCCCGTGACTCGGCCGGTGCGACGTTCGCAATCCCTGCGCCCGTCAGGACATGTCGTAATAGGCTCTGAACTCGCCGCTTTCTCGATCTTGAAATAGGTAGATCGCCGGCGTGCTCCCGATGTCGACAATCTCAAGGATATCGAGCGATTGCGGCA
>JBFHDX010000130.1:0-9832 GCA_041584475.1 Alphaproteobacteria bacterium
GTCAGCTCGGCCGGCACGCCGAAGCCGACGAAGTTGAGCACCGCAAACACCCAGCCGAACAGCTTCAAGGTGAATGGCAGCAGCAGCGAGAGCCCCGACAGGCTCATCGAGATGCCGCCGAGCATGACGACCCAGAAGAAGAACTTCTGCCCCGCGTTGAACTTCTTCGCGGGCGGATGGACGTTCTTCCGGAACAGCCCGCCGCCGACCGCAATCCATTTGAGGTCGAGCCGGTTCGGAATGTTATCACGCACCCACAGCACGACGATCAGGATCAGGCCCGCCATGAACGCGAAGGACACGAAATTGTGGACGAATTTTCCGTAATAGGTGACCGCCGCGAAGACCTCGTGAAGGGCGCCGAACTGGCCCGGATCGGCGGGCAGCCCGCCGAACAGGTAGCGCCCGTACATTATGTTGAGGCCGGTGATTGCCAGCACGATGAAGCTGCCGGCCGTGAGCCAATGGGCAAACCGCTCGATGTTGTTGAAGCGCTCGATCGTCCTGCCGCTGAGTCCGGAATCGATTTTGATTCGGCCCCGGATCGCGAAGAACAGCGCCAGCACAACGATCATCCCGACCAGCAGCCAGATGCCGATTGTCGACAGCGGGCCGTTGCGGAAGTTGCGCCAGTTCTCCCCCTCGGACTGGATCAGCCGCGCCGCGTTCGGATCGGGTATCGTGACCGAGCCCTGGGCACCGCCGCGGATCTGCCGCCAGAATTCCGAGTCGCTCGTGCTGCCGAGCGGTGCCCCGGGGACCGTACCGCCCTCCTGCGCGGCAACCTGCGGAACCAGCGAGCCCTCGTCCGGCAGCGCCAGCACCAGCCCGAGGGCGAAGACGCACAATGCGAGCGCCGCGAGCCGCGACGCGCGTCCAATCAGATCATCGAACATGCTTGAATCTCCAGAGCGGCGCATGGGGTCCTAGGACGAGCGCTGCTGCTGCGCGCGCAACCGCAATTCGTCGACCGTCTCGCTGGGCAGCGACTGGTCGGGCTTGCCGAGATACTTGCCCTTCTGGAAAAGCAGGACTCGATCCTGCTCGCTCTCGCGGCAGCCGCCGAGTCCGAGCGCCGCCGCCGAAAGGCAGAGGATGATGATTGCTCGCCAGGGTCTCATTGTCTTCGACATCGTTGCGGAACCCCTCACTTGCCGGCCATCCTGCGCCGAACGGGGCCGGTGGATTTGCTACGCCGCACCTTGCCGGGTCCGAACCACCCGAATACCAGCACCTTTCATCGGAAAGGTAAATGATAAGTAAAGAGGGGGGCGCAGCCTCGGCCCGCCCCCCGTCGATTCATGCGTACAGCCGTCAGCTGCCCGATTTCAGCTGATACGCCGTGCCCCAGCCCCATGCGCCGGAGCCGAAGCCACGGGCGACGACGCGCTCACGATAGATGTTCGAGACCACGTCGCCGTCGCCGGCCAGCAGAGCCTTGGTCGCGCACATCTCGGCACAGAGGGGCAGCTTGCCCTCGGCCAGACGGTTGCGGCCGTACTTCTGGAACTCGGCCTGGCTCATATCCGCCTCGGGACCGCCGTTGCAGAACGTGCACTTGTCCATCTTGCCGCGGCTGCCGAAGTTGCCCGCACTCGGATATTGCGGCGCACCGAACGGACAGGCGTAGAAGCAGTAGCCGCAGCCGATGCACAGATCCTTGGAGTGCAGGACCACGCCCTCCTCGGTCTCGTAGATGCAGTCGACCGGGCAGACCGCGATGCACGGCGCGTCCGAACAATGCATGCAGGCGACCGAGATCGAGCGTTCGCCGGGCTTGCCGTCATTGATGGTGACGACACGGCGACGGTTGATGCCCCAAGGCACCTCGTTTTCGTTCTTGCAGGCGGTAACGCAGGCGTTGCATTCGATGCAGCGCTCGGCGTCGCAAAGGAATTTCATGCGTGCCATGGTTCAGCTCCTCACGCTTTCTCGATCCGACACAGGGTGACCTTGCTCTCCTGCATCTGAGTCACCGAGTCGTATCCATAGGTTCCACAGGTGTTCGACGACTCACCCAGGACATAGGGGTCGGCACCGGCGGGATACTTGCCGCGCAGATCCTGGCCCTGGAAATGTCCGCCGAAGTGGAACGGCATGAAGGCTACGCCGCGATTGACGCGTTCGGTCACCATGGCCTGCACCTTCACCTTGCCGCCTTCCGGCGAGTGCACCCAGATCATCCGTCCGTTCTGGATTCCCAGATTGTTGGCATCGTACGGATTGATCTCGCAGAACATGTCCTGCTGCAGCTCGGCGAGCCACGGGTTCGACCGTGACTCGTCGCCGCCGCCCTCGTACTCCACGAGGCGCCCCGACGTAAGGATCATCGGGAACTCCTTCGAGAAGTCGTTCTGCTGGATCGACATGTACTTCGTCGGCAGACGGTACTTCTTGGTATCCTCGTAGGTCGGATAGTCGGCCACGAGATCGCGCCGCGGCGTGTACAGCGGCTCGCGATGCAGCGGCACCGGATCCGGGAAGGTCCACACCACCGCCCGCGCCTTGGCGTTGCCGAAGGGTGCACAGCCGTGCTTGATGGCCACCCGCTGGATGCCGCCGGAGAGGTCCGTCTTCCAGTTGGTCTTCTCGCCGGCGATCTTGTCGATCGTCGCCCGCTCCTCCGCGGTCAGGTCACCATCCCAGCCGAGTTTCGTCAGCATGGCCATCGTGAACTCGGGATAGCCGTCCTGGATCTCGGAACCGACCGACCACGAATCCTCGGCCAGCAGGTTCTGGCCGTTGCGCTCCACGCCGAAACGTGCGCGGAACGTCAACCCGCCTTCCGCCACCGGCTTCGACGGGTCGTACAGGATCGGGGTGCCCGGATGCTTCATTTCCGGTGTGCCCCAGGACGGCCACGGCAGACCGTAATAGTCGCCGTCCGCCGGGCCGCCCGTGGCGCGCAGCGTCGTCTTGTCGAACGTGTGCTGGTTCGCCATGTGCAGCTTCAGCCGCTCGGGCGACTGGCCGGTGTAGCCGATCGTCCACATGCCGCGGTTGATCTCGCGCAGCGTGTCCTCGACGGAGGGCGCCTCGCCGTCGACCGGGATGTGCTTGAACATCTCGTCGGCGAAGCCGAACTTCCTCGCGAACAGGTAGATGATGTCCTGGTCGGGCTTCGAATCCCAGACCGGGGCGACCACCCTCTCGCGCCACTGCAGCGACCGGTTCGACGCGGTCACCGACCCGTAGGTCTCAAACTGCGTCGCGGCCGGCAGCAGGTAGACGCCGTCCTTGCGGTCGTGCAGCACCGCCGACACCGTCGGATACGGATCGATGATGACGAGCAGGTCGAGCTTCTCCATCGCCGTCTTCATCTCCGGCAGGCGGGTCTGCGAGTTCGGGGCATGACCCCAGAAGACCATCGCGCGAACGTTGTTCGGCTGGTCGATCTCCTCCGCCGGGATCAGCACGCCGTCGATCCAGCGCGATACCGGGATGCCCGCCGATTCCATCAGCTTCTGGTCGCCGAAGCGGCCGAGCAGATAGTCGTAATCGACATCCCAGACCCGGGCCCAGTGCTTCCATGACCCGGTCGCCAGGCCATAGTAGCCCGGCAGGGTGTGCGAAAGCACGCCGAGGTCGGTCGCGCCCTGGACGTTGTCGTGACCGCGGAAGATGTTGGTGCCGCCGCCGGACACGCCCATGTTGCCGAGCGCCAGCTGCAGGACGCAGTAGGCGCGGGTGTTGTTGTTGCCGTTGGTGTGCTGCGTACCGCCCATGCACCAGACGACGGTGCCCGGCCGGTTGTTGACCATGGTGCGGGCCACGCGGCGCAGCTGCGAAGCCGGCACGCCGGTCACCCGCTCGGTCTCCTCCGGCGTCCATTTCGCCACCTCGGCACGGATCTGATCCATGCCCCAGGCGCGGCGCCGGATGAAGTCCTTATCCTCCCAGCCATTGTCGAAGATGTGCCAGAGAATGCCCCAGATCAGCGCCACGTCGGTTCCGGGCCGGAAGCGGACGTACTCGTCGGCATGGGCCGCGGTCCGGGTGAAGCGCGGATCGCAGACGATCAGCGGCGCGTTGTTCTGCTCCTTGGCGCGCAGTATGTGCATCATCGCCACCGGATGCGCCTCGGACGGGTTCGAGCCGATGAGGAACATGCAACGCGAATTGTGGATGTCGTTGTAGCTGTTCGTCATCGCGCCGTAGCCCCACGTGTTGGCCACGCCGGCGACCGTCGTCGAATGGCAGATGCGCGCCTGGTGATCGACGTTGTTGCTGCCCCAGAAGGCGGCGAACTTGCGGAACAGGTAGGCCTGCTCGTTGCTGTGTTTCGCCGACCCCAGCCAGTACACCGAATCGGGACCCGACTCCTCGCGGATCTTCAGCATCTGGTCGCCGATCTCGTTGATCGCCTCATCCCAGGTGATCTTCTTGTACTTGCCGTCGACCATCTTCATCGGATAGCGCAGCCGGCGCTCGCCATGCGCGTGCTCGCGCACCGAGGCGCCCTTGGAGCAGTGCGCACCGAGATTGAACGGGCTGTCGAAGCCGGGCTCCTGTCCCGTCCAGACGCCCTTCTGGACCTCTGCGAGGACGGTGCAGCCGACCGAGCAATGCGTACAGACCGACTTCTTGATCTCGATGGCGGCAGCGGCAGCGGCCTGCGCTTCGGCCTTCCTGACCACGCCGCCGGTGAGCGCGCTCGCCGCGGCGAGACCGCCGGCGGCAAGCCCGGAATTCCGCAGGAACGTGCGGCGGTCGACGGCGCCCCCGGTCAATCCGGACAGGGCCCTCGACAGGTGACCGTTCCGCGCGATCCCGTTGGTTTTCTTCCTCAGCATTTCCTGATCTCCCAGTTTCCGGGCCGAACCCGGCCTCAGAATTTCGCCAGCTCGTAGTAGCGGCGCACGTGCTTGGTCTCGCGATAGCCCGACCCGTCGCGCGCCGACGACGACGCCTCGGCCGTCCGGCCCTTGGTCGCCAGGGCCGCCGCACCCGCAACGCCGCCGAGGCCGGCGAGCTTCAGGAGATCGCGCCGGGCGACGTCCCGCTCTGCTTTCTTCGCTCTCATCGCCTTACCTTTCCACCATGCTGAAACCGTGACTCCCAAGGCCGGCCCGACAACGCCGTCAGGCGGCCATCTCGAATGCCGTGGATTCGATATCCATGAACAGCCGGCCGACCCGGCCGACGGGCATAAAGAAACTTGCCGACTTCGCCGCTTCCAGATCGGCGAAGAAACGCGCCGCCCACGGACCGATATGGGCGTCGAAGAACGATCTCTGCGCGGCGAGATCCAGCGGGTCGCCGAACGTGCCGTCGATCAGCCCTGCCATCATCTCGCACAATGAGCCAATATGGTCCTCGGGTTCCTTGACCTCCGCGGCGCGCGCGATGCCCAGCCGGGCCATGTCGGTGCGCAGCCGCGCCAGCGGCTTTTCGTAGGCAAATCCGGTCAGGTAATAGGATCCGTAGGGCATCAGTTCGCCGCGGCCGACGCCGATGAAGAGATCCTGGTACTCGTCCTCGACAGCCGGCGGGGTCGCCGCCCGCGCCGACCGGCCCAGCGCCGTCAGCGCCTGTCCCAGCTCGCTCTCATCCCCTTTGAGCGCACCGAGGCGCGACAGGTGCGCAGCATCGGGCGGACGTACCAGCAAAGTCGCCAGCAGGCGGTAAACCTGGGCGCGCAACAGGTCTTCTTCAGAGATGTTGACAGCGGAACCCGCTGCCGGCGGTCTTTCGCTCACAGCGAATAGATCCCGTTTTCCTCCCGATTCCGCATACTATAGCGGAGCGCCAGCGCGGCGGTCAATGCGACGGTGGGGTAATTTGATCGTGAAGACGCCCTATAACCATTTGACCAATATGGCTTTTTCCAAGTAGCTATTGTCCACCCGTGGGTTAGCGGCGACGGCGGAATCGCGACGGCCGAGCGTCAAGCGCGGCCCTTCGGCGGCTTGGCGGGTTCGCCGCCACCGGTTTCGGCCGCACGGTCCGCGACAGTGCCCGAATCGTCCGCCGCAGCGCTTTCCTCAGGGTCGGATTTCGCGGCGGCAGGCGTGGCCGTTTCGGCGGATGTCCCAGCTTCGGGGCCGGTCTCCGCTTCGGGCCGGTCGGTCGTCGTGCCCGCGGATTCGGCGGCATCGGGCTGATCGGAGTCGAGTGCCTTGACGACGGCCTCGAACACGCCCGACTTGATGTCCGTGTAATCCTCGCCGTAGTCGACGAGACCGTCGAGATTGGCGAGGACGGGGTCGCTCGTCCACAGCTTGCGCAGCGCCAGGCGACGCAGCTCCGCCGGCACGCCGTCGCGCATGAACACCGTGAAATCGGATTCCGCGGTCAGCGACTCGATGTCGGGAAGCTCCGCAGGCGGATCGCCGGTTTCCGCAGCGTCACCCGCGGCGACGGCTTTGCCGCCCTCGGCAGGCAGGTCGGGAACCGCGGATCCCGGCTCCTCGAGGGGTTGCTTCAGGCCCGCCTGCTTGCGGCTCGCCGCCTTGCGGCGCGCCCAACGCGACAGCGGTCCGTCGTCAGTTGCCATGACCGTCATCCGATCCGACGACCCGCGCCTCGCCGGGCCGGTCGGGCGCATCCCCACGCCGGCGCAGCCGACGCTTGCGGAACGGCTGATCGACGTGGTGCGTGTCGACGAAGCGGCCGACCCAGGCAACGACGCCGTCCGGCATCGGCACGCCTTCGACGACGTCCTCGCCGGCGTCGAGGAAATCCTGCGCCTCGTACGGCGACGCCGTCACGGCGAACGGCACGAGCCCATATTCCGCGTCTTCGTCCTCGCGCAGGACGATGTAGATCAGCGGCGGCGCGTTCCTCAGGGTCGCTCTGTATGCCTCGGTATCGCTGCGATAGAGCTCGAGGGTGAGCGTCCCGGCGTGATACTGGACCCAGCCCTCGCCGTCGCGCAGCTTGCGCCAGCTGCCGGCCGGATCAGCCGGGGCGGCGCCGGGAATCACCGCGACCGGCCGCCAGACGTGATCCTGCCACGGGCTGCCGCTGTCGCGCCGTTCGACGACGATGCCCATCGGCATGGTTTCCTTCTGCTTCATGCGCCACCTTTCGCCGTCACCGCAGCGGCCGCGTGCATGCGGTCCGCGCGACTGAGTCTAGTCGACTCCCGCGGCAAGGCAAGCACCGGCCTGCCAGCACCGTGCCCCTTGGCAGCAGCGCCGTAACCGGCTAGGGATTGGCGCCCACGACGCCAACGACACGGAGATCGCGATTCCGGCGGCACCATGCCCGATTTCTGGCAGACATCAGGCTTCCATCTGCTGCAGCGCACCGACCGCGGCCATCTGGCCGTCACCGATGCGTTCCTGCGCGCCTATTTCGGCCGCCCCGAGCTCGCCCCGCCGCAGGAGGCCTGCGCCGCGGAACAGGCGCTGCACGCCGCGCTTGTCGACAATCCCAGGCTCGAGGTGCCGGCGCGTCGACTGGCGGGCCTCGCGGATGCGGATGCGCGCGAGAACTACGAGGTCGTACTGGCCTTTCGCGACCGGCTGCTGGCGGCGCCGACGATCGAGGAGAGCTATCGCGGCCTGTTCGGAAGCGACGCGGCCGATGTACCGCCCCTGTTCATCGACCAGCTCGCCCACGTCGTCATGCGCGGCATCCTCGAGGGCTGCGACGACCCGTTCCGGCTGCGCGCGGCGGAGCTGTTCTTCCGCCGCCAGACGGCGCTTAACCAGGATGGCGCGATCCTGCTGGGCGACGAGGAGACGGTGCAGATGTACCGCCAGACCGGCGGTTTCGGGGGCCTCGGCAAGCTGCTCGCCGATGCGGGCACGCCGATGCACCGCGTCGAGCTCGAAGTGATGCAGGCCGAAAACGCGGACCGCTACTGGGACCGCAGCGACCGGTTCGACATGGTGCTCGACCTCACCTTCCCGCGCGAAGGGCTGGACGCGCTGTGCCGGGTGGTCGAGGCCTGGATCCACCATTTCTTCGAGATCCGCGTGGCGGTGCAGCCGGCGCAGAGCGTGCGCGACGAACACTGGGTGTGGCATATCGGGCTGGATGCGACCTCGACGGCGATCCTCAACGACCTCTATAACGGGCTGGAGGTGGATGACGAGCGCCTGGCGCGGCTTATATCGCTGTTCCGCATGGAATTCGCGGAACAGGAAATACTCCTGCCGCAGGTGCGGGGCCGCCCGGTCTACCTCGCGCTGGCGATGGCGGAGGACAACACGGTGCGGCTCAAGCCCCAGAACCTGTTGGTCAACCTGCCGCTGGCGGAGAGCTGATACGGGAACCGGTCGGGTCAAATCGGAGGGAGCGGAATGAACGAAGACGTCTTCAACATGAGCGTGCGAAAGTTCCTCAAGAAGGTCGGCGTCACATCGCAGCGCGAGATCGAGAGCGCCGTCCGCGGCGCCGTCGAAGGCGGTCGCCTGAAGGGCAGCGAATCGCTGAAGGCGAAGGTCGTGCTGTCGGTCGACGGCGTGTCGCTGTCGGTGCCGATCGAGGGCGAAATCGAGCTCGAATGAGCGGCGCGGCGCGGCCTTCCTTCGTCGACCGGCCGGGGGCGCGGATCGTCGCCGTCTGCGTGGCGCTCGCCGCGGTTGCGCTGCTCGGCTATATCCATCGCGACGACCTGTTTCCGCCCGCCGACGACGGCACGCCTGCGAACCCGGCGGATGTCGCGTTCCGCGCCTGTTTCGAGCCGCGCGCGGCGCAGATCGCCGGATCGCTCGACGCCGGCGAACTGACCGCCGAGCAGGCGCGGCTGTTCCGCGGCCGGGCCGAGGCCTACTGCCGCGATACGGCGGACCGCGCGGCCGCAAGCAGCGGCCCGTCGCTGCCGATGCGATGACGGAACGCAACCACCGACGCCGCGCTATGGCGCATGACGGGGCTCGCCTCCATGCGCGGCGGGCAGGAAGTCCGGAAACCGCCGGCGAACGGCAGATCGACTAGCTGCGCGAGCGGCTCGATGGCCAGGCGAGAGAGCGCGGCGGCGGACGGGCGGATCGTCTCGCAAATGCCGGCTTCTACGAAATGCTCATCGACCGGACCGGGCCGGTCAATGGCGGACCGGGCGATCGTTCACCGAGCGCGGCGCTCGGGCGCATGGCCCGGGTCCAGCTGACCAAGCTGGATTCGTACCGACTGATGACACGCACGACCGCCGCCTGAGTCACGCGGCAGTCGGCACGGAACCGGCGCTCAGTCGTCGGCGTCGCCGTCGCTGGTGCGGCCGGCTTCTTTCGCCCGCTCCTCGAGGAGCTTTGCACGCGCCTCCTCGATCTCGCGCTCGCGCAGGTCGTCCTCCGTGCGGCGCACCTGCGGCCGGTCCGGGCCCCGCATCGGATCGTCGCCGCGCTCGAACTGGTCGATGACGCGGCAGTCGTCGCACATCTTGATGCGTTCCGCCATCGGGCCCTCGGCGAACATCGGATGCTTGCCTGCGAGCTGCGCGACGATCCGTTCGATGGTGCTTCTGGTGCCGAACGGCTTGCCGCAGCGCACGCAGGCGAACGGTTCCTCTTCCTTGAGGACGACGGCGCCGCGCGACTCGGCGGCGAAGGAAAGGCGCGGCTCGAGGCGGATGACCGATTCGGGGCAGGTGTTCCGGCACAGCCCGCACTGCACGCACGCCTGCTCGTCGAACGCGAGCTGCGGCATGTCCGGATTGTCCTTCAGCGCCCCGGTCGGGCAGGCGCCGACGCAGGACAGGCAGAGCGTGCAGCCGGCGGCGTCGACGACGACGCGGCCGAACGGCGCGCCTTCCGGCAGCGGAACGACGTCCACGGGCTCGGGCGCGGCCTCATGGAGATGTGCGAAGGCGAGCCCGATCACCGCGCGCTTGCCGCCCATGGCGCGGAAGCTGCCCGCGGGGACCGGTTTCGCCGGCTCGAAC
>JBFHDX010000131.1:0-9781 GCA_041584475.1 Alphaproteobacteria bacterium
ATATGATAAGCGCGCATATTAATAACGCTCGTGGACGACATGCCCAAACCCTGTGCGAAGTGTGCGGAATGTTCCGTGAACCGCGCCCGGGCAGCGATCGCCCGCGCCGGTCATCTGCTCGCTGGACCGGTGGCCCGCGTGCCGCCATTATGGGTGCGGGTGGCAAGGCGTGACGCGCGCCGTCTCGAAATCCCCGCAATCGTGCCAAAATGCCGACACCGCCGCCCTGTTCGATCGAGGAGCCCATGACCCACGTCTTCCACCGCAGCGCCAGGACGACCTATCCGTCGGCCGCCAAGGGCGACGGCGTGTACGTCGTCGACACCGAGGGCAAACGCTACCTCGACGCCTCCGGCGGTGCCGCGGTCTCCTGTCTCGGTCACAGCAACGCCCGCGTGATCGCGGCGATCAAGGCCCAGCTCGACCGGCTGCCCTACGCCCATAGCGGGTTCTTCACCACCGAAGCGATGGAGGCGCTCGCCGACCGGCTCGTCGCCGACGCGCCGGACGGCATCGATCACGTCTATTTCGTCTCCGGCGGCTCGGAGGCGGTGGAGGCGGCGCTCAAGCTCGCGCGCCAGTACTTCGTCGAGATCGGCCAGCCGCAGCGCCGCCACGTCATCGCCCGCCGCCAGAGCTACCACGGCAATACGCTGGGGGCGTTGGCCGCCGGCGGCAACATGTGGCGCCGGCAGCAGTTCGAGCCGCTGCTGATAGAGACCCACCACATCTCGCCCTGCTACCAGTACCGGCTGCGCGAGGACGGCGAGGACGAGGAGGAATTCGGCCGCCGCGTCGCCGGCGAGCTGGAGGCGAAGATCCGCGAACTCGGCGAGGACAGCGTCATCGCCTTCGTCGCCGAACCGGTGGTCGGCGCGACGATGGGCGCGGTTCCCGCGGCGCCGGGTTACTTCGGGCGGGTGCGCGAGATCTGCGATCGCTACGGCGTGCTGCTGATCCTCGACGAGGTGATGTGCGGCATGGGGCGCACGGGTTCGCTGCACGCCTGCGAGCAGGAGGGTATCGCGCCCGACCTGATGACGATCGCCAAGGGGCTCGGCGCCGGCTACCAGCCGATCGGCGCGACGCTGGTCTCGGGCCCGATCTATGCGGCGATCCGCGACGGCTCGGGCTTCTTTCAGCACGGCCATACCTACATGGGCCACGCCTCGGCCTGCGCCGCGGCGCTCGAGGTTCAGAACGTGATCGCGGAGGAGAACCTGCTCGAGAACGTGCGCGCGATGGGCGAGCTGCTCGAGCAGCGCCTGACCGACCGCCTCGGTAACCACCGGCACGTCGGCGACATCCGTGGGCGCGGCCTGTTCCGCGGCATCGAGCTGGTCGCCGACCGGACCACGAAGGAGCCGTTCGATCCGGCGCGCCGGCTCAATGTGCGGCTCAAGGCCGAGGCGATGGCGCGCGGCCTGATGTGCTATCCGATGGGCGGAACGATCGACGGCGTGCGCGGTGATCACGTGCTGCTCGCCCCGCCCTTCATCGTTGCCCCGGGCCACGTCGACGCGATCGCCGAGCGGCTGGGCGACGCGCTCGATGCCGCCGTCGCGGCGGTCGCCGCGTGAGCGTGCCCGCGGAGCCGGCGGCCGCGCCGCTCATCGTCGCCGTCGCCCCGACCGGCGCGCGCAAGACGCGCGACGACCACCCGGCGCTGCCGGTCACGCCCGAGGAGATCGCACGGACGGCCGCCGCCTGCAGCGAAGCGGGCGCGGCGATGATCCACCTGCACGTGCGCGACGCCGACGGCCGGCACAGCCTCGACGCCGACGCCTACGCCTCAGCGATCGCCGCCATCCGGCGCGAACTCGGCGAATCGATGATCATCCAGATGACGACGGAAGCGGTCGGCATCTACCGGCCCGAGGAACAGATGGCGGCCGTCCGCGCGGTCCGCCCCGAGGCCGTCTCGATGGCGATCCGCGAGCTCTGCGGGAGCGAAGCGGACGTCCCGGCATTCGCCGAGTTCGCTGCCTGGCTGGCGGCGGAGCATATCGTGCCGCAATACATCCTCTACTCGGCGGAGGACGTCGAGTCGTTCGGCAATCTGTGGCGGCGCGGCGTCGTGCCGGGAGAGCGCCCGTTCCTGCTCTACGTCCTCGGGCGCTACACGCCGGGCCAGAAATCGGTGCCTGCGGACCTCATTCCCTTTCTCAACGCCGCATCGGGCCTCGATGCGCACTGGGCGATCTGCGCCTTCGGCCGGCTCGAAGGCGCATGCGCATTGACGGCGGCGGCTCTCGGCGGGCATGTTCGGGTGGGGTTCGAGAACAACCTGCTGCTGGCGGACGGCACGACCGCTCCCGACAATGCGGCGCTGGTGCGGCAGATCAGCGCGGCGGCGGGGCTGGCCGGGCGCAACATCGCCGACGCCGGCGCAGCGAGGGCGATCCTGGGGAGAGCATGATCACGAAACACACGCTGCGGGGCCTTGCCCTCGTGTTGCTCGTCGCCGCTCTGGCGGCGACCGACGGTACCGCGCAGGCACCGGCGGAAACGGACGAGTCGGAGACGCCGGAGGCCGCGGTCGAAGGGCCGCACGGCGACGCGCTCGCCGCCGCCGATGCGACGGCCGACCCGATCGGCCCGGGCCGCGAGATCGTGATCGGTGCCGGCAACGTGGCCGGCGCCTATTTCCCGGTCGCCGGGGCGATCTGCCGCATGGTTTCGGCAAGGGCCGGGAACCCGCGCTGCCTCGTCGAGAGCAATGCGAACTCGTCCGCCAACCTCGATCGGCTGCGCGAGGGTCTCCTCGATTTCGCCATCGTCCAGTCGGACTGGCTGATGCACGCGGCGAACGGCACCAACCTGTTCCGCCCCGCCGGTCCCGACGAGACGTTGCGCGCGGTGCTGTCGCTGCATGGCGAGCCGTTGACGCTTGTTGCGAGGGCCGACTCCGGCATTCGCGCGGCCGGCGACCTCCGAGGCAAGCGGCTCAATCTGGGAACCACGCTGACATACCAGCGCGTGCTCACCGAGGCGCTGCTGCGCGCTTTCGGCATCGACCAGGACGATCTCGCGATCGCCTTGGAACTCCCCGCCGTCGAGCAGTTCTCGGCGCTCTGCGCGGGCGAGCTCGACGCGGCGGCGACGGTCGTCGCCCACCCGTCGCCGGAAATCGCGAGCGCGATCCAGCGCTGCGATCTGCGGCTCGTGCCGATCAGCGGCGAGCCGGTCGAGCGGCTCCTCAAGGAACGGCCCGAGCTGGCCCAAGCGACGATTCCGGGGGCGGTCTATGCGGCGGCGCCGGATCCGGTGCCCAGCTTCGGCCTGCGGGCGGTGCTGGCGACGACGTCGCAGGTCGAGGACGAGGTCGTGCGCACAGTGGTCGAGGCGGTCGTCGGCTCGCTGCCCGATTTCCGCCGGCAGCATCCCGTGCTGAACGGACTCCAGGCCGCGTCGATGGCCTCGGCCGCCATCGCCGTGCCGCTGCACGACGCCGCAAGCCGGTATTTCGCGTCGGCGCCGCTCAAGCCCTGAGCCGAGGTGGCGATCGCGGCCCGCGCCGTGCATGCCGGTATTTGCGGGTTGACTGTGTACAAATGGCGCAGGCATAGTTTTTGGCAATCCATAATAGGTTGGTGTTGCGACGCACGGAGGCCTCGTTCGAGGTCGACTGCAGCGTCACCGACTTGATCAGGGCGTCGACCGAAGGCGCCGAATGAGACGATGAAAAGGGAGACTCTCATGGACAGCAAGATTCTGACCGCGGCCGCGCTCGCCGCCGTTGTCGCGGCTGGCGCCTGGAGCGTCGGTTCCGAGCCGGCACGGGCCCAGCAGAAATTCGTCACCATCGGCACCGGCGGGGTGACCGGCGTCTACTACCCGACGGGCGGCGCGATCTGCCGGCTCGTGAACAAGGGGCGCAAGGAACACGGTATCCGCTGCTCGGTCGAGAGCACCGGCGGCTCCGTGTACAACATCAATACGATCCGTGCCGGCGAGCTGGACATGGGCGTCGCGCAGTCCGACTGGCAGTACCACGCCTTTCACGGCTCGGGGAACGAGGAGTTTGAAAAGCTCGGTCCGTTCAAGGAGCTGCGGGCGGTCTTCTCGGTGCACGCCGAACCGGTGACCATCCTGGCGCGCCGCGACGCGGGCGTGAAGAACATCACCGACCTCAAGGGCAAGCGCCTGAATATCGGCAACCCCGGCTCGGGCACGCGCGGTACCTGGGAAGTCATCGAGGCGGCGCTCGGCTGGGGCCGCGACGACCTCAAGCTGGCCGCCGAGCTGAAGTCGGCCGAAACCGGCCAGGCGCTGTGCGACAACAAGATCGACGCGTATTTCTGGCTGGTCGGCCATCCGTCGAGCCTGACCGAGGAAACGGTCACGTCGTGCAACGCCGTCCTGGTCAACGCCACCGGCCCGGCCATCGACAAGTTGGTCAAGGAAAATCCGTTCTACCGGTACGCGACGATCCCGGGTGGCATGTATTCGGGTAATCCCGACGACACCAAGACGTTCGGCGTCGGCGCGACGTTCGTCAGTTCGACGGCCGTACCGGACGACGTCATCTACCAGGTCGTCAAGGCGGTCTTCGAGAACTTCGACGACTTCACGAAGCTTCACCCGGCCTTCGCCAATCTCACGAAGGAAGAGATGATCAAGGACGGCCTCTCCGCACCGCTGCATCCGGGTGCGGTCAGGTACTACAAGGAAGCCGGGCTGATGTGACGGGGACGATCGGGGGAGCGCACGAGCGTGCGCTCGCCCGAGCCCCTCGACGGGTTTGGGGGGGCCGGATGATACATCGCATGTTCGCCAGATCGGCGCTGACACGGGCCGGCGTCGCCGCCTTCGCCACCGTCTTAGTGGCGGGCTTTTCCGTGCCGGCGGGCGGTGCCGAGCTTGTCATCGGTACCGGCAGCCTCTACGGCGTCTATTATCAGGTCGGTCGCGCGATGTGCCGCCTCATCGAGCGCAGCGCGAGTGACGTCAACTGCACTGCCGTGCCGACGGCCGGCTCCCTGTTCAATCTCGACGGCGTCCGCAAGGGCGCCCTCGAAATCGGCGTCGTGCAGGCCGACTGGCAGTACCACGCCATCATGGACAGCGGGCCGTTCGCGTCCTCGGGCGGGAGTTATCGCGATCTGCGCGCACTGTTCTCCGTGCACGGGGAGCCGTTCACCCTCGTGGCGCGCCGCGATGCGGGTATCGGCTCGCTCGCCGATCTCGCCGGCAAGCGCGTCAACATCGGCAATCCGGGTTCGGGACAGCGCGCGACGATGGAAGTCGTGATGACCGCCATGGGCTGGCGCAAGCGCGATTTCACCCTCGCGGAAGAGCTGCCGGCCTCGCAACAGTCGTTCGCGCTCTGCCACAAGAAGGTCGACGCGATCGTCTATGTGGCGGGACACCCGAACGAGTCGATCCGGCGGGCGACCGAACTCTGCGACTCGGCGATCGTCGAGGTTTCCGGCCCGGCGATCGACACGCTGGTCGCGGAGCACCCGTTCTATTCGTACATGGTCGTGCCGGGCGGGCTTTACCCGGGAAACCCGGACCCGGTACGGACCTTCGGTGTCCGCGCCACCGTCGTCGCATCGGCCGGGCTCGAAGCGGACCTCGTCTATCGCGTCGTCAAGGCGGTGTTCGGCAACCTCGATCATTTCCGCCGTCTGTCGCCGGCATTCGGGGATCTGGACGCGAAGCAGATGTTGCGCGAGGGCATTACCGCGCCGTTGCACGAAGGTGCGGCGCAGTACTTCAGGGAAGTCGGACTCATGTAGCAGCCTTCGGGCACCGTTGGCTTCGGGAACCGAGCAGGGAGGCACGGACGTGGTCAGGGAAAACAGTGCAGAGGGAGGAGCGGTCAGGGACTACGTCGCCGAGACCGATACGGGCGCCCGGGCACCGGTCGGGGATATCTCGCGCAAGGTCCTGATCTTCGTTCCCCTCGCATGGTCGCTGTTCCAGCTGTGGATCGCGTCGCCGCTGCCCTTCATGCTGGCCGATTTCGTGCCGTTGATGAACGATACCCACACGCGCTCGATCCACCTCGCCTTCGCCGTCTTCCTGGCCTTTCTCTCGTTTCCGGCGTTCAAGCGCTCGCCGCGCGACCGGATCCCCGTGCAGGACTGGGTCGTGGCGGCAATCGGTGCGTTCAGCGCAGCCTACACCGCGATTTTCGCAGCCTCGCTGGCAACCCGTCCGGGCCTGCCGACGACGGCCGATCTGTTCTTCGCCGGGCTCGGCATGATCACGCTTCTCGAGGCGACCCGACGCTCGCTCGGGCCGCCGCTCATGTTCGTGGCGCTGCTGTTCCTGTCGTATGTGTTCTTCGGCCATCTGGCGCCCGAGGTCATCGCCTGGAAGGGGGCGTCGTTCCAGAAGGCGATGTCGCATCTCTGGCTGACCCAGGAGGGCGTGTTCGGCATCGGTCTCGGCGTATCGACGACGTTCGTGTTCCTGTTCGTCCTGTTCGGCGCCCTCCTCGACAAGGCCGGCGCCGGCAATTACTTCACGATGGTGGCCTTTTCGCTGCTAGGCCACATGCGGGGCGGGCCGGCGAAGGCGGCGGTCGTCTCCTCGGCCATGAACGGCATGATCTCGGGATCGTCGATCGCCAACGTCGTCGTCACCGGCACCTTCACGATTCCGCTGATGAAGCGCGTCGGCTTCCCGGCCGAGAAGGCCGGCGCGGTGGAGGTCGCGTCCTCGACCAACGGGCAGCTGACGCCGCCGATCATGGGGGCGGCCGCCTTTCTGATGATCGAGTATGTCGGCATCTCGTACGTCGAAGTCATCAAGCACGCCTTCCTGCCGGCGATTATCTCGTACATCGCCCTGGTCTATATCGTGCACCTGGAGGCGCTGAAGGCCGGCATGGTCGGGTTGCAGCGGCGGGTCACCAGCGGCCTGCTGCCCCGGATCGCCAGCTTCGTCGGCACGATCCTCGGCCTGATCATCCTCTCCGGCATCGTCTATTACGGCTTCGGCTGGCTCAAGCCGCTGGCCGGCGACGCGACCATCTGGATCGCCGGCGTCGTCATCGTCCTCGCTTACGTCGTGCTGATCAAGATCGCCGCTTCGGTGCCGGACCTGGCGCTCGATCCGGGCAAGGACGAACTGACCGAGCTGCCCGAGCCGAAGCCGACGATGCTGTCGGGCCTGCATTTCCTGCTGCCGGTGGCAGTGCTGATCTGGTGTCTGGTCGTCGAGCGGTTCTCGCCGGGGCTTGCGGCCTTCTGGGCGTCGGTGCTGATGATCGTGATTTCGCTCACGCAGCACCCGCTGAAGGCGCTGATGCGCGGCGAGCGTCGGAATCTGCGTGATTCGCTGGTCGAGGACTTCAACCACATGATCGACGGCCTCATCGCCGGCGCCCGCAACATGATCGGCATCGGCATCGCGACGGCGGTGGCCGGCATCGTCGTCGGCACGGTGACGCTCACCGGCATCGGCCTCGTGATGACGGAGTTCGTGGAGTTCATTTCCGGCGGCAACCTGATGCTGATGCTTCTGTTCACCGCGTTCATCAGCCTGCTGCTCGGGATGGGGCTGCCGACGACGGCCAACTACATCGTGGTGTCGACCCTGATGGCGCCGGTGATCGTCACGCTCGGAGCGGAGTCCGGCCTGATCGTGCCGCTGATCGCGGTGCACATGTTCGTCTTCTATTTCGGGATCCTCGCCGACGACACGCCGCCGGTCGGGCTTGCCGCCTTCGCCGCGGCGGCGATTTCGGGCGGCGATCCGATCCGTACCGGTATCCAGGGCTTCGCCTACGACATCCGGACGGCGATCCTGCCCTTCATGTTCATCTTCAATACCGAGCTCCTGATGATCGGCATCGAGAGCACGGCGCACCTCATGCTCGTCGTCACCTCGGCGGTCGCCGCCATGCTGTTGTTCGCGGCGGGGACTCAAGGATATTTCGTGGTGCGGAGCCGGCTCTGGGAATCGCTGGCGCTGATCCTCGTCGCCTTCACGCTGTTTCGGCCAGGCTTCTGGATGGACATGATCGTCGCGCCGCTGGAGAGCCGGCCGCCGACCGAACTGATCGAGATCGCCGGCCGGCAGCCACCGGATACGACGCTGCGCGTGATGATGTCGGGTGAGACGATCGACGGCGATTTCGTCACCAAGATCGTGCCGCTGCCGCTCGGACCGGCGGGCGACGGCGAGTCGCGGCTCGAGCATGCCGGGCTCGCGGTCCGCCAGGAGGCCAGCAGGGTGCTAGTCGATAACATCGTCTTCGGCAAGGCGGCGGAAAAGGCGGGTGTCGACTTCGACTGGGAGATCGTCGAAGTGCAGGTCGAGGCCGATCAACCGCCAAAGCAGCTCATGTTCATTCCTGCGTTGCTGGTGGTCGGCGTCATCGTGGTTCTGCAGCGCCGCCGCAAGGCCGGCGATGTGGCCGTGGCCAAGGCCTGACGGGAGAGCCGGATGTACAAGAAGATTTTGCTGGCGGTCGATCTCGGCGAGCCGTCGTCATGGGCGAAAGCACTGCCGACGGCGCTCGAGCTGGGCCGCACGTTCGGCGCGAAGCTGCACGTCGTCAGCGTACTGCCGGATTTCGGCATGAGCATCGTCGGCTCGTTCTTTCCGGCGGGTTACGAGAAAAAGGCCCTGGCGGACGCCGAGTCGGCCCTGCGTGCATTCGTCGACAAGAACGTTCCGGCCGACGTGAAGATGACGTGCAACGTCGGTCACGGTCGAGTTTACGAGGAGATCCTGGCGACCGCCAAGCGCGTCGGCGCCGACCTCATCGTGATGGCCGCACACCGCCCGGAAAACAAGGATTTCCTCTTGGGGCCGAACGCGGCCCGGGTCGCCCGCCACGCCGAGTGCACGGTCGTGGTGGTGCGCCAGTGACGGGCGGCGGCTCCGTCACTCGGCGGGATGGCGCAATCGGGATACGCGCTGCTCCCGTTCTTCCAGTTCCGCCTCCACCCGCTCGAGCAGATCCTCGGCGGCGTCGCGCTGGCCGTAATGCACGAGGCCGATTCGGGCTTCGACCGCGAGGTCCTGATTCTGCCACGGGACGATGACCCGGTCGAGCTGGCTCTTCAGCATGGCGGCCCGGCGGCGTGCGTCCTCGGGCGAGATGATCGGCAACAGCAGGGCGAAGCGGCCGCGCTCGAGGCGCGCCACGTAATCAACTTCGCGGAAGCGGCCGCGCACGATGTTGCCCACCGCGGTGAGAAGATAATCGCCGGCCGACGGGCCGGCCTCCTCGCGAACGGCTTGGTGGCTGACGACATCGACAAGCATCAGCGTGCCGACCTCGTCGTAGCGGCGCGCCCGCGCGAGGCTGCGCTGCAAACCCTCTTCGAATCCGCGCCGGTTGAGAAGTCCTGTCACTTCATCGACCGTCGTATGCGCGCGCAGCCACTCGGCGCGACGCCGTTCGGCCTCCAGCGCCTCTTCTGCGTCCATTGCTCGCGCCAGCGTTTCGGCCAGGATCCGGCCGACGTCAGCCTTCGCGGCCGGGGCAAGTCCGAGTCCGCCGATCAGACTTTCTGCCTCGCGTTCCGCATCGGCTGACGGAGATGCACCGGCTGCCGGTGTGTCCGGCTCCTCGACCGCTACCTTGTCGGAGGGTTCTTCGCTCATTGCCGTTGCCTCCTCCAATCGGTTCCCGCGCCGGCCGAAGCCGGGTCCGATCGCCCGGTGTCCAACGCAGGTCGCCGAGACATCCGTTCAGCCCTCCCCGCAAATCCGCTTGAGGGCCTGCCACTGGCTGTCGCTCAGGCCCGGTCCGCCACCGTTTCCCGCCGCTTCCGCGACATAACGGGCGCGGGCCGGGGTGGCCGGGTGCGTG
>JBFHDX010000132.1:0-9756 GCA_041584475.1 Alphaproteobacteria bacterium
CCCGGCCGGGCACACCGATGGACAACGAGACTGGGAAGAGAAGCATGATTGAAAATCCGAGACCAGCGCGCCGATATATGACCGCAATCGGCGCGGTTCTGTTCGCCACCGCCCTGCCGTTCGCCGCTGCCTCGGCGCACGACGGGGGCAAGGACATCGTCCTCGACGACGGCACGACCGTTCACCTGGATCCGGCGCCGGATCCGCATGCGGCGATGGCGCATCACGACGCGGCGACGGCCGACATCATCAGCTCGGCACCGTCCGCCCACGTCGTCAAGAACCTGGAAGTGGCCGGCCGCGGCGCGCGGCTGGCGGACAACTCGACGACCGACGTCTGGGCGCTCGACGGCCACGCCTATACCGGCACGTTCAACAGCCCGTGCGGCGGCGACCCGGAAGCCGGCGTCTGGATCTGGAAGACCAATAACGCCAACAAGCCGTCGTTCGTCGGAATCATCGAGTCGCCCGTCGGCAGCCGCTCGAACGACGTCAAGGTCGCCAACATGGGCAGCGGCCGCGTCCTCGTCCATTCGAACGAGGCGTGCGCGGGCGGCCCCGGCGGCTTCGAGATCTACAACGTCGACGACCCGGCGAACCCGGTGCACCTGGCGCACGTACAGACCGACGACGCCAACATCTTCATCCGCGACAATTTCGGCTTCACCGACTTCGGCGTGCACAATTTGTTCCTGTTCCGCCAGGGTGCGAGGGACTATGTCGGTGCCGTCGTCGAGTCGCTGCTCGGCAACTTCCAGATCTACGACATCACCGATCCGGCGGCGCCGGCGCTGGTCGGCGCGTGGGGCGCGGAGTCGCTGTTCGATCCCGGCGTCGACTGGGTCAACACGACCGACCTGGGCGCCATCGTCGCCGCGCAGACCTACCTGAACGACGGCTTCGGCGCGTCGCAGAACCGGTTCCTGCACGACATCACGATAACCGCCGACGGCACGAAGGCGTATCTCGCGAACTGGGATGCCGGACTCGTGTTGCTCGACATCAGCGACCCGACGAGCCCGTCGCTGGTCTCGGTCGCCATCGACCCGACGAGCGAGGATGGCGAAGTCAACAGCCACTCGGTCTGGCCGTCGGCCGACGGTTCGATCGTCGTCGAGGGCGAGGAGGATTTCGCGCCGTTCGCGACCGTGTTCAGCATCACCTCGGGCCCCGACGCCGGCGACTACCCGGCCGCCGAGGGCGCGATCACGGTGCCGATCGCGAGCCTGCCGGGCCAGACCATGAGCGGGCCGACGGTCTATGTCGGTCTCGCCTGTCCGGGCGACACGGTGCCGGCAGCCGTTAGCCCCGGCCAGATCGCCCTGATCCAGCGCGGCGTCTGCTTCTTCTCGGAGAAGGTCGACAACGCCGAGGCCGCGGGCTACGAGGGCGTCGTCGTGTTCAACGATGCGGCGCGCGGCGATGCGCTGGTCTCGATGGGCGGCGAGCCGACCAACCTGCCGGGCGTCTTCGTCGGCCATTCGACGGGCCTCAGGATCGCCGGCGTCGCCAGCGCCGCCGCTCTGGTGATCGGCGGGGCCGGCGAGTCGGTCTCGGCATCCACCGAGCCGAACGGCTGGAGCGGACTGCGCGTCTGGGATTACAGCGACCCCGCGAGCCCGGTCCTGGCGTCGACGATCAACACGGTGTGCAGCGCCAATCCGGTCGATGCCAGCTGCGATCCGGCCGGCGTCTACTCGTCGCATAACGTGATCGTCGAGGATACCGACGACGGCCGCGTCAAGGCCTACGTCTCGTGGTACGCCGACGGCGTCCTGATCTTCGATGTAACCGATCCGGCAATGCCGGTCGAGACCGCGCGCTATCACCGTGCGGGACCCGATTTCGAGGCAGAGAACGGGGGTGCGCAGGACGTTTGGGGCATCTACAAGGAGCCGGGCAAGCCCTGGATCTATGCCTCCGACCGCAATGGCGGCCTCTACGTGCTGAAGGAATACGGTTCCGGTTCGGCCAAGGTCGCGAAGAACTAGCGTAGTCCGTCTGAGCATCGCCCGGGCCGCGCCGTCGGCCCGGGCTTTTTCTCGCCTGCACGCTGCGGCCCGGCGGCCCGGTCACATCCGCGTCAGCGCGCTTTCCGGCGCTGCCCTGCGACACCATTTGTTAACCCTGACCGGCGATGATGGAGGCGGGCCGGGAGAGGCCCGGACCCGCAGAGTCAAGGAGACGCGGCCCCGGGCGGTCGCGGCCGTCCCGTCGGGGACAGATGCGGCGCGATGGCGACCGTCCGGCCGTGCGAGGCGGCCATGGCGAAGAGCAGCAGCTACGAATCCAAGATCCCGGACGCGAACGGGATCATCGCATACAGCGAAGAGGAGAACGCCGTCTGGCGCGACCTGATGCGGCGCCAGGCCAAGATCCTGCCCGGGCGCGTCTGCGAGGCGTATCTCGACGGGCTGGCGATGCTCGAGCTGCCCGAGGACCGCGTGCCGCAGCTCGCCGAGATCGACCGCCGGCTGGACGAGATCAGCGGCTTCGGCGTCGCCGCGGTGCCGGCGCTGATCTCGCCGCGCGAATTCTTCCGGCTGCTCGCCGGCCGCAAGTTCCCGGCCGCCACCTTCATCCGCCGGCGCGAGGATTTCGATTATCTGCAGGAACCCGACGTCTTCCACGAGATCTACGGGCACTGCCCGCTGCTGACGCACGCCACCTACGCCGATTTCCTGCAGCGCTACGGCGAAGTCGCGCTGTCGCTGGACAAGCGGTACATCTGGCTGATGCAGCGGCTGTTCTGGTTCACCGTCGAGTTCGGCCTGATTAGCACGGCCGACGGCCTGCGCATCTACGGCGCCGGCATCGCGTCCTCGGCCGGCGAGAGCCCGTATTCGCTGGAGAGCGACGTACCCGAGCGCCGGCCGCTCGACCCGGTGACCGTGTTCCGCACGCCGTACCGCATCGACATATTCCAGACGGTCTACTACGTCATCGAGTCGTTCGAGCAACTGTTCGAGCTGGTCAATCGCGACCTCGTGCCGCTGATGGACGAGGCCAGGCGGCTCGGGCAGCTGCCGCCGACCTTCCCGCCCAAGGAGGACGTCGCCTGAGGCGCGCACCGACGTGACCGCCGGCGGCCGGCTCGACGGGTACTCCGCTCGGCGTATCGATTTCGTTGCCCGTTCGTGCTACGGTTGCCGTCAACCGGGATAGAAAGCCAATAAGGCTCGGTTCTCAGACTTCACAATTCGTCTCGCGCCGCCGGCATCGGCCGGCTGGCTGACGCCTGATTTCCGGGCCCTACCGGGGCGTGTCGGATCCCGATCGCGGTCCGGGCACGGCCGCATCGGGCCGTTCCGGGCCGTAATTCAAACCTCAGGTTACATTGCAGAGGAGGCGTTTCCATGTCGAGTTTCGTCAACCTCAGGTTCATACCGGCAGCGGCGGCCGCCGGCATCGCATTTTGCATGATTCCGGACCCGGCCGCGGCGCGACCCGCCGGCACGACCGCCCAGATCGAGGCGGTGACCGTGGATGGCGGCCGGGCCGGCGTAAGGACGCCGCTTGCCGAGCCGACCTCGGAGGAGGCGTTCGCCGCCGCGACCGTCACGCATGCGCGCAATCAAAAACGGCTGCAGGCGCAATCGACGGCCGCCAAGGGGACGAGCGCGCAGTCGGTCGACGTCGACGTGGACGGCGACGGGCTGAACGACATCGCGGTGCTGGTCGACAACGGCAGGATCATCCTGCCGGCGAGACCCACCAACCCGCTCGACCTCGAGTCCGGCATGCGGTTCGACTATGCGCCAGCAGGCGCCGACGCGTTCTCGGTGACCTTCGCCACGGGACAGACCCTGGATACGGGGCTCGGCCCCGACCTTTTCCTGGGCGACGATGATTTCGCGGAGGTTGCACTGGCCGCGCCGTTTCCATTCCTCGGCCAAAGCTACGATTCGGTTTTCGTCGGCTCCGACGGCCACATCACCCTCGGCGCCGGCGACAACTCCAGCAGCAACCGCAACGCCGCCCGCCATATCGGCGGCCCGCCGCGACTGTCGGCGCTGCTGACCGACCTCGATCCGACCTGCCGCGGCAGCGTCCACGCCGATGTGCGCGCCGACCGTGTCGTCATCACGTGGAACGACGTCGTGCATTTCGAACGCGGCAGCGATTCGGGTTGCGGCCCCGACGTGCCCGGCAACACGATCCAGGCGGTGCTGGCGAGCGACGGGTCCATCGCCTTCACCTTCGGGGCGCTCGATACGGGGCTCATCGCCAGCGGCGTCGGCAACGACGAGGCGGTGACCGGCATCGCGGAGGGCAACGCCGAAGGCCCGCTGAACGAGATCGACATGACCGCCGATCTGCCGGCGACGCTGCAGGCCGGCGCGATCTTCGAGGAGTTCACGATCGGCTCGCCCGAAACGTTCGACATCTTCCAGATGGGCCAGGAGTTCTACCGTACCCACGACGACAAATACGACTTCCTGGTCATGTTCACCGATTTCGAGATCTTCGGCGGCGGCACGGCGTTCCACCTCGGTGTCCAGAACCAGACGTTCGGCCTGCGCCGGGCGGTGTTCGATGCGTCGTCCCTGGCGGGCAGCGCGGGCGAGCTCGAGAGCCTGCTGTGGATGAACAACATCAACCTGTGGGCGGGGAATTCCATCGAGCAGTACACCAACCCGCCGGTCCACCGGTTCGCGGTGACCACCAGCCCGCGGCTGACCTCGTTCCTCGGCGGCAACGTGACGCCGACGACGGCCCCCTACGAGCAGGTCGGCGTGCTCGACATCACCGGGGACGGATTTTCCAACGGCTACAGCCACCACGGACGGGCCCTGATCCACGAGAACCCGAACACCGAGGCCCGGGCCCGGCAGGGCGCGCTGCGCTACGACCTCAACAGCGCCATCAGCATCATGTTCCAGGAGGCAGACCACCGCTGGGCGGCGTTCCCGGTGTTCCTGCACCCGGATCGCGGCATCTCGATCCCGGACAGCTTCGATCTGCTGGGACGGGCGCTGGCGCACTGGAGCACCTTCTTCAACACCCGCGTCGTCGACAGCCCGTTCGCGGCCGCCGATGGCAGGCCGCGCTTCTCGGGCATGGAGGGCAACGCGATCATCGAGCTGGCGCTGGGGGGCGGCGGCTCGGTCGTCGACAGGAACGACCCGGACCGGGTCATCGCCGACCCGGACGGCAGTCTCGGCGCCGCGATCGCGTCCTGCGACGTGCAAGGCAAGTCCTTGTTCCTGACCGAGCCGGAGGAGCTGATCGACGGTGCGACCGAGCTCGATCAATATCTGATGGGCGTGCGGCTTGCGGGCGACGTCGGTCCGTTCTGGTATGTCGACGAGCCGAGCTCGCCGTTCGACGGCAGCTCGCTCGACGAGCCGTTCCCGACCGACTTCATCCGCGGCTCGACCTTCAACGTCGACGACATCGCATTTTGCGGCACCCGCGTGGACCTCACGGTCACCAATATCACCGAGGTCGGGCGCATCCTCAACGCGCCGACGCTCGGCCCGCGGATTCCGGCGATCGGTGACGAGAACGACGTCGGGCCTGTCGAGGCGTGTCTCGCCGAGAATATCGGCGGCGCGTTCGGGCCCTGCGTCGACGTGAAGACCATGGCCTGGATCCTGGTCGTGCGGCAGGGAGCGCCGAAATCGCTCGCCCACCAGCCGGCGATCAAGCGGCTCAACGAGTTCCGCCTCGCCTGGCAGGCCTATGCCGACGGGCCCGGGCTCGGCGGCCGCAACGCCGACGGGGTGGAACGCGCGCCGGGCGACCCGGATTTCGTCTCGAAGTTCGACACCAGCCTGGAGCCGGCGATCCACTGAGGGCGGCACCGACCGGCAATTCGACCCTCGATGACCCTCCCCCGCGACGGGGGAGGGCGGGGTCGGGGTTGAGCCGGCAAACGAACGGCACGGCGCGGACGCCTTCGAGCGGATGTCGGAACGCAGGGATCGGACGTCGGCGACCGCGCACGCCATGAGGGCCGGTCGCCGGTATGCCTGCACGCACCGCGATCATCGGCGATGGAAATTGCCCGCAACCTGTGCGATTGTCGCGGCAGGCATGCGACAGGTTCCCGGCCCGGTGGAACGGCGTTTCCGGTGCGATCCGGGCCCGAATGACGGGGGATACCGATGGCGGAACCCGGGGACGGCAGGGCGCGCGCGCCCGTCGAATACATCGCCACCGATGCGCCGGGGCGCGCGCCGGAGGAAGGCGTGGCGCTGTGCCTTTCGGGGGGCGGCTACCGGGCGATGGTGTTCCACCTCGGGGCTCTCCGGCGCCTCCATGAGACCGGCGTGCTGGCCCGGGTCAAGCGCATCTCCAGCGTCTCGGGCGGATCGATCACGGCCGGACAGCTGGCGCTAGCCTGGCCCGACCTGTTCGAACGCGACCCGCCCCCGAGCTTCGAGGACGCCGTGATCGCCCCGGTCAGGAACCTCGCGCGGCGGACGATCGATATTCCGGCCGTGCTGTGCGGCCTCGTGCGTCCGGGCGGCATCAGCCGACAGATCGAGCGGGCCTATCGGAAGCACCTGTTCCACGACAGGACGCTGCAGGACATGCCCGACGAGCCGCGATTCGTGATCAATGCGACCAACGTCCAGTCGGGAGCGCTGTGGCGCTTCATGAAGCCCTACATGCGGGACTGGCGCGTCGGCAAGGTGCCCGAGCCGGCGGTGCCGCTGGCGCGCGCGGTCGCCGCCTCGTCCGCGTTTCCGCCCGTGCTGTCTCCGACGATCCTCAGGCTTCGCGAAGACCAGTACGAGGAGGGCACCGGTGCCGATTTGCAGCGTCCGCCCTATACCACGCGCGTCGTGCTGACCGATGGCGGCGTTTACGACAATCTCGGGCTCGAGACGGCGTGGAAACGCTATACGACGGTGCTGGCCAGCGACGCCGGAGGCAAGATGCAGCCGGACGCGCGACCGCGGCGCGATTGGGTGCGCCATTCGCTGCGCGTGTTCGATGTCGTGGACAACCAGGTGCGGAGCCTGCGCAAGCGTCAGCTCATCGGCTCCTACGCCGATCCGGGACGGGGTGGCGCGTACTGGGGCATCCGCACGGACATCGCGAATTACGGGCTGCCGGACGCGCTGCCGTGCCCGCACGACAAGACGCTCGTGTTGGCGGCAACGCCGACGCGTCTCAAGCGGCTGCCGGAGATCCTGCAGGACCGCCTGATCAACTGGGGCTACGCGGTGTGCGATGCGGCGATCCGCAGGCATTACCTGCCCGATCTGCCGCCACCGGACGCATTTCCCTATCCCGACGCGGGCGTGGGCTAGGGTATCGGTTGGTGCCGTCGGGCGGGACGCGGCCGCTACGGCCAATCTGATGAATATCGACCCCGAACTTTACGTGGACCGTGCGCTGCGGGACCGGTGTTCCGGGCAGGGGATTCGAAGTGGCGGTCGCGGCCAGTCGATTTCGGGCTATTCGGCGTCGCCGGTTTTGCAGTTCTGCCAGCGCTTGCTGACGATGCCGATCACCGGTTCATCGGGTCGCCAGCGCTCCATGTCGATGGCTTCCTTGAGGCTCAGCTCGTCGAGCAGGTGCAGCGTGCCGAAGTGGTTCTCGCGCCTGAACCGCTTCTCGGGCAGCCGTGCGAGGTCGAGGTACTCGACCTTCCAGGTCGCCTCGTCCCCCCAGATGCAGCCGGCGACGAGCCCGAAGGGACAGTAAGATTCCTCGCTGACATCCGTAAAGCCCATGATTTCGGGTTCGATCCAGCCGGGGGCGTTTTCGCCGATATAGACGTCCTTGACCGTGCCGCCCTCGGCATATCTGGCGGTTCGGTAGCGCGGCACGTAATAGTCGACGGGGACGAAGCTCGTGGTCGCGTCTTCCTCGCCGCACCAGTCTTCCGCCTCGGGCAGGATCATGACGCGGGTTCCGGTGTAGACGGGCGAGTAGAGCGCCCACCACCGATCGTGCAGGAAGAACGGACAGAAGGTCGCGGCACCGAAGCTGTGGTAGTTGCGCTCGTAGGACCCCAACTCCTTGCCGTCAGCGTTGAATATGGTGATCCGCGTGGACGGCCATGAACCGCCGCGGTCGATTTCCTCCTCCTTCACATGGAACGGGCTCTGCATCCAACGCCCCTGACATCGCTGCATTTTTTCGCATGGTATCACGGTGACGCGATTGCGGCGAGCGCGCGGCGCCGGCGAGATTTCGATGCGCGCGGCCGCGTCTGGCCCAATTATTGCTTCAATTGCCTGCGAGCGTCGCGCCGGTGCGTCAACGATGCCGGCGCGGGGATATGGAGCAAGGGAATCGAGCGATGCAGGGATCCTACTACGGGGTTGAGGTCAACTGGTTACGCGGCGGCGTGGAGATGTTCCGCTATCCGAGCGAGGAAAAGGCCCGCGAAGCGCAACATTACCTGAGCCGCCACCACCCCGACGTCAAGTTCGCGGCATTCGTGGGTTTCAAGGAAAACGTGCTGGACGACTGAGCGCCGAGCCACGCGTCCTGATTCCGCCGAAAGACCATCCATCCCGGCGACCGCCGGCCGGGGACAAGCAAAGAGTCCTTTACAGCGAGCCGGACCGGACGACGCCGCGCAAACCGTCCGGACAGCAGAATTTCCGCGTGCCGCCCATATCCTGCAGCACGTGAACGGCGACGTAGGCCCAGCCCTTCTCCATGTGTCCGACCAGGTACGACATGGCCTGCGATTCGCGCTTCAGGGGCCCGATCAGGTCCTTGACGGTGAGTTCACCCTTGGCGACGACGCCGTCGCCCTTGACGCCGCCGGCCTTGAAATTCATCAGGAAGGCGACGATGTCGCCATGCTCATCCTCGCCCGGCGGCAGCCGGTAGTACTGCCCGTCCGGCGTCGTCGCCTCCGGCCCGAAATGCACGTGGATCTGCGTCACCGCCTCGACGTCGTAGACCGTCACCTCGTAACGCAGTCGGAGCTTGTCCTCGGTCAGCCAGAAGCGAGCCAGCCCGCGCGCGGTCGTCTCGGCGGGATAGACCCGCTTCGTGGGCTCCAGACGCGAGACGAACGTCCGTTCCTGGGCGAGCAGGGGCGTCGCCAGGAGGGTCGCCAGGGCAGTGACCGCCAGGCCGAGGGGGACCAGTCGTAACATGGGACATCTCCACGCGATTCGTATGGTTATGGATATCTTAACAGCGTGCCGGTGGCGACGGAAGGTGTGAGTTGTCGCGTCTCCTCCGTCGCCCGGCAGCGGTCCGCTAGCCGTGGATGTAGTGAATCAGCTGGTCGATGGTGAATTTCTGGTCGGCGATCTTGCTCTTGACGAGGTCGCCGATCGAGACGATACCGACCATCCGGTCCCGTTCGAGGACCGGAAGGTGACGCACGCGTCTGTCGGTCATGATCGCCATCGCTTCGTCCACGGTGCTGTCGGGACGCACGCAGATGACCGAGCGTTCCATGACGTCGCGGATCGCCGTCTTCGGCGACGAACGCCCCTTCAGAAAGACGTTTCGCGCGTAGTGCCGTTCCGTGAAGATGCCTGCGGGCCGGCCGTCCTCCAAGACGACCACCGCGCCGACATCGTGCTCCGACATCTTGCCGATGGCGTCCAACACGGTTGCGTCGGGGTCGACGGTGAGAACCTCGTGGCCCTTGCGGTCGAGCACCTGTCCCAGCGTAGTCATGGGCCTGCCCCTGAATTGGTGTCCGGTGGGTAACACGTTGCGACACATACAGTATACTCCAATCTGGCGGCGCAGGACAGCGAAGCCGGCGGGCGCAGGGCGGGCGTCAAGCGAATCTTTACCGCTGTCGGGCGATGCTGCTGC
>JBFHDX010000133.1:0-9536 GCA_041584475.1 Alphaproteobacteria bacterium
AACGGTCCAGGTCCAATCGAACACCCGCAAGTCCAACCGCAAACACGCGAAAACAATTCCGCACGTCCACGACAAGACCGCGCAGAACCGCCGCCCACGCATCCCTTCTCTTCAAACACAATGTCAAAAAACAGCCGGCGCTCCGGCCATACGCTATCGACCAAGGCGCCGCCCGGACTGCGGTTCGGAGTCCCGCGACCGGGTCTTGCGATCAGTTACGAGCCGGTGGTCAACGTACGATCCCGACACGAAACGGCGCGGCGTTTGCGCCACGCCCCTGTCGGGCTTTGCCGACCGTCAGTGCGACGGCGGCACCGGTGCCGACCAGCGTGGTCAGATATAGGACCGGCCGGTCGATTTGTCCAGTGCATTTTAGGTTTTTCGTCGCCATTTCCGGCCGCCCGACACCGCAATTCCAGCGGCGCGCGGGTGCGACGGGTCAGAGCAGGCCGAGTTCGCGCAGTTCCTCGGCCAGCCCGGCGGGCAGCGTGCCGGCCGCCGCGATCGCGCGCAGGTCCGGCGGTGCTTCCGGCGCGGGCAGATAGCGCCAGCCCTGGATCGCCCGGTGCGGCCACGCCTCGGTGCGGAAGAGTTCGGGATCCAGCACCAGACGACAGAAGCGTCGACCTTCGTCGTCGACGTCGCCCTCGATCGCGAGCAGACGCTGACGTACCCGGATCCGACCCTTGATCACCCAGTAGATCGACCCGCCGGCGAGCAGTTCCTCGGCGCGTCGCGGCCGGTTGCGCGTGACGTGGTAGAGATGCCGGCTGCGGCCCGCCTGTGCGGCCGCGTCGAGCCGGCGCCGCTGCACCCGCAGCAGATGGTCGACATCGTCGATGCCGACGGCCAGCTTGACGAGATTCAGCGTCATCTCCACCGACCTCCCTGCCGTGCTTCAACCCGTCGTGCCGGCCGCCGGCACGCGCCGCTCCGCGGCGCCGGCGGCGCGACGCCCACGCCGTCGTTCGGGGCCGAAATAGCCGCGCGTACGAATGAACGGCAACGGCTCGCGCAGCACCTCCACGACCGCGTCGGCGATCGCCTGCGGCGAGACCGGCTTCTGCAGCAGCAGATTCACGCCCGCCTCGCGCACGCGCTCAAGCTGCGCCGGTTGGCGCGACGCCGTCACCATGATGACCGGTACGAATCGTCCGGCCCGGGGTCCGCTGCGCCTGATCCAGCGGACCAGCTCCACGCCGTCGACCGGTTCCATCTGATAGTCGGTGATGACGATATCGGGCCACGCGTCGGCGAGGAGCCGTATCGCCTCCGCCCCGTCCCGCGCCTCGCGAACACGTTTGGCGCCGGCGATCTCGAGCACCGATCGGAGATAACGGCGCATTTGATCGCCGTCTTCCACGACCAGCGCGTCCAGCCCCTCGACGTCCTGTGCCATGCGGTATGATCCCCACCGCGAATCGTTCCGCAAGCGTGACAGGAGCGCGGCGCGCCGGTCAACCGTCCTGTGAGTCCTGTGCGTCCCGCACGCGATCGGTCGTCGCCGACAATGCACGGGCAACCCGCGAATCGGGGCGACGGCCGAGGACGCCACTGATGAACCGCCCGGCCGCCGCCAGCCGCGACAGATCCACCCCGGTTGCGATTTCCATGCCCTCCAGCATGTAGAGCACATCCTCGGACGCGACGTTGCCTGTCGCGCCGCGCGCGTATGGGCAGCCGCCTAGGCCCGCCACCGAAGCGTCGACGACCGCCACGCCCCGCTCGAGGCAGGCGAGGATGTTGGCCAGCGCCTGTCCGTAGGTATCGTGGAAATGCACGGCAAGCCGCTCACGCGGCACCGACTGGGCGACGTCGTCGACGAGTTTCTGCGCGGCGAGCGGAGTGCCGACCCCGATCGTGTCGCCGAGCGAGATCTCGTAGCATCCCAGTTCGACGAGACGCCGCGACAGGTCGGCCACGACGCGCCTGTCGACGGCGCCCTCGTAAGGACATCCGAGCACGCAGGAGACGTAGCCGCGCACGCGGACACCCTCGCGCGCGGCGGCGTCGCATACGGGCGCGAAGCGCTCTAGGCTGCCCGCGATCGAGCAGTTGATGTTCCGCTGCGAAAAGCTCTCCGAGGCGGCGGCAAAGATCGCGATTTCGCGGGCGCCGGCGGCGAGCGCGCCGTCGAGGCCCTTCATGTTGGGTACGAGAACCGGATAGCTGACCCCATCCCGCCAGCGTATGCCGGCGAGGACGGCGGCGGTGTCGGCCATGTTGGGCACCCATCTTGGCGACACGAAGCTGCCGGCCTCGATCACCGTCAAGCCGCTGTCGGCGAGCCGCTCGATCAGTTCGATCTTGGCCTCGGTCGGCACGGTTGCGGGCTCGTTCTGCAGGCCGTCCCGCGGGCCGACCTCGACCAATTTGACGCGCTTCGGCAGCGGCATGGCCAGCGTCAAACGCCCTCCGACATTCTAATATTCAAACCGAAGCCGGACCATCGCCCGGCTGCTGCGCAGGTCCGTGCGGACACCCGCCCCGACGCTGTCGCGCAACTTGGCCTCGCCGGTCGCCAGAAACCGGTAGTCGAGCGACAGGGTCGTCAGCTCCGACACTGCGACGTCGATGCCGGCCGCGGCCTGGCCAGCGACGACGAGATCCTCGTCGTAGACGACGCCGCCGGCCGTCGGAACGCCCGAGACGGAGAGCCGCGCAAGGCCGACGCCGCCGCCGAGAAACGGCGTGACACGCGTTCCCGTGTCGACGCCGTAGAAAAGATTGGCGGTGGCGGACCGGGTCGCGATTTCGCCACCGGCCGGGACACCGCCGACCGAGTCGACATCGCTGTCGAAGCCCCAAAGCTCGAGTTCGATCCGCCAACCGTCGTGCGAGGCGAACCCGAACGCCAGCGACATCTCGACCCCCGCACGATAGGTCGTCTTCGCCGGCGCGGTGCCGGCCACCTCGAGATCGCCGTCATGCGTCTGCGCTGCACCCGTGCCCAGAGCCACGTAGTAGGTCTGCGCCCGTGCCGGTGACCCGCCTGCGAGGCCACCGGCCAGCAGCGGGAGCACCGCGGCCAGAGCCGCAAAGCGCATGGTGGACATGGCTTCGCGGACGGCCTCAGAAGTTGGCGCGCACGCCGATCAGGAAGCCGCTATGCAGATACTCGTAGCGCAGGTTTCCGGCGCGCGGATCCTCGGTGCCGAACAACCTGTATTCGGCGGACAGCGCGACGTCCTGCGAGACCGGAACGGCGCCCCCGACCATGAACTGGTAGGCGAAGACGGTATCGCTGTCGTTACGCAGGCTGCTCATCTCGACGTCGGCGATGCCGAGACCCCCGCCGACATAGGGGATCACCGCCGACTGGACGGGAATGTCGTAATAGGCGTTCGCCATGAAGGCGAGCGACGTCACGTCGCCGCCGACGGCCGTGGCGCCGAACGACTTGAGGTCGTTCGAGCGATACCCGATTTCGCCCTCGATACGGAAATTCGGCGAGACCCGGCCGCCGAGGAACGCGCCGAATCCGAATCCCAGATCCATGGTAAGGATCGGGCCGAGATTCGTATCGGCGTCGTGGGCGATGCCCAGTCCGCCGTAACCGCCGGCATATAGCTGGGCCTGGGCCCTTGTCTCGGCCGCGCCGAGCACGGATGCCGCGAACAGCGCTACAACGAGTATCAGGCTGCGCATGGGACCTCCTCTGTCGCATTTGGTTGCCGATGGCGGCGCACGCTATCGGTCAAGAATGGCGAGAAGGAGGCACACCACTCGGCGCCCGTTGTCAAGTGGATATGCGTTGCTTTACGTGCGAGCGACCGCTTGCGAAGCCGCAGCGCGCGGCACAGGGGGGTCGATTCGTCGAAGGTTCAGAAATGCGACCGGAGACCGATTGTTGCCGTCCAGTCGACGAATTCTGCATCGAAGCCGGTGCTGTTGCCCGATGTGAAACCGATCTCGGGAACGCCGACATAGCGGATGTCAAACGTCAGGATCGATTCGGGCGTTATCTCGAATCCGATGCCGGCGATTCCCTGATACGCGAATCCGAATTCGCTGTCGTTCACGATCGGTGAGCCGCCGAAACTCACATCGGCGATATGGACGAGCGCACCGCCTCCACCGAGTCCGATGTAGGGACGAATCGGCGAGCCGCCGCCCAGCGAATAGCCGTAGATCCTCTCGCCGCCGGTGTTGAACTCGTAGATGAAATTGACCATTGCCGTGAGCTTGTCGACCTGACCATCCACGCTCAGGTTGCCCAGCCGGTCGATCGAACTGATGCGGTAAGCGAGTTCTCCCTCGAAGCGCAGACCGCCGTCTGTCTGCCGTCCAAGGGTCATGGCCACGGCCATCCCCGGTTCGTGCTGCACAGCGCTTGTCGTCGTCGTCGAACGCCAGTCGTTGTCGTCGGCGAGATTGTAGCCGGCCCATAAGCCGATGTAGCTCTCCTGCGCCGTCGCGACGGCCGGCGTTAGCACGAGAATCGCCTGCGCCAAAACGAGGTTGCGGAGCAAATGCATCGTATGGGTTCCTCCGGTCTGAGACTTACCCGGTCCTCGAGACGGCCATGATAGGGAGGGGAAGGTTAATAAATTCTGGCCGGAACGTGCATATTGTGCACCGGCTTTCGGCTTGACTCGGTTTGCGTTCGCTGTATTTTGCGCAGCCAGACCGTCGCGCGACGGACACGCACAGACCCGGAAAGCGCCGCCATGGCCAAACCCAACACCGTTCTCATTCGGCTCGTAAGCTCGGCCGGCACCGGCTTCTACTACGTCACCAAGAAGAACCCGCGGACGCAGACCGAGAAGCTGCAGCTCCGCAAGTACGATCCGGTCGTGCGCAAGCACGTGCCGTTCAAGGAAGCCAAGATCAAATAGATCGCGCGGCCAGCGTCGCGCCGCCGGGGCCGCTTCCGCCGGGATGCGGCCCTGTTTCGTTGCGCGCGGTCGGCGACCTCCGGCAGCGGGCACCGCAAGCCATTGCCGCACGGCACGAATCGGCGCGGAATCACGGTTCGTTAACCAATTCCGGCTACCATCCCTTTACCAAGACCGTTAAGCTTCTCGTGAACAGGGGATTTGCCGGAACATGGGTCACGTCATCCCGTATTCGTGCGGGAGCGCAGGCGAGTCGGCGCTCAGCGCGAGGATCCGCACGCCGCCCGCTCGCACCGCGGCTTGGCTGGCGTTTGCGGTGGCGGCAGGCATCCTCGTGACCGCGACGGCCGCGCGTGCCGACCGGTCGGCGATGGTGGTCGACGGGACGAGCGGCGAGGTGCTCTACGCGTACCATCCCGACACCCCGCACCGCCCCGCCTCGCTCGCCAAGATGATGACGCTGTATCTGGCCTTCGAGGCACTCACCGACGGCCGGCTGCAACCCCGTCAGGAGCTTGTGGTATCGCGTCGGGCCGCGCACCAGCGCCCGTCGCGGCTCGGACTTGTCCGGGGGCGTAGAATCACCGTCGAGGATGCCGTGCTGGCGCTCGTCACGAAGTCGGCGAACGATGCGGCCGTGGTCATCGCCGAAGCGCTGGCCGGCAGCGAGCGGCAGTTCGCGCATCGCATGACCCGCCGCGCCGGATCGCTCGGGCTGACGCACACGGTGTTCCGAAACGCGTCCGGCCTGCATCACCGCGACCAGTGGACGACGGCGCGCGACATGGCGCGGCTCGCGGTGGCGCTCGTACGGGACTTTCCGGCCGCCTACCGCTACTTCGCGACAACCGACTTCACCTGGAACGGTCGCCGGTACGAGAACCACAACGGCATGCTCGGCTCCTATGGCGGCGTCGACGGCATCAAGACCGGGTTCATCCGGCAGTCGGGATACAATCTCGTCGCCTCCGCAGAGCGAGACGGGCGGCGGCTGATCGGGGTCGTTCTCGGTGGCGCCGATCCGGATCGCCGCGACTGGCAGATGACGCGGCTGCTCGATTTCGGTTTTCGCCGGCTCGCCGGTGACGAAGCGGGCGACCGCGCGCCGCCGCTTCCCTATCTGACGACGACGCCCGAGCTTATCGTCCCATCCGAGGCCATCGCGGCGACTTTCCGTGACCCTTCGGGGCAGGTTTCAGGGCGCGCGGCGGGCGGCACAGGGTCGGCCGGCGACAACGACGGCGATGCCGCGAACTGGAGTATCCAGGTCGGCGCCTACAGCACACCCGGACCGGCGTCGGACGCGCTGACGAGGATCGCCGCGCGCGCGCCCTCGCTGCTCGGCGCGTGGCAACCGCAGATAATTCCGGTCGAAAGGGATGGTGAGCGGCTCTACAGGGCGCGGCTCATCGGCATGACGGAGGACGAGGCACGACAGGCGTGCCGCCGCCTCGCCGGCCTCGACATACCCTGCCTCGCGATGATCTCGCCCGCCACCGCGCTGGCCCTGACCGATCGCCGCTGAACCGCGCCGGCCGGAGGCTGCGGCGGACGCACTCAGCGGCCTCGGGGCGCGGCTCCCTGGACGGGCGGCCGGCCGATCGAGATGTACCGGAAGCCGGCGGCGGCCATCTCGTCGGGCTTGTATATGTTGCGCAGATCCACCATCACCGGTGTCGCCATCAGCCCCCGCGCGCGCTCCAGGTCGAGCAGCCGGAACTCGTTCCACTCGGTGATGATCACGACGGCGATGGCATCCTCCATCGTCTGGTAGGCGCTTTCGCACCAGACCACGCCATCCAGCAGGTTGCGCGCCTCATCCATGCCCTCCGGATCGTAGACCCGAACGGTGGCGCCGGCGGCCTGCAGGGCCGGGACGATTTCGAGGCTCGGCGCATCCCGCATGTCATCGGTGTTCGGCTTGAAGGTCAGCCCGAGGACCGCGATCGTCTTGCCCTCGACGCCGTCGCCGCAGGCCTCGATGATCCGCCCCGCCATCGCCTTCTTGCGCCGGTCGTTGATGGCGACGACCGTCTCGACGATCTTCAAGGGCGCGCCGGCGGTCTCCGCGGTCCGCACCAGCGCCAGCGTATCCTTCGGAAAGCACGAGCCGCCGTAGCCGGGCCCAGGGTGCAGGAACTTGGGGCCGATGCGCCCGTCGAGCCCGATCCCGCGGGCCACATCGTGGACGTTGGCGCCGACCTTCTCGCACAGATCGGCGATCTCGTTGATGAAGGTCACCTTCGTGGCGAGAAAGCTGTTCGCCGCGTATTTTGTGAGTTCCGCCGTCTCCAGCGACGTGAACAGGATCGGCGTCTCGATCAGGTACAGCGGACGGTAAAGGCGACGCATCACTTGCCGCGCGCGCTCGCTGTCGGTCCCGATAACGATCCTGTCCGGCCGCATGAAATCCCCGATCGCGGAGCCCTCGCGAAGGAATTCGGGATTGGAGACGACGTCGAAATTCGCATCGGGTCGGGCGCGGCGGATGACGTCGCCGACCTCCCGTCCGGTCCCGACCGGAACGGTGGACTTGGTGACGATCACGGTGTAGCCGTCCAGGGCCGCGGCGATCTCCTCGGCCGCACCGAAGACAAAGGAAAGGTCTGCGTGGCCGTCGCCCCGTCGGCTCGGGGTGCCCACGGCTATGAAGACGGCGTCCGCCTCCGGTATCGCGGCGCCAAGGTCGGTGCTGAACCTCAGGCGGCCGGCCTCGGTATTCCCGGCCACCAGCTGTTCCAGCCCCGGTTCGAAGATCGGTATTTCTCCATCCTGCAAACGCGCGATCTTCTCCGCGTCCGTGTCCACGCAGGTCACGTCGATACCGAACTCGGAGAAACAGGCGCCGGAGACGAGACCGACGTAGCCGGCGCCGACCATGGTGATTCGCATTGCCTCGTTATCCTGTTGTTCCCGACCGGAATCCGGCCGTCAGCCGCGGTATCGGGCGAGAATAGCGCGAACGCCTTCGGCCATGTTGTCCCGTTCCAGCGCCACCGCGACGATCGCCTCGAACAGACCGAGCGGATCACCGCAGTCGAACCGCCTGCCCTCGAACCGCACGCCGTGGAACGGCGACTTGCCGACCATCCGCGCCATGGAATCCGTCAGCTGAAGTTCACCGCCGGCCCCGGCGCGGCCCCGGCCAAGATGAGCGAAAATCTCGGGCAGCAATATGTAGCGCCCGACAATCGAGAGCGTCGACGGCGCACGTTCCGGCGACGGTTTTTCAACGAGCCCCCGCACCGACACGAGGCGGCCGTCGTCGTCCGCGACATCGAGAATGCCATATCGGTTGGTGCGATCGCGCGGCACGTCGGCGATGGCGACGACGTTGCCGTGCGTTGCGTCGTGCACGTCCATGAGCTGCTTCAGACATGGCGTGTCGGATTGCAGGAAGTCGTCGGCGAGGATGACCGCGAACGGCTCGTCGCCGACCAGCTCGCGCGCGCACCACACGGCGTGGCCGAGGCCAAGCGGCTCGGTCTGGCGGGTGAACGCGATGTGCCCGGCCTCCGTCATCGTCGCACGAAGCTCTTTCAGGCGGTCGCGTTCGCCGCGGTCTTCGAGAGTGCGCTCCAACTCGGGCGAGGCATCGAAATGATCCTCGATCGAATATTTCCCGCGCCCGGTCACGAAGATCAGATCCTCGATTCCCGAAGCCCTCGCTTCCTCGACCGCATACTGGATCAGCGGCTTGTCGACGACCGGCAACATTTCCTTCGGAACGGCCTTCGTCGCGGGCAGAAAGCGCGTACCGAGGCCGGCCACCGGAAACACCGCCTTGCGAATCTTCTTGCTCATGAGCAGCCTGCAGGGCAGCCAGGGAGGAGCGGAGCCGCCCGATTATCTGCCACGGCACCCCGGTCGATGCAAGCCGCCGCGGCGCTGGACCGGGCCCGATCACTGGCCAAGCAGAATTTCCTTCGCTTCGTTGATCTTGGCAGCGAGATAATCCGAACCACCATGATCGGGATGGAGCTGCTTCATCAGCCGGCGGTGCGCCGCGCGAATTTCCGTATCGCTGGCGCCGGGCGACAGGCCGAGAATGCGAAACGCCTCCTCCTTCGTCATCGCCCCGTCCGAAGTCTGGGCGCGCGGCCCTTCCTCGAACCCCTGCCCGTTGCCGTCGGCCTGCCGCCAGGCATCGCCGTGCACCCGGTCCAGATAGGCGGCCAGCACATTGAGCGTGTCGGCGTCACCCGACGCCTCGTTGAGCAGCTGCCGCAGTTCGTCCAGCGACAGCTCGGAGAGGCGACGGCCGCGAAACGCGCCGTCGATGACGCTGCCGTCGAGCGCACCCGTATCGTGGTCGAGCGACATGTCGAGAAACCGCGTCCGGACCTGCGACCGCCGGCCCGAGGCGGGCCCGCGCGACACGCTCTCACGTCCGCTGCGCGCCAGCCGGTCGAAAGCGAAGCTCAGCAACGCCGCCGTAAGGGCCAGCAGCCAATGCAGGCGGCCGGTGATCACGAGACCGAGCAGGATGAGAAGCGCGAGCACGATCGCGACGCGACGCAGACCCCGCACGATCTGCTCCGGCTCGGCGGTCGCGAACCAGCGCACGGCGAGCGCCACGCTGATTGCGATCGCAATCCCGAAGGCGAACCACTGCATCGGCGGCTAGCCCCGGTCCGAGACCTGCGTCGTCAACAGCCTGACAGGTTCACCGCCGCGCGCGTGCGCGAAATCCAGCAA
>JBFHDX010000134.1:0-9442 GCA_041584475.1 Alphaproteobacteria bacterium
CACCAAGGTGCGGGCGCGCGCGGTGCCGACGCTGGAGGCGATGGGAGGCTTCGTTTTCGCTGGGATACTGGCGTACGGCGGCTACCAGGTGCTGCAGGGCCAGGCGACGGTCGGCTCGTTCATGGCGTTCTTCGCCGCGGCGCTGATGGCCTACCAACCGATGCGCCGGGTCATGAACATCAATACGGTGGTGCAGCGCGGGCTCGCCGCAGCGGAACGCGTCTTCGAAGTGATCGATCACGAACAGACGGTAACCGACCGTCCCGGCGCCGTCCCGATCGCCGTCGGCGGCGGCGCCGTGACACTGACCGGCGTCGATTTCGCTTATGGCGGCGAGGCGGTGGCGCTGCATGGTGTCTCGCTGCTGGCGCCGGCCGGCAAGACCACCGCCGTCGTCGGGCCATCCGGTGCCGGAAAATCGACGATCCTCGGCCTGATTCCGCGTTTCTACGACGTCGATGCCGGATCGGTGACGATCGACGGCCAGGATGTACGAGACGTAACGCTGGAGTCGCTTCGCCGCGCAATCGCGCTCGTCAGCCAGGATACCGGCCTGTTCAATGATTCGGTGCGCAACAACATCGCCTACGGGCGGCCGGACGCGAGCGAAGACGACATCGTCGCCGCGGCGCGGGCGGCGGCGGCCGAGGAATTCATCCGCGATCTCCCCGAAGGCTACGACACGGTGGTCGGCGAGCGCGGCGTGATCCTCTCCGGCGGACAGCGGCAGCGGCTTTCCATCGCCCGGGCGATGCTGAAGAATGCGCCGATCCTGCTGCTCGACGAGGCAACGTCGGCGCTGGACACGGAGTCGGAGCGCAAGGTGCAGGCGGCGCTCGACACGCTGATGGAGGGGCGGACCAGTATCGTCATCGCGCACCGGCTGTCGACCGTCATGCATGCCGACGTCATCTACGTTATAGACAATGGGCGCATCGTCGAGGACGGCACGCATTCCGAGCTCATCGCCAAGGGTGGCCTGTACGCACGGCTGAGCCGCATGCAGTTCCGCGACGAGCCGGTCGAGGAAGTCGCCCGATAGCGGGCCGACGGCACCGGCGCGACCCGTGCAGTGGCTCAATCGAATTTTGCGGAGCGACGCGGTGCAGGCGGCGGCATGCTGGCTCGCCGCCCAGTACATCCGGCTGGTTCGCGTCAGCGGACGTTGGCAGATCGTCGGCGAGGACGTCCCCGAATCCTTCCGGACCGCGGGCAAGCCGTTCATCCTCGCCTTCTGGCACGGGCGTCTGATGATGATGCCCTATTGCTGGCGCCGGACCGATCTGGTGAAGATGCTCATCTCCGGCCATCGCGACGGACGGCTGATCTCGCGCACCGTTCGGCATTTCCACATCGAGTCGGTCGTCGGTTCGAGCAGCAGCGGCGGGGCGCAGGCGATGCGTGACCTGATCAGGCTGCTGCGCGACGGCGGCGTGGTCGGTATCACGCCGGACGGGCCGCGCGGACCGCGCATGCGCGTAGGCACCGGGACGATCGCCATTGCGCGGCTGTCGGGTACCCCCATCGTGCCGGCGACCTATGCGGTATCCCGGCGGCGGGTCCTCGGGAGCTGGGACCGCTTCATCCTGCCGCTGCCATTCAGCCGCGGCGTGTTTCTGTGGGGTGAGCCGTTCGCCGTCCCGCGCGACGCGAACGAGACCACGATGGAGGCCTGCCGGGTGACGCTCGAGCGCGCCATGAACGATCTCGCCGACCGCGCCGATGCCGTCGTCGGTCAGCCGGCGATCGAGCCGGCTCCGCCGGGCGCCGCCCCCTCGACCGCCAATGCCGAGCCCTGAGGCCATGCCCGGACCCGAGGCATGAATGCCCTGAGCCTCTATCGCACGGTCACGACGCTCTCCGCGCCCCTGGTCGCGGCCTATCTTCGGCGCCGGCGGGCGAAGGGCAAGGAGGAAGCGGCGCGCATCGCCGAACGGCGCGGCATCGCCTCGCGGTCCCGCCCGGCGGGGCCCCTCGTCTGGGTCCATGCCGCCAGCGTCGGCGAATCGCAGTCCGCCCTCGCCCTCATCGGGCGCCTGGTCGCGGCGGATGGCGCCCCGAACATCCTGGTGACCAGCGGCACCGTTACATCGGCGCGGCTCCTGGAACAGCGCTTGCCGTCGGGGACGATCCATCAGTTCGTCCCCGTCGATGTGGTCGGCTGGGTACGGCGCTTCCTCGATCACTGGCAGCCCGATCTCGCCCTGTTCATCGAGTCCGAAATCTGGCCGAACTTGGTGTCGGAGACCGCCGGCCGCGGTTGTCCGCTGGTGCTGATCAACGGGCGCATGTCGGCACGCTCGTTCAGGCGCTGGCATCGCATGCCGGCGCTGGCCCGCACCCTGCTGGGGCGGTTCGCGCTATGCCTCGGGCAGACCGAGGACGACCGCATGCGTCTCGCCGCCCTGGGGGCGCATCGGGCGGAATATCTGGGCAATCTGAAATATTCGGCGGCGCCGCTGCCCGCCGACGAAGAGGCGCTCGGCGCGCTCCGCGGGGCGGTCGGCAAGCGGCCGCGCTGGCTGGCCGCCAGTACGCACCCGGGCGAGGAGGCGCTGGCCGCGTCGGTGCATCGACGGCTGCGCGGCTCGCGACCCGGGCTGCTGACGATCATCGCGCCGCGTCACCCGGCGCGCGGCGACGATATCGCCATGCAGCTGGCCGGGGACGGGCTGCAAATCGGCCGGCGCAGCAACGGGGCGATCCCCGGCGCGGAGGACGACATCTATCTGGCGGACACGCTCGGTGAGCTGGGGCTGTTCTACCGGCTCGCCGGAATCGCCTTCATCGGCGGCAGCACCGTGGCCGTCGGCGGGCACAATCCGCTCGAGGCGGGGCAGCTGAACTGCGCAATTCTGCACGGTCCGGACATGTCGAACTTCGCGACCGTCGCAGCCGATCTGAAGGCAGCCGGCGCCGCCATCGAGGTCGCCGACGAGGCGGAGCTGGCGGCCGCGGTCGATCGCTTGCTCGACGATCCGGAAATGCGCAGGCGCTACGCGAACGGCGCGCGCAAGGTCACGGCGGCGAACGCCGATGCGCTCGAGCGCGTGATGGGCGCGCTCGCGCCGTATCTGGCCGACCTGCCGCGGAACCGGCCAAGCGGAAGCTGAGCGATGCGCGCGCCGGCATTCTGGAACGAGGACTCGCTGACGTCGCGGCTGCTGAGTCCCGCCGGCGCCCTCTACGGTATGGTCGGCCGCCTGCGGCGGCGCTGGGTACGTCCGCACGAAGCGCCGGTCCCGGTGATCTGCATCGGCAATCTGGTCGCCGGCGGCGCCGGCAAGACACCGGTCGCGCTCGCCGTGGCGCGGCACCTGATCGCGCGCGGCGCGGCGGTCCACCTCCTCAGCCGCGGTTACGGCGGTCGACTCGCCGGGCCGGTCCGCGTCAGCCCGGGCGTGCACGCCGCCGCGGACGTCGGCGACGAACCGCTGCTGCTGGCCCGCACGGCCCCGTGCTGGATCGCGCGCGACCGCGTCGCCGGCGCCCAGGCGGCCGCGGCGGACGGCGCGCAGATCATCGTCATGGATGATGGGCACCAGAACCCGACGCTCGGCAAGGCGCTGTCGATCGTCGTCATCGACGCCGAGGCCGGGTTCGGAAACGGCCGGTTGATCCCTGCCGGCCCGCTGCGCGAGCCGGTCGCCGAGGGGCTGTCCCGCGCCGACGCGGCGGTCTTGCTCGGCGACGACGGCGGCGCGCTGGAGGCGACGCTGCCTGGGAACCCGACGGTCCTGCACGCCACGCTCGAACCGGCCGACGACAGCCGCGCGCTCGACGGCGAGCCCGTGTTCGCCTTCGCCGGTATCGGCCGTCCGGCGAAATTCTTCGCGACGCTCGAGGCGATTGGTTGCAAGGTGAGACGCACGCAGGCATTTCCCGATCACCACCCGTACCGCCACGCGGAGGTCAAGCGGATCATCGATGCGGCATGGGCGGAGGGCGCGCTTGCCGTCACGACCGAAAAGGACGCGGTGCGCCTGCCCCCGGACCTGCGCGCCGCGGTGATGACCGTCGCGGTCGACGTTGCCTGGCGCGAGCCGGAGCGGCTCGACGCGCTGCTCCTGGAGGCGGTCCGCGATGGCTGAGCGGAGCCCGACGCAGCGGCGGCTGATTGCCTGGTTCGCCCGTCCACCCCAGGCGGCCGGCGCCTACCTGCTCTACGGCCTGCTGTGGCTGTTGCCGCTCGATGCGGCATCGTCCGTCGGCGCATGGCTGCTGCGCCTCGTCGGACCGGCGCTGAAGGCCGACCGGATCGCCCGCGAGAACCTGCGCCGGGCCTTTCCCGACATGGGCGAGGCGGAGATCGACGGGCTGCTACCGCGAATTTGGGACCATCTCGGCCGCGTGCTCGGCGAATGGCCGCATCTCGGACGGCTGTACCGCTCCGACGATGCCGAACGGATCGAGATCGTCGGCGGCGAGCATCTCGCGCGTGTCAAACAAGCCGGCGGACCGCTGATCTGCTTCACCGGCCATTTCGGCAACTGGGAACTGGCGGGCGCGACCCCGGCGCGGTTCGACATGCCGTTGACGGTGATCTTCCGGCCCGCGCAGAACGCGCTCGTCAACCGCCTGTTCGTGCGGTCGCGCGCGGCTTTCGCAGGGGGCATGCTGCCGAAGGGAAAGGACGCCGCGACCGGCGCGCTGTCGCTGCTGCGCGACGGCGGGCATCTCGGCGCCCTGATCGACCAGAAGCTCAACGAGGGGGAAGCGGTGCCGTTCTTCGGACATGCGGCGATGACCTCGCCGCTGGCCGCGCGGCTGGCGCTGCGCTTCCGCTGCCCGGTGATCGCCATCCGCGCCCAGCGGACCCGTGGCGCCCGGTTCCGCATCACCGTCTACCCGCCGATTGAGCTGCCCGACAGCGGCGACCGGGGGCGCGACCAGCGGGAGCTCATGCTGGCGATGAACCGCATGCTCGAGGCGTGGATCCGCGACGCGCCGGAGCAGTGGTTCTGGGTCCACCGGCGCTGGCCGGTCTGACCGTAGCATGGCGCCGACTCCCACGATTTCCCCCGTCCAGCCCCAGCGGGCGACGTCTTGAAACGCCTTCTCGTCATCCGGAACCCGGTGTCCGGGCAGCGGCGGCGGCGGGACTTCCGTCGTGCGCTGGCGCTGCTGGAGAGCGACCACACCTGCGACGTCGTCGAGACGCGTGGCCGCGGTGATGCGTTGCGCCTGGCGCGCGATGCCGACGCCGCGCTCTACGACGCCGTCATCGTCGCCAGCGGCGACGGCACCATAAACGAGGCGGCGAACGGTCTCGCCGGCAGGGATCTGCCGCTCGGCATCATTCCGCTGGGTACCGCGAACGTGCTGGCCCACGAACTCGGCATCGGATCCAGCGTCGAGCGCGCCGTGGCCATCGTGCGTGGCGGCCGTCGGCGGCGGATCGCGCTCGCCAAGGCCGGCGAGCGTTACTGCTGCCTCATGGTCAGTGCCGGACCCGATGCGCGCGCGATCAGGCGCGTGCGGCCGTGGCTGAAGCGTCTGGCGGGCGAGGGCGCCTACTATGTCGCCGGGTTCGGCGAGATCCTCGCCGGCTCGAAAACCCGATTCTCCGTCGTCGTCGACGGTCGGCGGTTCGATACGGCGTCGGTGATCGTCGCCAACGCGCGCCTCTACGGCGGACGGTACGTTTGCGCACCCCAGGCCGACATCAACCAGCCGATCCTGCACGCCGTCCTGATGACCCGCAGCGGACGCTGGAACATGGTGCGCTACGGGCTGGCATTGATGCGCGGGCGCCTTACCGCACTGCCGGACGTGACGGCGGTCGCCGCCACGACCGTGCGGATCGGTGCACCGGTCGGCGAGCCATGGCAGGGCGACGGCGACCTCATCGGCGAGGTTCCGGTCACCGTCACCGTCGTCCCACGGGCCTTGGAGGTGCTTGTGCCCGGCGACGACGGGTGAACCCGTTAGCCGCCGTTGGCGCCGGCGCCGGTACCGGGACGCGGCGGGACGAGAAACGCTGGATCGATGCGCGTGCCGAACAGGTTCATGCGCCAGTCGAGATGCGCGCCGGTGACCCGCCCGGTGGCCCCGATGGCGCCGATCCGCTCCCCGCGTCGCACGAACTGGCCGACCTCGACGTCGACCGCGCTCATATGCAGGAAGGCCGAGGTCAGGCCGTGGCCGTGGTCGAGGAAGATGGTGCCGCCGGTGTAGTACATGTCGGTCTCCGCCAGCACGATCCTGCCGTCGGCCGGGGCGACCACCGGCGTGCCGACCGGGGCGGCGACGTCGACGCCGTAGTGCGGCTGGCGCGGCTTGCCGTTGAGGATGCGCTGGCTGCCGTAGACGCCCGAGATCGGGCCGTCCGCCGGCCAGATCCAGCCGCTGAGGAACCAGGTCTCCGGCGTGTCGATCCTGCGCACCTTGCCGATCTTGACGTTGTCCGCCTTGATACGGTCCCACGTCTCAGGCGGCGGCGTGACCATCCTGTTCGGCAGGCCGTCGATGCGCTGGACGTCGTAGGTGCGCTGCGCGATCTCGAGCTCCTGGACCTCTTCCTGGCCGTCCGGGTAGCGCAGGCTGAGCGTCGCCTTCGGCGCCGCATCGCGGCCGAAGGCGATGAGAAAGACGCCGTCCGGCGAGACGCGCACCCTTTTCCCGTCGAACTCGACGACGGCCTTCGGGTCGGTCCGGCCGAGCACGAGCCCGCCCTGCGCGAGCGTCCCCTCGAGGGTGACGAGCTCGCGCGCGGCCGCCAGGCCCGCGGGACACTGCAACAGGAGCAGGCCGGTTATCGCCGCGAGCCACGTCATCTTGCGCATCACAGAAGACTCCCTTGCTTTCCGTCGTCCTTGCCGCGGTGCCGCGCCGCCTTCCGCCGCGCCGGTGCCGGCCGCCCGGCGATAACCGCGCCGACCCGGTCATCGCTGAACTGGATCGACACGTCCTGCCCGGGCGCCGTCGCCGCCGCGCTGGTCACGGCGGCTCCGGACGCATCGCGCACCACCGCGTAGCCGCGCTCGAGCACGCGCCGGAACGAATAGCTCTCGAGCAGGCCGGCGCACTGCGCCAGCCGCCGGCGCTCGTCGTCGGCGCGCCGCCGCATGAGCCGTGCCAGCCGCGGCGCCAGACCGTCGAGCGCCCGCCTGCCTTCCGCCGCCGCCCGGACCGCCGGGTGCAGCGACAATCGACGGGCGACCGCCTCCTGACGATCGCGGGCGCGGTCGACGACCGCCCGGCACGCGGCCTGCAGCAACCTCGTTTCGGCCTTCGCGCGCCCCGCCAGATCGGCCAGCAGGTCGCGCGGATGCCTGAGCGCGGCCGCCAATGTAGCAGTCGTGTGTTTCCGGTTCGTTACCAGCGCCGAAGCCGTCGCAGTGAGCCGCTCGGCCGCCGAATCGAGGCGCTGTGCCGGAACCGCGAGGATCGAATCGCGCGTCGGCAGGCCGCGCCCGAGTCCCTCGACGCGGATGCGCCGCTCGGCAACCAGCCGTGACGCCGCGCCGACGATCCGCCGCTCCGCAGCAAGCACGTCGGCGATCAGCTCGGCGCGCACCGGCACCGCCATCTCGGCCGCCGCAGTCGGGGTCGGTGCGCGCCGGTCCGCGGCGAAATCGATCAGCGTCGTGTCCGTCTCGTGCCCGACCGCCGAGATCAGCGGGATCCCGGAGGCCGCCGCCGCGCGCACCACGATCTCCTCGTTGAAGGCCCAGAGATCCTCGAGGCTGCCGCCGCCACGCGCGACGATCAGCACGTCCGGACGCGGTATCGGCCCGTCCGGCGCGAGGCCGTTGAAGCCCTCGATCGCCGCTGCGACCTGCTCGGCCGCGCCCTCCCCCTGGACCAGCACCGGCCACAGCAGCACGTGGCGCGGAAACCGGTCCTGCAGGCGGTGCAGGATGTCGCGGATCACGGCGCCGGTCGGCGAGGTGACGACACCGACGACGGTGGGCAGGAACGGCAGCGGCTTCTTGCGCGATTCGTCGAACAGCCCCTCGGCGGCGAGTTTCCGGCGCCGGTCCTCGAGCAGCTTGAGCAGCGCGCCCTCGCCGGCGAGCTCGAGCGACTCGATGACGATCTGGTACTTCGAGCGGCCGGGATACGTTGTGAGCCGTCCGGTCGCAACGACCTCGAGCCCGTCCTCGGGCCTGATCGACAGCCGTCCGGCGGTGCCGCGCCAGCAGACCGCATCGAGGACCGCGTTCTCGTCCTTCAGCGACATGTAGAGATGGCCCGAAGCGGCACGCTTGAACCCGGAGATCTCGCCGCGCACGCGCACCCAGGAGTAGGCCTCCTCGACCGTGCGCTTGAGCGCCTGGCTCAGCTCGCTGACGGTGAATTCCGCCACGTTGCCGGCCTGCTGGGGTGAAAAATCAGTCATTGCCGCCTGTCGCCTATGATAAGAAGATCGCGCATCGTTTGTAAGACCTGGTGGCAGCCTAATCGGGACGGCGCATCGATGAAGATCCTGGTGGTCGGATCGGGAGGCCGCGAGCACGCCCTGTGCTGGGCGATCGCGGGATCGCCGCTGTGCGACAAGCTGTACTGCGCACCCGGCAACCCGGGCATCGCCGAGGAGGCGGAGTGCGTCGACATCTCCGCCGACAACGTGCCGGAACTGGTCGGGTTCGCCGCCGCCGAGGCGATCGACCTCGTCGTCGTCGGCCCCGAGCTGCCGCTCGTCATGGGGCTGGTCGACCGCCTCACGGAACGCGGTATCAAGGCCTTCGGACCGACGGCCGCGGCGGCCGAGCTCGAGGGCTCGAAGGGCTTCATGAAGGATCTGTGCGCGCGACACGGCATCCCGACCGCGGACTACGCCCGGTTCCGCGACGCCGAGGAGGCCAAGGCATATATCCGGGAGCGCGGTGCGCCGATCGTCGTCAAGGCCGACGGGCTTGCCGCCGGCAAGGGCGTTACCGTTGCGCATGGCATCGACGACGCGCTGAACGCGGTCGAGGATGCGCTGGTCGAGGGCCAGTTCGGCATCGCCGGCGCCGAGATCGTCATCGAGGAGTTCCTCGAGGGCGAGGAGGTCAGCGTGTTCGCGCTGTGCGACGGCAAGACCGTGCTGCCGCTCGCCTCGGCGCAGGATCACAAGGCCGCCTTCGACGGCGACACCGGCCCGAACACCGGCGGCATGGGCGCCTATTCGCCGGCGCCGGCGATGGACGAGGCGCTGCTCGAGCGGGTGATGGCGACGATCATCCGCCCGACGATCGCCGGCATGGCGGCGGACGGACGGCCGTACCGCGGCGTGCTCTATGCCGGGCTCGTCCTGACGGCTGCCGGACCGAAGCTGCTCGAATACAACGTGCGCTTCGGCGATCCCGAGTGCCAGGTGCTGATGATGCGCCTCAAGTCCGACATCGTGCCGGCGCTGATGGCGACCGTCGACGGCGTGCTCGACAGCTTCGACCTGCGCTGGTACGGCGACGCCGCGCTGACCGTCGTCATGGCCGCGAAGGGCTATCCCGGG
>JBFHDX010000135.1:0-9341 GCA_041584475.1 Alphaproteobacteria bacterium
CCGCCGCACCCCGAAGGATCGTATGACGACCATCAGCAGCCGCGATCCGCATGCCGAGCAGAATCTGCTCGCCTATGCCCTGCTGACGTTCACCACGCTGTGCTGGGGGTTCAATGCGATCTTCGGACGACTCGCCGTCGGTGAGATCTCGCCGATGATGCTGGTCGCCTGCCGCTGGCTCGGCTCGCTTCTGCTGCTCCTTGCGATCGCCCACAACAACGTCCGACGCGACTGGCCGATCCTCCGCGCGCGCCTCGGCTTCGTGGCGGCGATGGGCGTGTTCGGCTACACGGTCTTCAACGGGCTGTTCTACGTCGCAGCGCACTCCACGACCGCGGTCAATATCGGCATCCTGCAGGGCTCGATTCCCGTGTTCGTGCTGCTCGGCGCATTCGTCGCCTACCGGACGCGGGTCGCGTGGGTGCAGGGCGTCGGCGTCGCGGTGACCGTGCTCGGCGTCGTCATCGTCGCCTCCGGCGGCAATTTCGCGCGCCTTGCCGCCCTTGCCCTCAATCAGGGCGACGTCCTGATGGTCGGCGCCTGCCTGCTGTATGCCGGCTACACGGTCGGCCTGCGACGGCGCCCGCAAGTCTCTTCGCTCGGATTGTTCACGGTGATGGCGGCGGCGGCGTTCGCGGTCGCGTTGCCGCTGGTTGCCGCGGAGGCGGCGCTCGGCCGCTTCCAGTGGCCGACGGTGACGGGCTGGACGATCGTCGCGCTGGTCACGCTGTTCCCCTCCGTCCTGGCGCAGATCGCCTTCATCCGGGGCGTCGAGCTGATCGGTCCGGGTCGTGCCGGCGTGTTTGTGAACCTCGTGCCCGTATTCGCCTCGATCCTGGCGGTCCTCGTGCTGGCGGAGCCGTTCGCGCTGTTCCAGGGAATCGCGCTGGTGCTCGTGCTCGGCGGGATCTGGCTGTCGGAGCGGGGAAAGGTGCGGGATTGAGGCCGGATCGACCGCCAGGCGCCGGCGTTCGTGGCTCGTGAACCGCGGATCGTGGTAGGATCGCGTCGACGATTCCCGCGGAGTCCGCCATGGCCGACGACACGCATGCGTTGATCCTCGATCTTGTCGAGTGGGTGGCTGCCCGCCCGCGTCCCTACGACGAGGTCATGGAGGCCTGGCGTACGTCGTGCCCGCGGCTGACCATCTGGGAAGACGCGATTGACCGGGGTCTGCTGGCCCGCGAGCGACGCGATGGCGCCGGCACGATCGTCCGCGTGACGACGCGCGGGCGCGCGCTGCTGCGGGCCGAAGGAAGGCTGCGCGACGAAGCGGGAATTCCGCCGGGCCGCTGACGATGACGGACCGCGCGGCACCGGATCCGAAGGACGCCGGTAAGGCGCATTTCGCCCAGACCCGGTCGGCGGCCCCGGTCTTCTCGGGTGCGACGGCGAAGCACGTTGTCAGTGCACGATCCCGACCTTAGGCTGGCGCGGGATGCGCACATTGACCTTGACCGGACCCGACGGCGATGACCGCTATGCGGTGCTGGCCTTGAGCCTGCCCCTGATCGTGCGGCTCTACGACGAGGGTATGGAGGCGGCGGTGCAGCGGTTGGTTCTGCTCGCCGTAGCACTCGCCGCAGCCTATTTCTGGGCCGTCCTGTTCGCGCGGGCGGCGCGGCGTCCGCTCGGCCCCGGCCTGCCCGCCTTCGCGATGGCGTTCACCCTCATGGTGCCGGGGCAGCTTCCCTGGGGCCCGGCGGTGCTGGCGCTCAGCTTCGGCGCCGTGTTCGGGCGTGAGATCTTCGGCGGCAGGGCGATCCTGCCGCCGGCGCTGGCCGGTCTCGCCTTCGCGGTGTTCTCGTTCCCCGCTGGCGGCTTCGAGTTGCGCGGGATCCTCGCGCAGCCCCTCGACTATCTGTTCGCACTGTCGTGCCTGCCCGGCGCGGTGATCCTCGCCGTGCGCGGCATGCTCGCCTGGCAGGTGGCGCTCGGCGCCGTCGCCGGTGCGTTGGCGATGGCGCTATTGATGGGCGATCCCGCCTGGTGGGAGCATCCGGTGCTCGGCGCGTTCGCCGTCGGCGTCCTGTTCCTCGCGGCGGCGCCCGAGGGCGCGGTCGCGGGCGGCACCGCGCGTTGGGTGCAGGGCCTGCTCGTCGGCGCGCTGATCGTCGCCATCCGCCTTGCCAACCCGGACCAGCCCGACGGCGTGGTGTTCGCGGCGCTGCTCGGCGGGCTGTTCGCACCGCTGATCGACCGGGCCCTTGCCTGGAGGCCGAGCCATGGCTAGCGCGAACCCGCTCGCCTGGTGGCGCGGTTTTCTCGCCCTGCCGAACCACAGCCGGACGAAGACCGTCGGCGTCGCGTTCCTCGTCGCCCTCACCTGCTCGCTGGTCGTCTCGGTCACCGCCGTGACGCTGAAGCCGCTGCAGGACGCCAATCGTCTGGCCGACCGCGCGGCGCGCATGACCGGGATGCTGGCGGTGCTTGGCGGCGGTGTGCCGCAGGCGCATCTTGTCGAGCTTGCCAGCGGCAGCTACGTCGACCGCGACCCCGGCACGCGCAGCGAGTTGTCCGCCGGCCGCGACGTTGCCGGGCTCGGAAGCCGCGAGGACGTCGCGACCGTCTTCGAGCTGCGCGACGACGGCGCCTTGCGGATTGTCGTGCTACCGGTGCGTGGCAGCGGCTACCAGTCGACGCTCAAGGGCTATCTCGCCCTGCGGGCGGACCTGAACACGATCGCGGCGCTGACCTTCTACGAGCAGGACGAGACGCCCGGCATGGGCGCGCGCATCGAGGAGGGTGCCTGGCAGGCGCTGTGGCCAGGCAAGCGGGTGGCTGACGCCGACGGCGTGATCCGCATCGAGGTCGTCAAAGGCGCCGGTGCCGGCGTGCACGAGGTCGATGGTATCTCCGGCGCGACGCGGACGAGCAACGGCGTCACCAACCTGCTCCGCTTCTGGCTCGGGCCCGACGGCTACGGGCCGTACCTCGAGCGGCTGCGCAGGGAGGCCGGCGGGTGAGCGACCGCACACGCACCCTGATCGACCCAATCGTAGCGGGCAACCCGGTGACGCTGCAGGTGCTCGGCATCTGCTCGGCGCTCGCGGTGACGACCTCGCTCGCCACCGCCCTCGTCATGTGCGCGGCGCTGATCTTCGTGCTGACGCTCTCGAACGGGATCATCAGCCTGATCCGCAATCACGTCCCGCGTTCGATCCGGCTGATCGTGCAGATCACCATCATCGCCTCGCTGGTGATCGTCGTCGACCAGATGCTGCAGGCCTACATGTTCGCGATGAGCAAGCGGCTCAGCGTCTTCGTCGGTCTCATCGTCACCAACTGCATCGTGCTCGGCCGTGCCGAGGGCTTCGCCATGAAGAACCCGCCGGGGGCGAGCCTCCTGGACGGTCTCGGCAACGGCCTCGGCTATTCGCTGATCCTGGTCGTCATCGGCAGCGTGCGCGAGCTTCTCGGCGCCGGCACGCTGCTGGGGATGACCGTGCTGCCGGTCACGGCCGACGGTGGCTGGTTCACGCCGCTCGGCCTGATGGCGCTGCCGCCGAGCGCCTTCTTCCTGCTCGGTCTGCTGGTCTGGGTCATCCGAACGATACGGCCCGAGCAGTCCGACCCGGCACCCGAGGCGCAGCGCGGCGAGGTGCCGCGATGACGGACCTGCTGCTGCGATCCATCTTCACCGACAATCTGGCGCTCGCCTATTTCCTCGGGATGTGCACCTTTCTTGCCGTATCGCGCCATCTCGAGACCGCCTTCGGGCTCGGCCTCGCGATGATCGTCGTCGAGACGATCACGGTGCCGATCAACAATTTGCTGTTCGCGTGGCTGCTCGGGCCGGGGGCGCTCGCCTGGACCGGGCTCGGCGACGTCGATCTGAGCTTCCTCGTGCTGATTGCCTCGATCGGCGTCATCGCGGCGACGGTGCAGATCCTCGAAATGATCCTCGATCGCTACTTTCCCCGACTGTACCGCGCGCTCGGCATCTTCCTGCCGCTGATCACGGTCAACTGCGCGATTCTCGGTGCCAGCCTGTTCATGGTCGAGCGACGCTACACGTTCGCCGAGAGCGTCACCTACGGGTTCGGGTCCGGCGTCGGCTGGGCGCTGGCGATCTGGGCGCTGGCTGCGTTGCGCGAGCGGGTCGACGAGCGGCACGTGCCGGCGGGCCTGCGCGGTCTCGGGCTCGCCTTCATGCTGACCGGCTTCATGTCGATGGGCTTCGCGGCATTCGGCGGGCTGGACTTCGGATGAGCCGGCGATGACGGAGATCCTCCTCGGCAGCTCGGTGTTCACGGGCCTGATCATGGCGCTAGCCTTCATCGTGCTGGGCGCGAGGGCGATCCTGATGCCGCGCGGGCTCGCACGCATTACGGTGAACGGCGAGCGCGTGCTCGACGCCGACCTCGGCGAGAAGCTGCTCGGCGTGCTCGAGCATGGCGGCGTGCGACTGCCGACGAGCTGCGGCGGCGCCGGCACCTGCGGTCTGTGCCGCGTGACGGTCAGCGGTGCCGGCGACGTACTGCCCACCGAACGGGCGACGCTGGGCGAGGAGGACATCGCGCACGGCGTACGTCTTGCCTGCCAGGTCGTTGTCCGCACCGATCTTGCCGTCACCGTGGCGCCGGAGCTGCTCGCCGCGGAGACCTGGTCGTGCGTGGTCAGCGGGACGCGCACCGTCGCGCCGCTGATCAAGGAGATCGTGCTCGCCATGCCGGAGGGGCAGGGGCGCAGCTTCCGCGCCGGATCCTACGTTCAGATCACGGCGCCGGCGTTTTCACTTTCGTTTGCCGATATCGCCGTCGACCCGGCGCACGAGGCGGCCTGGACGCGCCTCGGCCTGCGTACGCTGGCGGCGCGCTCCAGGTCTCCGGTCGCGCGGGCCTATTCGCTCGCCAACCATCCCGGCGAGACCGACGCGCTGCTGCTGAACATCCGACTCGCCCTGCCGCCCGCCAGCAAGCCGGACGCGCCGCCGGGCATCGTCTCCTCGTATCTGTTCGGGCTTAGCGAAGGCGACAGCGTGACGGTATCGGGGCCGTTCGGCGACTTCTTCGTCATGGATACCGACCGCGAGATCCTGTTGATCGGCGGCGGCGTCGGCATGGCGCCGCTGCGCGCCCATGCTTTCGACCAGCTCGAATTCCGCAAGACCGCGCGCAAGATCAGCTTCTGGTATGGGGCGCGGGCTCGGATCGATCTCTACTACGCGGACGACATGGAACGGCTCGCGCGGGAGCACGACAATTTCTCCTGGCATGTCGCTCTGTCCGATCCCGCGCCGGATGACGCCTGGCAGGGCGAGACCGGGTTCATCCACGACGTCGTCTACCGCAATCACCTGAAATCGCACCCGGACCCGACGGCGTGCGAGTATTATCTGTGCGGGCCGCCGCTGATGATCGAGGCGGTGCAGGCCATGTTGCACCGGCTGCAGGTACCGCGTGACAACATACGCTTTGACGATTTCGGAGGCTGAACGGTGCTGACGCGAAGGCGCCTCATGCGAATGGCCGGCGGTGTGGCACTCCTGCAGCTCGTCCCCGCCCGGGTGCGCGCGGCGCGGGTGCGCGTCCTCAACGGCCCCGCATTCGGCTCGGCCTGGCGGCTTGTCCTGCCCGACACCGGCGCGGCCGCGCTTGCGCGGACGCGGCTGGAGTCCGTCGTCGCCCGTATCGATGCCCGCATGTCGCCGTTCCGCGACGATTCCGAGCTGGCCCGATTCAACGATACGGGCTCAGCCAGCATGTCGCCCGAGACCGCCTTCGTCGTCCGCGAATCGCTCGTGCTCGCGCGCGACAGCGGGGGCGCGTTCGATCCGACGGCGGCGCCGCTTGCCCGGCGCTACGGGTTCGGACCGCCTGCCCTGTCGCCGAAGCGTCCCGCCGCTCGCTATGGCGACGTAAGGATTCGCGGCACTGTCGTGGAGTCGGCGTGCCCGGGGTTGAGCCTCGATCTCTGCGGCATTGCCAAGGGCTACGCGCTCGACGAGATCGTGCGCTCGCTCGACGGCCTGGATTTCCTCGTCGAGCTCGGCGGCGAGGTCGCGGCGCGCGGCCGCCACCCGTCGGGGCGGCGCTGGCGGGTCGGGATCGAGCGGCCGGGATCAAACGCATTTCAGCGCATCGTGGAGCTCGACGGACGCGCCCTCGCGACCACCGGCGACGCCGTCCAGAGCTACATACTGGGCAACCGTCGCTACGGCCACGTCGTCGACCCGCGAAGCGGTGCCCCGCTTGACGGTGGCGTCGCCTCGGTCAGCGTGCTGGCCGCATCGGGAGTTGCGGCGGACGGCCTGGCGACGGCGGCGATGGTACTCGGCCCCGAGGACGCGCGCCCGCTGCTGCAGGCCCGGGGCGCGAGTGCGTTGTTCCTGATGCGCCGGTCCGAGGGCCTCGAGGAGGTCGATGTGAACGGCTTCGTCGCGGGGGGCGATCGATGACGATGTTCCTGCTCAGCTTCGGGGTGATCGCGCTGGCCATCCTTGGGCTCGCTCTCGGGCTGCTGTTCGGCCGCGGACCGCTCGAGGGCTCGTGCGGCGGCAATGCCGTCGTCAGGTCGTGCCCGGTATGCCGTAAGGACGCCGAGCGGTGACCCGGACCGTCGCGGAGATCATGGCGACCCGGCTCGTCACCTTCACGCCGGAGACGAACATCCACCGGGCGATCCGGGTGCTTCTGGACCGCCGGATCTCCGGCGCGCCGGTGGTCGACGAAGACGGGAACCTGGTCGGCGTGCTGTCGAAAAAGGACTGTCTCAAGATCGTCTTTTCGTCGCGCTATCACGACGACTGGGGCGGGCCCGTTCGCGACTATATGAGCGCGCCGGTCGAGACGCTCGACGCCGACCAGGATATCGTGAGCGCCGCGCAGCACTTTCTCGGCAGCCATTTCCGACGTTTTCCCGTGCTCCGCGCCGGCAAGCTCGTCGGTCAGGTCAGCCGCGCCGACATTCTGAGGGTCCTGACCGAGGAGCGGTGAGACGGCGCGGCCTGCGCTCGCGCCGGAGCGCGCGCCGGTCGAACTGACGCGACCGCCGCGCTACGCGTCACCTTGTTGCAGCCGCCGGCGGTGCTCTCGGAACCAGCGCTCCGCCGGCTGGAATGCGTCGAGCGACGCGATCTTCGCTTTGGTCCAGGCTGCCAGCTCACTGTCGGTCTTCGACAGATCGATCGGAAACCGCAGCGGCTGCGCCACGTGCCACGGCGTGTCGACGAAGAATTCGAGGCGGTTGCCCTCCGGATCTTGGAAATAGACCGACCACGTCGTGCCATGCGACACCGGCTCGGGGCCGAGGCCGCCATGGGCGCGCAGGGCGTCGTGGACGGCCCGCAGCGACGCGAGATCGGTTGTCCGAAACGCGATGTGGTCGAGCGAACCGGCGGCGAACGAGCCGGCTTCGGCCTCGGCGAGCACGATCTGGTGGTGCTCGGCCGGGCTGCAGGACAGGAAGACCATCGCCGGCCCGCCCGGCGGGCTGCGGTCGGTGACCCGGAATCCGAGCGTGCGGGTGTAGAACGCCTCCATCAGTGCCAGGTCGCGGACGCGGATCTCGAAATGGCTCAATGACACCGGCATGCCGATTTCCCATGCTGACGACTCCCGAGGATACTCGGCCAACCGGGAGGCACGATCAATGTCGGCTCTGCTCGGCGCGCCGGACCGGCGTCGCTTGCGCGACCCGGGAATTGCGTAAGGGCGTCGGCGCGGCATAGAAAGACCTGGCGCGGTACTACTGCCGACGACCGACGAGACCCGCCCACGGATCAGGAGAAGGCGACTGCCATGGCCAAGGGATACTGGATTGCCCGTGTCGACGTGACGGACCCGGAGGCATACAAGCGTTACGTGGAGGCGAACGCGGAAGCGTTCGCCAAGTACGGCGCGCGGTTTCTCGTGCGCGGCGGCAGCTTCGAGTCGGTCGAGGGCTCGTCGCGCGCGCGCAACGTCGTGATCGAGTTTCCGGATTACGCGGCAGCGCTCGACTGCTATCGGTCTCCCGAGTACCGGCGCGCCATGGAGTTCCGGCGTTCGGCTTCGGACGGCGACCTCGTCGTCATCGAGGGCTATGACGGGCCGCAGCCCGGTGGCGCGTGACATTCGCGGCCGTCGCCGCGTGACACGCTGAACACGACGAGGGCGCTTGCGGCGCCGAGCAGGTGAACCTCGGGCACGACCGAAAACAGGCCAGCGTCCGCGGTGGCGAACGCTGTCTCGCCAGAAACAAACTCGTACGCAACCTTCGCCGTGAACAAGAGAAGCAGCGCAATCCATGCCGGGCGACCAACGCGATCGCGGATCCCATGCAGCGCCAGGGCGACGACCAGCGCGCTCACCACCCCGGAAAGACCGCCGAACCGTGCCATGTCCGGCATCAGGAGGAGTGCGTAGAGACTGCCCGCGAGCGTGGTCAGCGCGATCAGCCCCAGGTAGGCGGCCCGACATCGGCACTCAAGCCAGGCTCCGGCCACGATCAGCACGGCCACGTTATAGGCGAGGTGCGTGGTCGAGAAATGCACGAAAGGGCCGGTGACGAGTCGCCAACCCTCGCCAGCCAGCACGCGCTCCCTCTCATAGACGAGCAGGTCGGCGGCGGCCGGCGCGAGAAACAGCGCCACGCTGCCCGCCGCCAAGATCATGGTGACGACGGGCAGGTCCCGTCTACGCCGAATGACGACGGCCATGGCGTGCGGCGACGGCGGCAAACAGCAGGAACAGGACGGCGAGTCCGCCGCCAAGGTGCCCACCTCCGGTATAGCCCGGGCTACGCGTGACCCGGTATTCGTCGGGGCGTTCCTTCACGGCGACCCTGAATCGTTCCAGCTCGGCGGTCAACTTTACGACCAGGTCATCGGCGGCGAGTGCGAAGCCTTTTTGCGAATCGCGGCGCAACTCCTCGCTCTGGTTGACGAAAGTGGCGGAGCCCTTGACCTGGCTCAGGCCCGGAGCGCGGAACAGCATTTTGCGGCTGGCGATGTCGTATACCGCGGCATCCAGCATGGTACTGGTGTCGTTCTTCTCGCCCTTTACGATATAGGCGCCGACGATCGTCCAGTAGGTGAGCGATAGCAGGCCTTCATCGGTGTACTGGACCTGGTCGTACGACAGCAGGGCGATGACATCGACCCCGTACATCGTGCGGATCTGGTCTAGATTGCCAAAGCCCCCGCCGGGCCGCAGATATGCCGTCGGGATGAGCTCGATCCGGCGCACGAATTCGTAGCGTCGGAAGTCGCCGGCAATTCGTTCCATCAGCGAAAATTTCTGTTGTTCGTCGATCTGGTGCTGCGCATGACGGCCGGCGGGCGGCGGGACGAAGGCGACACCGACGGTCATCGGTAGTCGGAGCTCGGGTATCGTCGGCGTCTCCACGACGTCGGTGCG
>JBFHDX010000136.1:0-9322 GCA_041584475.1 Alphaproteobacteria bacterium
CCGGCTCGCCGGTGATCCAGCGGCTGTCGCCGCCGTGCGTCGCGATGCGGCCGTCGAGCGTCGTCGCCAGCTTCAGTGTCACGAGCGGCCGGCCGCTGCGCTGCCGCATGAAGTATCCGGCATTGAGCGCCTCGGCCGCCTCGCGCAGCAGACCCGATTCGGCCGCGATCCCCGCCTCGCGCAGCCGGTCGAGGCCGCTGCCCGCGACGCGCGGGTCCGGATCCTCGGTCGCCGCGACGACGCGGGTGACGCCGGCCGCGATCAGCGCGTCCGCACAGGGCGGTGTCTTGCCGTGATGGGCGCAGGGCTCGAGCGTGACGAACGCGGTCGCGCCACGCGCCGCGCGGCCGGCACGAGCGATCGCCTCGGTCTCCGCGTGCGGCCGCCCGCCGTGCTGGGTCCAGCCCCGGCCGACGACAAGTCCGTCGCGCTTTCCGGCCACGATGACGCAGCCGACGGCGGGGTTCGGGGCGACGCGCCCGAGTCCCCGGGCGGCCAGTGCCAGGGCCGCGCGCATGTGCGCGGCATCGGCGGGATCATATGCTGTCGGCACTGAGCTCGTCGGTGATGAAGGCCTCGAAATCCTTGGCCTCGCGGAAATTCCGGTAGACCGAGGCAAAGCGCACATAGGCCACCTGGTCGAGCGTCGCCAGGGCCTCCATCACGAGTTCGCCGATCGTCTCGCCGCGCACCTCGCTCTCGCCCGAGCTCTCGAGCCGGCGCACGATGCCGTTGACGACGCGCTCGATACGATCCGGCTCGACCGGGCGCTTGCGCAGGGCGATCATCATCGATCGCATCAGCTTGTCGCGATCGAAGACTTCGCGCTGGCCGTTCTTCTTGAGCACCGTCAGCTCACGCAGCTGCACGCGCTCGAAGGTGGTGAAGCGGGCACCGCAGCCGGAACAATAGCGTCGGCGGCGGATGGCCGAATTGTCTTCGGTCGGCCGCGAATCCTTGACCTGCGTATCGTCGTGACCACAAAACGGGCAGCGCATCCGCTCTCTCCCCCAAACCGCTAGCCGTGCAGGCCCTGGTAGATCGGAAAGCGCGCGCACAGCATCTCGACACGCTCGCGTACCGCGGCCTCGACCGCACTGTTGTCGTCGCGATTGGCCGCGAGCCCGTCGAGCACCTCGACGATCATCTCGCCGACCTGGCGGAATTCGTCGAGGCCGAAGCCGCGCGTCGTGCCGGCAGGCGTACCCAGCCGCACGCCGGACGTCACCGTCGGCTTCTCCGGGTCGAACGGCACGCCGTTCTTGTTGCAGGTGATGCCGGCACGCTCGAGGCTTCGTTCGGAGACGTCGCCGGTGAGTCCTTTCGGGCGCAGATCGACCAGCATCAGGTGCGTATCGGTACCGCCCGAAACGATATCGAGCCCGCCCCCGATCAGCGTCTCCGCCAGCAGTTTCGCATTATCGACGACGGCCCGCGCGTAGGCCTTGAATTCCGGTTTCAGTGCCTCGCCGAACGCAACCGCCTTGGCCGCGATGAGGTGCATCAGCGGCCCGCCCTGAAGGCCTGGAAAGACCGCCGAGTTGATCTTCTTGCCGAGCGCCTCGTCGTTCGACAGGATCATGCCGCCGCGCGCGCCCCGCAAAGTCTTGTGCGTCGTCGTGGTGACGATGTCGGCATAGGGCAACGGGCTGGGGTGCACGCCGCCGGCGACGAGCCCGGCGAAATGCGCCATGTCGACCATCAAATAGGCGCCGACGGCGTCGGCGATCACGCGGAACCGCTTGAAGTCGAGAATGCGCGGGTAGGCGGAGCCGCCGGCAATGATCAGTTTCGGCTTCGATTCTCGGGCCAGCCGCTCGACGTCGTCGTAGTCGATCAGGGCGTCCTGGCGGCGCACACCGTACTGTACGGCATTGAACCACTTGCCCGACTGCGCCGGCGGCGCCCCGTGCGTCAGATGGCCGCCGGCCGCGAGCGACAATCCCATGATGGTGTCACCCGGCTTCAGCAGCGCCATCATGACGGCGCCGTTGGCCTGCGCTCCGGAATGCGGCTGAACGTTTGCGAAGGAGCAGTCGAACAGCCGCTGCGCGCGCTCGATCGCCAGGTTTTCAGCGACGTCGACATACTCGCATCCGCCGTAGTAGCGGCGCCCGGGATAGCCCTCGGCGTATTTGTTCGTGAGCACCGACCCGGAAGCCTGCAGCACCGCCTTGCTGACGATGTTCTCCGATGCGATCAGTTCGATCTGCTTCTGCTGGCGCTCGAGTTCCCGCCCGATCGCGGCGAAGAGTTCAGGATCCCGATCGGCGAGCTCCTCGCCGAAGAAGCTGTCGGCGAACGAGCCCGTCGCCGCTGTCGTCGCATGGTTCATGATCGTGTCGCGCCCCCTTGCAAATCCGTTCGCACCAGACCCGTGCCCGCGCCGCCCTGCCGCGGCGCCGCAGCGCCTCCGAGCCGCCTCAAGACATCTTCTCCACGCGCCGCTGGTGGCGCCCCCCATCGAACGCCGTGTCGAGAAAAGTCAGCACGCAGTCCCGCATCGACTCCCAGCCGCTCGTTCGCGCGCCGAGCACCAGAACGTTGGCGTCGTTATGCTGCCGCGCCAGCCGCGCGTCGGTCGCATCGCAGCAGCGCGCCGCCCGCACGTGGCGATGCCGGTTGGCGGCCATCGAAATGCCGATTCCGGTCCCGCAGACGAGGATGCCGCGCTGCGCGCGCCTCTCCTTCAGCGCCGCGGCCAAGGCATCGGCGAAGTCGGGGTAGTCGACGGAGTCGGGCCCGTTCGTCCCGAGATCGAGGATCTCGTGCCCGAGCTCGCGCAACAGCGCCGTGAGCGCCGACTTCACCTCGACACCGGCATGATCGGAGGCGATCGCAATCAAGTCCCGCGACATGGATACCCCGCTGCGCGTGCCGCACGGAACGCCAGAATCGACACGGTTCGGCCACAACGTCATGTGACCGGAGGGGCTACAGATACCATATGTCGCGGGGGCATACCAGCACCCGACGGCGTCGCCGCCGTGTCCGCCGACACCCCGGCGGCGGTGGCACCGCAACCCGGCCGCACATCGCCCGCCCGGCCGGACTTCGGTCCGCACGCGCGCATCTTGTTGGGGCAGCGGCGCCACCCCCCAGATATTGCCCGAACAGCGTTAACAATATATCGAGATGAGACTGAAATATTAAAATCGGTTAATATTTATAGTTAACGGCGGTCTCCATCATGTTGACATAAATAAAGATACGTACTATCTATTCAGTATTCTGAATTACATTGGATCTGCGAATAATGACGGGACTTTCACATGTTGTTATGCCCAAGGGGGGCATCCTGCGCATGACGGCCGACGTCGTGGCCGCCTATGTCGGACACAACGCCCTGCCGAGCGGTCAGATCGGCGACGTCATCAGCACCGTCTACGGCTCGCTGCAGACGCTGGACGCCGGCGCCGGCGCGCAGCCGGCGCCGACGCCCGCCGTGCCCGTGCGCAAATCTATCATGTCGGACTACATCGTCTGCCTCGAGGACGGCAAGAAGCTGAAGATGCTCAAGCGCTATCTGCGCTCGACCTACAACATGTCGCCCGAGGAATACCGCGCGCGCTGGAACCTGCCCGCCGATTACCCGATGGTCGCGCCGAGCTACGCCAAGCAACGCTCGGAGTTCGCCAAGAAGATCGGGCTCGGCAAGAAGCCTAAGGCACGCAAGGCGAAGAAATAGCCGCGCCCGCCCGGGCCGCGGCAACGGAACAGGGCCGGCCCGTCGGGGCCGGCCCTTCGCCGTGCGCACGATTCGGTGGCTGCGGGGGCGGCCGGTTTGCGCTATACAACGCGGACGCCCGATCCCGGTTCATCGCCGCACAGGAGAGCCCGACGATGCCCGCGTCGCAGCCCGCCTCGAAGACCCGTCACAAGTCCGGCGCGGCCGGTGCCAGCGGCTTCGCCTGGGACGACCCGCTGTTGCTCGAGGAGCAGCTGAGCGAGGAGGAGCGGATGGTGCGCGACACCGCCCGCAGCTACGCGCAGGACCGGCTGATGCCGCGCATCCTCGAGGCGAATCGCCACGAGGTCTTCGACCGTGACATCATCAGCGAGATGGGCGAGCTCGGACTGCTCGGCTGCACCCTGCCCGAGGAGTACGGCTGCGCCGGCCTGAACCACGTCAGCTACGGCCTCGTCGCACGCGAGATCGAGCGCGTCGATTCCGGCTACCGCTCGGCGATGAGCGTGCAGTCGAGCCTCGTCATGCACCCGATCCACGCCTACGGCAGCGAGGCCCAGCGTCAAAAGTACCTGCCGCGGCTCGCCGCCGGCGAGATCGTCGGCGCCTTCGGGCTGACCGAGCCGGATCACGGCTCCGACCCCGGCGGCATGAAGAGCCGCGCGCGCAGGGTCTCTGGCGGCTACGAGCTGAGCGGGTCGAAGACCTGGATCACCAACGCCCCCGTCGCCGACATCCTCGTCGTCTGGGCCAAGACCGAGGACGGCGTGATCCGCGGCTTCCTCCTCGAGAAGGGCATGAAGGGCCTGTCGACGCCGAAGATCGAGGGCAAGTTCGCGCTGCGCGCCTCGGTCACCGGCGAGATCGTCATGGACCAGGTCTTCGTCCCGGACGACAACCATCTCGCCGGCGTCGAGGGTCTGAAGGGACCGTTCGGCTGCCTCAACAAGGCACGCTACGGCATCGCCTGGGGCGCGCTCGGCGCCGCCGAATTCTGCTGGCACGCGGCCCGCAGCTACACGCTCGAGCGCAAGCAGTTCGGCCGGCCGCTCGCCGCCAACCAGCTGATCCAGAAGAAGCTCGCCGACATGCAGACGGAGATCGCGATCGGGCTGCAGGCGTGCCTGCGGCTCGGGCATCTGGTCGACGAGGGCCGCGCGGCGCCGGAAATGATTTCGATGCTCAAGCGCAATTCGTGCGGCAAGGCGCTCGATGTCGCCCGCACGGCGCGCGACATGCACGGCGGCAACGGCATCGCCGACGAATTCCACGTGATCCGCCACGTCATGAACCTGGAAGCCGTCAACACCTACGAGGGCACGCACGACATCCACGCGCTGATCCTCGGCCGGGCGCAGACGGGCCTGCAGGCCTTCACCGGCTGAAATCCGGGAACTCGGGCGCGACATACCGCTGTGCTCGGCGCCATTACGATCCTGCTCGTCTTCCAGCTAGCCGGCGAAATCGTTCGCCTGCTGACCGGCGCCCCGGTCCCCGGCCCGGTGATCGGAATGGCGCTCCTGTTCGCGGCGCTTGTGCTGCGCCGCCGCCTCACCGACGGCCGCGGACTCGCCGAAATCCCGGAGACCCTCGTAAACACCGCCGACGGCTTGTTGCGCCACCTGTCGCTGCTGTTCGTACCGGCGGGGGTCGGGGTCATGCTTTATCTGCCCCTGATCGCCGCGGAGTGGCTGGCGATCTCGGTCGCCCTCGTCGCCAGCACCTTGGTTACCATCGCCGTGACCGCGCTGGCGATGACGTGGCTGGCCCGCCTGACCGGCAGGTCTCCCGGCGAGGCCAACGGCCGGGGACCGGAATGAGCGGCGATTTGCGGGAGATCTGGGTCTATCTGTCGGCGTCGCCGCTGCTCGGCCTGACGATGACCCTCGTCGCCTACCAGGCGGGGTACTGGCTGTACCGGAAATCCGGCCTCAACCCGCTGCTCAACCCGGTCCTGATCGCGGTCGTCGTCCTCGTCGCTATGCTCGCGCTCACGGCAACGGAATATTCCGCCTATTTCGAGGGCGCACAGTTCGTCCATTTCCTGCTCGGCCCCGCGACGGTGGCGCTTGCGGTGCCGATGTTCCAGCAGCTGCAGCAGGTGCGCCGGTCGATGACGGCGCTCATCGTCGCGGTGGTCGCGGGATCGGCCACGGCGGCGTCGAGCGCCGTCGGCATCGGCTGGCTGCTCGGTGCGTCGCGCGAAACCTTGCTCTCGCTGGCGCCGAAATCGGTGACCACCCCGATCGCGATGGGCATCGCGGAGCAGATCGGCGGGTTGCCGTCGCTCACCGCGGTCCTCGTTATCCTCACCGGAATGACCGGGGCGATGCTCGGCACCGCGACGCTCAATCTGTTGCGTGTGCGCGACTGGCGGGCGCGTGGTCTCGCCGTGGGCGTCGCCGCACACGGGATCGGCACGGCCCGCGCCATCGCCGTGCACCCCGTCGCCGGCGCCTTTGCCGGCCTCGCCATGGGGCTCAACGGGGTCGCCACCGCAGTGCTGCTGCCGCTGCTGGCCGGTTGGCTGCGCATATAGCAAAGGGCCGCCCCGCGAAGGACGGCCCCGGCCGAAATCACCCCTCCAGATTCACAACACGGTCAGAATGCGGCGCGGATCGGGAAATTCATCGCCGCGATCCAGAACCGCTCGAGGCGGCGCAGCAGCGTGTTGGCGCCGTCGATGTCGGATTCGGACGCGATGTCGCGGGCCAGACGGTCGGCCTGCGCGCTGAACATCTGGTCGAGCATGTCGTGCAGCTTGACGCCCTTCTCCGAGAGCCGGACGCGCACCGAGCGCCGGTCGTGCGTCGAGCGTTCCTGGATCAGATAGCCGTTCTCGACCATCTTGCGCACGTTGTACGAGACGTTCGACCCCAGATAATAACCGCGGTTCGTCAGCTCGCCGACCGTCAGCTCGTCGCGCCCGATATTGTACAGGATGACGGCCTGCACGTTGTTGACGTCCTGGATGTCGAGCCGGTCCAGTTCTCCCTTCACGACCTCCAGAAACTGCCGATGTAGCCGCTCGATCAGGTGGATTGCCTCAAGATACTGTTTTTTCACGGCTGACCTGCATCGAAATGGTTTGCCCTCGCGCCGGAAATGCTCCCTCAAGACAAGGCCAAGACATCCCCGCTATCGCCGACCCAATGTCAGCGATACTTCCTAAAATTCTCTTAATTGAGGTGATTAATTACCGCGAATCATCTTGATGATACCGGAGAAGTCGGTGCCCGCCTGCCCGGAACCGACGAACAGCCCGTAGAGCGCCGTCGCCGCCGCTCCCATCGGCGTCACCGCTCCGGCATCCTGCGCCGCGTCCTGCGCCAGCTTGAGGTCCTTGAGCATCATCGCCGCGGCGAACCCCGGCCTGTAGTCGTTGTTGGCCGGCGACGCCGGCACCGGTCCGGGGACCGGGCAGTAGCTGTTCAGCGACCAGCACGAGCCCGAGGACTGCGAACTGATGTCGAACAGCCGCTGGTGATCGAGACCCAGCTTCTCGGCCAGCACCAGCGCCTCGCAGACGCCGATCATGGTAACGCCGAGGATCAGGTTGTTGCAGATCTTCGCCGCCTGGCCGTTGCCGGCGCCGCCGGCGTGGATCACCGCCTTGCCCATCGCCTCGCAGATTGGCCGGGCACGACCGAACGCGGCCTCGGTGCCGCCGACCATGAAGGTCAGGGTCGCCGCTGCGGCGCCGGCAACGCCACCCGACACCGGAGCGTCGACCATCGCCATGCCGGCCGCCGAGGCCGCCTCGTGCAGCCCGCGCGCGGTGGCGACGTCGATCGTCGAGCTCTCGATGAACAGCGTGTCCGGTTGCGCCGCGTCGAAGGCGCCCCCGTCGACGAGTACCGCGCGCACGTGCTGGCCCGCCGGCAGCATGGTGATGACGGCATCGGCGCCGCGCACGGCGTCCGCGATGCCGCCGGCCGCGGTCGCCCCGTCGGCGGCCGCCCGCGCGACCGCGTCGGCGTCAAGGTCGAACGCCGCGACGCCGTGGCCGGCCTTGATGAGGTTCTTCGCCATCGGCCCGCCCATGTTGCCGAGCCCTATGAAACCGATCGTCGCCATCTCGTCCTCCTGGTTCATCGCCGCGCGCGCCGGCCGGCACCGTCAGCCTCCCGGCGGCTGCGCCAGCTCCGTCGCGCGAATGAAGATCGTCCCGTCCGCCTCGTACTGGCCCTGCAGCAGCTTGCGCCGGATCCGTGCCTCCAGCTCGCCGCGGTTCGCGCGAAACCCCGCGAGCAGCGCCTCGCGCCCGTCTCCCAGCCCGTAACGCGCCGCCAGCGCCGATGTCGCGACCCGGCAGGTCACGGTCTTGCCGATCACCGACACCGGGAAGCGGATCTCGCCGCTTTGCCCATCATAATCCTCGCGACGCGGAAAGACGATCACGCCGGCGTCCCCTCGAAGCTCAGCTCGCGGCCGTCGAGCGGCGCGAAGCACGCCTCGACCGCCGCGTCGTCGACGTCGGCGAGGCCCGCCGGTTCCCAGCGCGGCGACTGGTCCTTGTCGATGATCACGGCGCGCACGCCTTCGCGGAAATCGTGGGTACGGACAATGCGCTGGCTGATCCGGTACTCCATCTTCATGCAGCCCTCGAAATCGAGCGCGCGCCCGCGGCGCAGCTGGCGGAATGCGACCTTCAGCGCGAACGGCGATTTCGTCATCAGCTCCGCCCGCGTCGCCTGCGCCCACGCGCCGCCGTCTTCCTCGAGGGCAGCGATGATGCCCTCGACCGATTCCGCGGCAAAGCAGCGATCGACCGCCGCGCGGTGCGGTGCCAGCGATGCCGCGCCCGGATCGAGGTGCAGCGCGGCGATGGCCTCGCCCGCCGCGGCGCCGCCGGCCAACCGTTCGATCAGTGCCGCATGCGCGGCCTGCGGGACGTTCGCGCCGGCGATGCCCGCGTGGATGCAGTCGGCCGCGCGCAGCCGCTTGCCGGTGAGGCCGAGATAGAGGCCCGTCTCGCCCGGGCAGCGCGGCAGGAAATACGATCCGCCGACGTCGGGAAACATGCCGATGCCGGTCTCCGGCATGGCGAACAGGCTCGCCTCGCAGACCACCCGGTGGCGGCCGTTGACGGAGACCCCGACGCCGCCGCCCATGGCGATGCCGTCGATCAGCGCGACATAGGGCTTGGGATAGCGGAAGATCATGCGGTTCAGCCGGTACTCGTCGCGGAAGAAACGCTCCGCGTAGGCCTTTCCCGCAGCGCCTTCCTGGTAGAGCGCGCGGATGTCGCCGCCGGCGCAGAACGCCTTCTCGCCGGCGCCGCGGATCAGGACGGAGCGGATGTCCGCGTCGCCCGCCCAGGCGCCGAGTCGCGCGCTCATCGCATGGATCATGTCGAGCGTCAGCGCGTTCAGCGCCCGCGGCCGGTTGAGCGTGATCAGCCCGAGCGCGCCGCGCGCTTCGAACAGCACCTCGTCGCTGCCGCTCATCGGCCGAGCAGCTTGCGGGCGATGATCAGGCGCATGATCTCGTTGGTGCCCTCGAGGATCTGGTGCACGCGCACGTCGCGCACATGCCGCTCCAGCGGAAAATCCTGCAGGTAGCCGTAGCCGCCGTGCAGCTGCAGCGCCTCGTTGCAGATCTCGAAGCCGGCGTCGGTGGCGAAGCGCTTCG
>JBFHDX010000137.1:0-9150 GCA_041584475.1 Alphaproteobacteria bacterium
CTTCGTCGCCGGGATCGGCGAGCGTCTGAGCGCCGCGCCGGTACTGCCGGAACCCGGCCTGCTGCTTGTCAATCCCGGCATCCAGCTGGCGACGCGCGACGTCTTCGGCGCATTTCGGGGTGGCCTCTCTGGGCCGGGCCGGTTCTCCGAAGCCCCGGCGACGGTGGCCGAGTTGGCGGCGATCCTCGGCGAGCGATCGAACGATCTGGCCGCCGCCGCCCGGTCGCTTGCGCCGCAGATCGGCGACGTCGTCGACGCCCTGCAGGCATTGCCCGGATGCCGCCTCGCGCGCATGAGCGGCAGCGGGCCGACTTGCTTCGCCCTGTTCGACGATGTCGCTTCGGCCGTGGAAGCCGCGGGGCAATTGACCCGTCCCGCCGGCTGGTGGGTCAGCACCGGCAGACTTCGCCCGTCGCGCTCACCCTGACCACCCCGCGACGCCCGCACGCCGGCCGCCAGGGCCGAAGAAGCGGCCTTGCCCGACCGCAGCCTTCGCCCTATCTTGCGGGCGCCCGCACGTCTGCTGGGGCGTGGCCAAGTGGTAAGGCAACGGGTTTTGGTCCCGTGATCGCAGGTTCGAATCCTGCCGCCCCAGCCACCGGCGCGATCATCCCCGCCGGGCCGGACGCCGGGCGCTGCGTTGCGCGCTCAGAGATGGTTGATTTCGACGTCGGCGCAGTCCTCGCCGAACAGGCTGAGGCCCTCCTCGAGATAGTCCCCGAGCAGCGGCGCCCCGAGCAGGTAGTTCGCGGTATGGCCGTGCTCGTCGCGGGCGCGACGGGCCTCTTCGCGCGCCTCCTCCCAGTCGTCGATCGTGTAGTCGCCGCGGCCAAGCCACATCAGCGCCACGAGATCGATCTGCTCGTCCTCGTTGAGGTCTTCGACGAAGGTCATGATCTCCTGGTAGGTCGGATCGTCCTCGTATTCCTGGAGCACCTCGCGCGACGCGTAGTCGGTCGGATTCCCGCCCGGCTCCGGCTCCTCGACCCCGGTCTTCACGTCGAATTCACGGGCCTTGACGATAAGGTAGCAGACCTTATCCGTGCTGATCTCAGGCATCGCAGCGAACTCCTGCCCTTCACCGTCCGTGACCATCAAACCTCCGCCGATCCCGCCCGGCATTGAGATACGTCAAACCATCGGCGATTACCAGAGCGTAGGAGCCATGCGCGCGGCGCCGCGTTCACTCGTCGAGTTCGTCGGGCACCGCGGGGTTCAGCGTCGCCGCGATCGGCGAAGCGCGTGGCGGCATGGCGACGAAGGTGCCGCGGTCCCGGCGCGGAACCGAGGGCCGTCGCGCCATGCGCCAGAGGGCGAACAGCGCCACCGCGGCATGCACGAGCGAAAGCCCGAGGAAGAAGCCGGGCGGACCGACGCTGGTCATCACCATCGACGCCAGCAGCGGACCGAGACTGGCCCCGAGGCCGTTGAGCAGGACGTACGCGCTGCTCGCCGAGACCATCTGCCGCGGGTCGAGATGATCGTTGATATGGGCTCCGCACAGCGAATAGAGCGGCAGCGCGAGGCCGCCCATGATAAAGGCGATCGCCAGCACGGCGCCGCTCGACAGCGCCGGCGCCAGCACCGCGAGCAGGCAAAGCCCGGCCGTGACGAGCGTGACCCCGAAGATGACCGCCCGCCGGTCGATGCCGTCGGAGATCCGGCCGATCGGCCATTGCAGCAACATGCCGCCGAACACGATGAGCCCCATGAAAAGCGAAACCTGCGCCACCGACATGCCGGCGATCTGCGCGTACACGGCGCCCATGCCGAAGATCATCCCGCTGGCGACGCCGTTGGCGAACCCGCCGAACACCCCCAGCGGCGAAATCCGGTAGAGCTGACGCAACGCCACCGGCGTCGGGGCATCGAATACCGGGGCCGGGGCCGCGGTGAGCGCAATCGGGACGAGGGCGACCGAGACGAGAACCGAAATCAGGATGAACAGTTCGACACCCGCCGGGTCGCCGGTGTTCAGGAGGAACTGCCCGACGGTCATGCCGCCCAGCATCACGACCATGTAGATGGAGAGGATCTGTCCGCGTGTCTCGTTCGTCGCGCGGTCGTTGAGCCAGCTCTCCGCCACGACGTAGAGGCCGGCGTAGGAAAAGCCGGTGGCGAGGCGCATCGCGCCCCAGGTCACGGGATCGACGAGCACGGCGTGAACGAGAACCGAGGCCGAGGCGATCGACGCCAGCGCGGCGAACACGCGGATGTGCCCGACGCGCTGCACCACCTTGGGCGCCAGGATCGATCCGGCGAGGAAGCCCACGTAATAGCCGGTCATGACGAAACCGGTCACGGCCGTCGGGAACCCTTCGAGCGTGGCGCGGACGCCCAGCAGCGTTCCCTGCAATCCGTTGCCGAGCATCATCAGGCCGATGCCGAGCAGCAGGGCCCACGTCGATGCGATGGCCGACAGCATTTCTACCGCCTCATGAACTGCGTGGGCCCGATCGGACGCTTATGCCTGATTCGGTGCCGTCAACGAAATGATAAAATTCCTGTGCTGCTCTGGGGGAATAGTACCCAGGGCCGGCGTGTATAATGCGACATCGTCGGCCAAGCCGGCCGGCTGTGTGACCGGGGGGGCGCTGGAACGTGGATTCGTTTCTGCAGCAATTGGAGGGCTGGATACCGAATCTGCGTCGCTATGCCCGTGCGCTTCAGCGCGATGCGGAGCGCGCGGACGACCTGGTGCAGGACTGCCTGGAGCGGGCCATTTCCAGACGGCACCTGTGGAGGGCAGACGGCAATACGAGGGCGTGGCTGTTTACGATCATGCACAATATTCACGCGAACGAGGCGCGACGCACCGCTACGCGGCCGCTGCACGCGCCGCTCGAGGACCACGAGAACCGGCTGGCGAGCCCGCCGGCGCAGGGCGGTCAGCTGCTCGGCCGCGAGCTCGCCCAGGCGCTCGACCAGCTGCCGCCCGAGCAGCGCGAGGTGATCCTGCTCGTCGCCCTCGAGGGCATGACCTACGGCGAGGTCGCCGAGACGCTGGGCATCGCCATCGGCACCGTCATGTCGCGCCTGTCGCGCGGCCGCGAGCGGCTGCGCCGACTCATGGAGGAGGGGGGCCCGGCCCTCCGCATCGTGCGATGAACGGCAAGCCGCACGAGATTCACGATCACGAGCTGCACGCCTACGTCGACGGCCAGCTGCCGGAGGAGCGCCGGGCCGAGATCGAGGCGGCGCTGGCGGGCGAGAGCGAGCTCGCCGCGAAGCTGCAGGCCTACGCCGCGCAGAACCGGGGCATCGCCGCGCTGTTCGGCGGCGTCGCGGCGGAGCCGGTGCCGGCGCGGCTCAACCCCCGCCGCATCGCCGCGCGGCTGTCGCGCCGGCGCTGGCTCGTGGCATTGGCCGCCTCGGTCGCCTGGCTCGGCATCGGGCTCGCCGGCGGCTGGCTCGCGCACGAGCGGCTGCGCGCGCCGGCGGGCGTCGACGTCACCGGCCTCGTCGCGCGCCAGGCGGTCTCCGCCTACCGCGTCTACACCGTCGAGGTGCTGCACCCGGTCGAGGTCTTCGCCGAGCAGGAGCAGCATCTCGTCAAGTGGCTGTCGAAGCGGCTCGGCTACCGCATCCGCACGCCGGACCTGGCGCCGGTCGGCTTCGTCCTCGTCGGCGGGCGGCTACTGCCGGCATCCGACGGTTCGCCCGCCGCCCAGTTCATGTACGAGGACGCGGCCGGTCGCCGCCTGACGCTGTACGTCGCGCCGAACGACAGCGGCGAGGAGACGGCGTTCCGCTTCGAGGAGCTCGATGGCGTCAGCGCCTTCATCTGGCTCGAGCAGGGCATGGGGTTCGCGATGACGGGCGAGCTCCCGCGCGAGCAGCTGCTCGAGATCAGCAAGCTCGTCTACGCGACCTTCGAGCCGAAGATCTAGCGCGCCGCGCCCGGGCCGCGGGTGCGAGATCCGCGACCGCGATCCCGTGGCCATCCCGCTCCTCGGCTGCGTTCTGACTCAACCGCCTTTTCGGGCCTCGCGCCGCCACGGGCATCGGATCGCAGATCCGATGCCGTGTTCCCGGGGCCAGCCCCCGGCGCTCGGCGTGGTTTCGCCCGCCCGCCATCCGTTGACGAGGGCCGCCGCGAGGTGCCATGCTCGGAGCGGCGGGAGGCGGGTTTGAATATCGCAGGACTGCTGGCACGCAGCGCCCGGGCGATGGGCGACCGGCCGGCCCTCGTCGCCGGCGAGCGGGCGATCTGCGACTATCGGGAACTGGCGGCGCGGGTCGCGGTCATTGCCGCGAACCTGCGCGGGCGCCTGGGCCTCGGCGCGGGCGACCGCGTCGCGCTGGTGATGCGCAACGGCCCGGATTACGTGGCGCTGCTGTTCGCCTGCTGGCACGCAGGGCTGATCGCGGTGCCGGTCAACGCCAAGCTCGCCGCCGCCGAGTTCCGCCACATCCTCGAGCACAGCGGCGCCCGCGCCTGCGTCGTCACGCCCGATCTCGCCGCGACGATCGGCGGGCTCGGCGGCGCCTGTGCGGTTATCGAGACCGAAAGCGCGGACTGGCGCCGCCTCGCCGAAGGCGATCCCGTGCCGTTCGCCGCGGCCGAGCCGGACGATGTCGCCTGGCTGTTCTACACCAGCGGCACGACCGGCCGCCCGAAGGGCGCGATGCTGACGCACCGCAACCTGCTTGCCATGACGCTGGGCTATTTCGCGGACGTCGACGCGATCGCGGCGACGCATGCGATCCTGCACGCGGCGCCGATGTCGCACGGCTCGGGCCTCTACATCCTGCCACACGTCGCCGCCGGCGCGGCGCAAATCGTCCCCGAATCGGGCGGTTTCGACCCCGACGAGATGATCCGCCTGTTCGACGTGCACCGCGGCGTCAGCCTGTTCGCCGCGCCGACCATGGTGCGCCGGCTGGTCGACTCGATCGAGCGCCACGACAGCGACGTCCCGGGGCTGCGGACGATCGTCTATGGCGGCGGGCCGATGTATGTCGAGGACTGCAGGCGCGCGCTCGACGTGATCGGCTACCGGCTGGCGCAGATCTACGGCCAAGGCGAGAGCCCGATGACCATCACCTCGCTGGCCAAGAGCCGGTTCCCGCGACCCTCCGAGCCCCGCTTCGCGGAACGGCTCGCCTCGGTCGGCCTGCCGTTCGCGAACGTCGAGGTGCGCGTCGCCGACGCCGACGGTGCGCCGCTGCCGGCCGGCGAGGGCGGCGAGATCCTGGTCCGCGGCGACAGCGTCATGCGCGGCTACTGGCGCGATGCCGAGGCGACGGCGGAGACGCTGCGCGGCGGCTGGCTGCACACCGGCGACATCGGCGCCTTCGACGAGGACGGCTACCTGACGCTCAAGGACCGCAGCCGCGACGTCATCATCTCCGGCGGCGCCAACATCTATCCGCGCGAGGTCGAGGAGGTGCTGCTGACCCACCCCGGCATCGCGGAGGCCGCGGTGATCGGGCGGCCCGACCGCGAGTGGGGCGAGACCGTGCTCGCCTGCGTCGTCGCCGAGCCCGGGCACGCCGTGACGGTGGACGGTCTCGACCGCCACTGCCTCGAGCGCATCGCCCGCTTCAAGCGCCCGCGCGAGTACGTCTTCCTCGAGACGCTGCCGAAGAACAGCTACGGCAAGGTCCTGAAGACCGCGCTGCGCGAGCGGCTGGCGGAACCCGTCGGCGCCGGCGGCGACGCATGAGCCGGCACGAACAAGCCGACAATTGAATCTTTTTTCGCGACGGAATTCCCCCCGGCGCGCGTCCAAGCATCATCGGGTCCGCCGGATCCGGTGTGCTTGTCCATATTTCGAGGAGCGACATTATGAGAGCGACGACATTGATTATCGCATTGGGACTGATCGCGGGGGCGCCGGCGCTGGCCGCGGCGAAGGCCGACGAGGACCACGGCAACCGAATGCAGCAGCGCTTCGAGCGCATGGATCTCGACGGCAACGGCCGCATCACGCTCGAGGAGCTTGCGGAGATCCGCGGCAAGCGGCTCGCCAAGGCCGATGCCGACGGCGACGGGGCGCTGACGCTGGAGGAGATCAAGGCGGCGAGCAAACGCGACGGCGAGCGCCTGGAGCGGCGCTTCCAGCGCATGGACCAAAACGGCGACGGCAAGGTGACGAAGGAGGAATCGACGGCGATCGCCACTGCCTGGTTCGAGAAGGTCGACAAGAACGGCGATGGCGGCATCACCATCGGCGAGCTGCAGCAGTGGCGGCCGGACGGCCCGGGCAACAGTGGCGGCCGGGGCGACGGCGGCGAGCGCGGTGACGCCAATTGAGCGACGCCGGGGCCACGGCCGGACGCGGCGTCTGTCCGTTCCCGCGCAAAGCCGTCTATGATTGCCCATGGCGCGGGACGAACCGGCACGGCACCCGGGCGAGTCGATCCAGGCCGACGCGGCGCTGCTGGCCCGCGTCGGCGCTGGCGATCCCGCCGCGTGCCGGGCCCTCGTCGACGACCATCTTGGCCGCATCCACGCCTTCGCCTGGCGCATGCTGGGCGACGCGGCCGAGGCCGAGGACGTGGCGCAGGAGGTGTTCCTGCGCCTCTGGCGCACGGCGCCCGGCTGGCGCGGCGAGGCGCGCGTCGGCACCTGGCTGCACCGCGTCGCCTACAATATCTGCATCGACCGGCTGCGCCGGCGCGACCGCGGCCACGCGGAGCTGCCCGACGATCTCGTCGACCCGGCGCCGGGACCGGCGCAGGACCGCCAGCGCGCCCAGGTGGCGGCGGCGGTGCGGCGCGCGCTGGCGCGCCTGCCCGAGCGGCAGCGCGCCGCCATCGCGCTGGTGCACTACCAGGAGCTCGGCAACGTCGAGGCCGCCGGCATCCTCGGCGTCAGCGTCGAGGCGCTGGAATCGCTGCTGGCGCGCGGCCGGCGGGCTTTGCGTGAGCGGCTCGGCCCGCGCCGCGGCGAGCTGACGGGGAGGCTGTGATGGCCGATCGCGATCCGCAAAAGCTCGACCTGGACCGGTTCCGCGCGATCGTCGCGGCCTACGGGACCGACCCGAAGCGCTGGCCGGAGGCCGAGCGGGCGGCCGCCCAGGCGATCCTCGTCGCCGATCAACAAGCGGCGATGGCGCGCGAGGCCGAAGCCGAACTCGACGCGGCGCTCGCGCTCGACCGGGCGCCGGCGCCGACCCCGGAGCTGATGGCCGCCGTGCTCGCCGCGGCCGATCGCGCGTGGCCGCGCGGGCTGGCCGTGCTCTGGCCCCTCGGCCCGCTGTGGCAACCGGCCTCGGCGCTGGCCGCCGCCGCCGTCCTCGGCCTCGTGCTGGGCGCGGCGCTGCCCGACGCGGTGCTGCCCGGCGCCCGCGATGCCGATGTCGCGCTCGCGCTGCAGGTCTACGTGCAATCGATGGAGGCGCTGCCATGACGCCGCGGACCATCCGCACGCTCGCCATCGCCCTCGCCGTGTCGCTGGGGCTCAACCTCTTCCTCGGCGGCATGATCGCCTCTGCCTGGCTTGCCAAGCGGCAGTACCAGGCGCGCGGCGGCGAGATCGCGACGCTGGCGCGGCCGTTCGACCTGCGACGCGGCTTCGAGGCGGTGGGCCCGCAAGCGCGGGCGCTGGCGCGCGAGATCCGCACCCGGCACGCCGCACCGCTGCGCGAGGCCGGCCAGGAGATGCGGGAGGCGCGCGGCGAGATCCGGGAACTGCTGACGGCCGAGCCCCTCGACGCGGCGGCGCTGCGGGACGCGCTGTCCCGCATGCGCGCGGCCTCGGGCGCGGCGCAGGCGCAGATGCACGCAGCGCTGCTCGAGGTGCTTCAGGGGCTGTCGCCGGAGGACCGCCATCGCTTCCTGCGCGCCGCGCTGCAGGGCCGCGCGGGCGGGGGAGAGCGACGGGTGCGGCCGGGGGGTTGAGGGGGTGGGGCGCGAGGGGCGCCCTTCAGGCAAATGTCCTATCTGTAAACCCTACCTGCGCCGGCAATGGTACGGTCTGTCGCGATCGCCGTAATATTTGTCATAGATCTCGACGATATAGCTGCGTCGCCCGGGATCGCCCTCATTCGCGCTCAGCGCCTCCAGCGCCGTTTGTCCTCGTGTCGAGCACAGCCGCCCCAGTGCCGCGACGGAAGACCTGAAGATGCCCATTTCCGGACGTCGTGCGCTTTTCTCGAAAAGGCTGGCATCGGCGTCATCGTTCAGAATGGAAAGATAGTGAATCGCAAACAAGGGCAAGATTTCATGCTCACTGCGCGCAATCTCCCGCAGTAGCTGATCAATGTCTTTGGCCGGATGGTCCAGCCAGCCGTCGCGCCGACCCAGGAGTATGTAGCCCGCAATATCCATCGCAACGAACAGGCCTTCTTCCGACTGCGTCGAGACGTCGATTGAGCCTTTCTTCTCTTCCCACTCGTTGATCAGGAATTTCTCCAACCGCTGTGGATCATACCGGTCCGAAATAACTCCGTGGTAAAGACGGCTGAGGCTCTGATGAAAAAGCGGAATGTTTCCCGTTTCCATGTATTTTCGGACCAGTTCATATTCCACGTCCTCCTCAGTCGTCGCGGCCGCGTTCCACGCCATTGCCGATGCGATGAATGCGATTGAACCAAGGGTGAACCTAATCATGCGATATCTAATAGCATTCGGGTCCTTTATCATTCGTTGCTCTCTTCCTGCCACATGAAACGCGTTTTCCGTTTCACCCGCCCCGCGGCAAGGCCGTCGACCCATCCTTGCGAGCGCTGGCGCGGCGGCCGCGCACGGACGCGGAGAGCGGACTCATCATCGCGCTAACCGCTATGACAGCCGGTGGCCACGCGCGGAGATTTCCATCACAAAGCGTGGCAAAGGGTCGATAAGGAAAGACTCCACCATGGAGGAAGAGTCAGTAAGCCGACGCAGCGACGAGGTGCGGCGGCCGCGCGTCCCAAGCCGGCCCGTCATTCGACGATAGGCGGCGTTTTCGTGATTCGTGAGATGAGCCCCCGTCCCCCCGACGGGGCGCGAGCGATCAGAACCGCGGCGTCCACATGCAGATCGTGTCGCCCATGCCCTTGAGCGCCCAGCTATGCGCTTCCGAGGCGCGATCCATATGCTCGTAGAGCGGCGTCTCCGCGTCCATCATCGTGCCGCCGAACGACGCCGTCATGCCCGCCTTGCCGCTGCCACCGGCGGCCGACGGGGAGGCCGACAGCAACCGCTCGCGCAGTCCCTTCA
>JBFHDX010000138.1:0-8994 GCA_041584475.1 Alphaproteobacteria bacterium
TCGGCACAGATCCTCGCCAGGGCGTCGCTCATTCCGTTGCTGCCCCGAGGCCGGTGATCGAAACCAGCTTGTCGAGCGTCGCCTTGGCGGCGCCGGAATCGATCGAGCGGGCGGCAAGGGCCGCCCCTTCCCGAAGATCACCCGCCTTGCCGGCAACGACGAGCGACGCCGCCGCATTCAGCAGGACGATATCGCGGTATGCGCCGGCTTCGCCCGACAGCAGCGCCCTCATTGCCGCAGCATTTTCCTCCGGAGAGCCGCCCTTCAAGTCCTGAGGACGCGCCTTGGCTACGCCGGCATCCTCGGGGCCGATCTCGAAAGTGGACAGTGCGCCATCCCGGTACTCTGCCACCCACGATTGCGCTGTCGTTGTCAGCTCGTCGAGACCATCGCTGCCATGTACCACCCAGGCGCGGTCCGCGCCGAGATTGCCAAGCACCTCGGCCATCGGCTCGATCCAGTGCCGGGAAAAGCATCCGACCAGCAGCCGCTTGACGTTTGCCGGGTTGGAGAGTGGTCCGAGTATGTTGAAAATCGTCCGGGTTCCGAGTTCGACGCGGGTTGGCCCGACATTGCGCATGGCGCCATGATGCCGCGGCGCCATGAGAAAGCCGATATTCGTCTCCCGCATCGCCTGCTCGACCTTGTCGAATTCGGCCTCGACATCGACGCCCAAGGCGGTGAGCACGTCGGCCGCCCCGGACTTCGACGAGAACGCCCGGTTGCCGTGCTTGGCTACCGGCACGCCGCAAGCGGCGACGACGAGGGCGGTCGCCGTCGAGACGTTGAACGTACCGGACGCGTCGCCGCCGGTTCCGACGATGTCCATCGCCCCCTCGGGCGCCTGCACGTGACGCGCCTTGGCCCGCATCGCGCTGGCGGCGCCGGTGATCTCCGCCACGGTCTCGCCGCGTACCCGAAGCGCCATCAGGAAGCCACCCATCTGCGAAGGCGTGGCGTCGCCGGACATCATGATGTCGAAGGCCATTCGGGCCTCGTCAACGCTCAGCGACTGGCCGTCGGCGACCTTCGCCAGCAACGCCCTGAAATCACCGATATCCCCGTTCATGCCGTTCCCTTGTGCCCGGTCACCCTGAGAAAATTCTTCAGCAACGCATGACCGTGATCCGTGGCGATGCTCTCCGGATGGAACTGGACCCCGTGTACCGCCATGTCTCTGTGTTGCAGGCCCATGATCAGGCCATCATCGGTTTCCGCGGTCACCTCCAGACAATCCGGCAGCCCGTCACGTTGGACGATCAACGAGTGATACCGCGTCGCCGCAAGCGGATCGGGAAGGCCGGCAAACACGCCACCGCGGCGATGATGGATCTCGCTTACCTTACCGTGCATCGGCAGCGGGGCGCGGACGACACGACCGCCGAACGCCTGGCCGATCGCCTGGTGCCCGAGGCAGACGCCCAACAGCGGCACCTTGCCGGCGGCAGCGCTGACGAGGGCGAGGCAGATCCCGGCGCGATCGGGATCGCACGGTCCTGGCGAAATGACGATCCCCTGGGGTCGAAGCGACAGGGCCTCGTCAACGGTAATGGCATCGTTCCGCCGCACGGATACGTCGGCCCCGAGCTCGCCGAGGAAATGGACGAGGTTGTAGGTGAAGCTGTCGTAATTGTCGATTAGCAAAAACATTTCAGACCCTTAGCCCACCGTCCTCACGACGGGCGCGCGAAACCGCCGCTTTATAGCAGGCTTTCCGAAGCTACGGAAGCAAGCGGGAAATCAGTAAATTCTAATGTTTACAGTTTTTGGAAAGTTTGGCATTGACCTTCCAGCGTCTGGAAGCCTTATCTGATATCGCACGAGCAAGATTGCCATCCAAGCCAAGGAGATCTCCCGCATGTCCGAAAAGACGACGCTCAGCGTCACGCTGAAGGTTGAGGGAATGAGCTGTGAGCACTGTGTCGGTCGCGTGCAAAAAGCGCTCGATGCAACCCCCGGCGTTGTTGCGGCAACCGTCGATTTGGCGGCGGGGACGGCCTCGGTGCAGATCGTCGACGACGCCGGAAGCGGCGACGTGATCGCGGCGATCGAGAAGGCGGGCTATGCGGCCAGAACCCCCTGAATCCGGGCGAGCCGCAACGATGCAGGAGATCACGGCAGCAGAAGCGACGCGCGCGGCGGCCATCGCGGATGCGTCGGCCGACGTGGCGCGCGCCAGGTTGAAGATCGCGGGCATGACGTGCGGCGCCTGTGTCGGCCACGTCGAACGTGCGCTCAAGTCCGTCCCCGGCGTCACCGATGCGTCGGTCAATCTGGCCACCGAGACGGCGGATATCGACTATGCCGGCAACACCGATGTCGAACGCCTGGTCGATGCCGTCGAAGATGCCGGATACGGGGTCGTCCGCAGCGATCTGACGCTGACCGTCACCGGGATGACGTGCGCGGCCTGTGTCGGGCATGTGGAGCGCGCGTTGACCGGGGTTCCCGGCGTGGTCGAGGCGAGCGTCAATCTGGCGACCGAAACGGCACGGATCGTGGCAGCGGGGGTCGAACCGGCGGCGCTGATTGCTGCGGTCGAGCGAGCCGGATACGGGGCGTCGCTGGCGGACGATGGTGCGCGCGACGAGGCCCGACAGGCCGCCGCCGACCGCCGCGAGATGCTGGTCGTCGTGGCCGCCGCACTGCTCTCGTTGCCGCTCGTGCTTCCCATGTTGGGCGGGGTGGCGGGGCTCGATCTGGCCCTGCCAGGACTCTGGCAGTTCGGCGTCGGCGCTGTCGTCCAGTTCCTGATCGGCTGGAGCTTTTACGTCGGTGCCTGGAAGGCCGTCAGGTCTGGCACCGGGACGATGGATCTGCTGGTGGCGCTGGGAACCTCCGCCGCCTTCGGCCTCAGCACCTACAATCTGTTCGTCGTGCCGGCTGCGTGGGAACCCCACCTGTACTATGAGGCATCGGCGGTCATCATAACGCTCGTCAAACTCGGGAAGTGGCTGGAGGCGCGCGCCCGCAGGGGTACATCGGCGGCGATCCGCCAACTCATGCGCCTGCGGCCGGAACAGGCGCACGTGGAACGCGACGGAGAACTGGTGACGGTTTCGGCCACGGCGGTGCGGACGGGCGAGGTGGTGGTCGTCCGGCCGGGCGAACGAATCCCGGTCGACGGACTCGTCCTGAGCGGCGAGAGCGCGGTCGACGAGTCGCTGCTGACCGGCGAGAGCATTCCGGTCAGCAAGGGGCCGAACGACCGGGTCACCGGCGGCAGCGTCAATGGTGACGGCGTCCTGCGTGTCGAGACGACGACGGTCGGCAAGGCCTCGATGCTCGAGCGGATCATTGCGCTGGTCGAAAACGCGCAGGCGGCGAAGCCACCCGTTCAACGCATGGTCGACAGGGTGACGCACGTCTTCGTGCCGTCGGTCGTCGGTGTCGCCGCGGTTACGGCGGTCGCTTGGTTTGCCGCCGGCGGCACGCTCGAGCAAAGCGTCATCGCAGCGGTCTCTGTTCTGGTCATCGCTTGTCCCTGCGCGCTCGGACTTGCGACGCCGACGGCCATCATGGCCGGCACCGGGGCGGCGGCGCGGGCCGGCATCCTGATCAAGGATGTCGAAGCGCTCGAGCGTGCGGGTGGCGTCGACACGCTGATCTTCGACAAGACGGGCACGTTGACCCGGGGACAGCCCGTGGTGACCGACGTTTTGACGATCGGTGAATTCGACGAGAACGATCTGCTGCGACTCGTCGCGTCCGCCCAGCAAGGCAGCGAACACCCGTTGGCGAAAGCGATTCTCGCACACGCCGAGCAGCAGGGTGTGGCCTTGTCGGCATTGGGCAGCTTCAGCCGGATCGGGGGCAGGGGCCTGACCGCGCGGGTCGACGACGAGAGCCTGTGGATCGGCAATCGAAGCCTCATGGATGAGGCCGGTGCGGATACCGCGCAGCTGGAACAACGCGTCGCCGCGCTGGAGCAGGACGGCAAGACCGTCATGTGGGCCGCCAACGGCAACGGCGAATTGCTCGGCGCGGTGGCCGTCGCCGATCCGTTGCGTCCGGAAGCATTCGAAGCGCTGCGCATCCTGCAGCGGCGGGGGATCGGCGTCATGATGCTCACGGGCGACAACGAGCGTACCGCCGCCGCCATCGCCGCACGTCTGGGCCTCGACGATTTTCGCGCCGAGGTCCTGCCGGGCGACAAGGCGGCCGCGGTCGCCGCGCTGCGTGCCGATGGCAAGATCGTTGCGATGGTCGGTGACGGCGTCAATGATGCGCCCGCACTGGCGGCCGCCGACCTGGGCCTTGCGATGGGCAGCGGCGCCGATATCGCGATGGAGGTCGCCGGTATCACGCTGATGCGGCCGGATCCGAGACTCGCGGCCGATGCCATCGCAGTGAGCCGTGCCACGGGCCGCAAGATCTATCAGAACCTGTTCTGGGCCTTCATCTACAACGTCGTCGGAATACCGCTGGCAGCGTTCGGCTATCTCAGCCCGATCGTCGCGGGGGCGGCGATGGCCTTCAGCAGCGTGAGCGTCGTCAGCAACGCGTTGCTCTTGCGGTCGTGGCGGGCTGCCGCGTCGAAGCGGGACGCGGACAGCGAAGCCGAGCGGCGTTGAACGGAGGAACGACATGAATATCGGTATCGCGGCACAACGCTCGGGCGTCAGTGCCAAGACGATCCGCTATTACGAGAGCATCGGCCTGATCCCGCAGGCCGGGCGCACCGATGGCGGCTATCGCACCTATTCCGAGCAGGACGTGGCCAATCTGCGCTTCATCCAGCATGCGCGAGGCCTCGGTTTCAGCATCAAGGACGTAGGTCGTTTGCTCGATCTGTGGCGTGACAAGGACCGCGTCAGCGCGGACGTGAGAGCCCTTGCGATGGCGCACGTCGCCGAGATCGATCGTAAGCTCGACGAGCTTCAGCGCATGCGTGATACGCTGATCGACTTGACGCGGCGCTGCCATGGCGACGATCGGCCGGACTGCCCGATCCTCGACGAGCTGGCGGGCGTGACGGTGGACGCCTGATCGGAGCCGGTGCGTCTGGCAGGCGAAATCTATACGAATTGGAAACTGTTGGAACGTAAGGATGATCCTCTGTAACCTGTAGGTGGCGGGTACGGAGGACATGACACGACGCTCGCAGCAACGGTCGAGAGCACTCGGGCGCCGCGGAGCCAAACCGCGGCGCCGCATCTATGCCAGGCTCCCGATCGCCCGCGGCCGCAAGCGGCGGCTGGCTTCGGTTACGGTGCGAATCGTGCGCCGGTGTGCAAACGGCTTGTCGTCGGTACTGCATGCTGCGGGTTCCACCATCGGCGCCGTGCGCAGCCTGGCATTCGCCGGCGCCGTTCGGATTGCTGCCGCTGCGCGACTCGGCACGACCCGGCTTTGCGCGGATTGGCTCGCCACGGTCGCCCGGTGGCAGCGCGCGGCCGGGCGGATCCGCAGCGGTGCGAATCGGCTGGTGGTCAGGCTTGCCGCGGCCGGAGCCGGGGTGTTCACCACGGCCCATTGGCTCACCGGCCCGCGCATCAGCGCCGGCGCCACTGTCCTGCTCGCCGTTCTCGCCGCGGCGTCGGTCCTGCTGCAGCTGCATCGGGCGCCGCCGCGAGCAACGGCACCGGACATTCGCGGTGGAGATCGTGAACTCCAGCTGGCTGGTGGCGAGTACGGCGTGCCGTCCGAAGCGCGGACGATCACTCGCTATCGACCGCTGTCCAAGGTCGAAAGTGTGCGTGCCCCCAAGTCGCCGGTCCGCCAGGCGCCGCAACGGGCCCGTGCGCTGGCGCGGCTTGAACGCGAATTCGCACTGCCGGCGAAGGACCCGCTTCCGCCCGATCCGGTCGAGGAAGATCTGGCTGCGGCGATGCCGTCGCTAGCGCTCCCCGAAGGTATCGACGACGGTCTCGATCGCGGGGCGGACGATGACGCACTCCTGCCGGCCCTGCCGCAAGGCAAGCCGCAATTCGACGTGCCACCCTGGCTCGCCTACGCGGTCGACGGGGACACCACGCAGGACGGCCCGATGATCGCGATCGTCATCGACGACGTCGGCATCGACCAGACGCGAACGGCCCGCGCCGTCGAGCTGCCCGCGCCGCTGACGCTTGCCTTCATTCCATACGGGCGAGACCTCGCCTCGCATACGACGCGTGCCCGGGCGCAGGGCCACGAGTTGCTCGTGCACATGCCGATGGAGCCGAGCAGCGCCGCCGCCGATCCCGGCCCCAACGCCCTGCTGACATCCCTCGACGACAGCGAGATCATGCGCCGGATGCGCTGGGGTCTCTCGCGGTTCGAAGGCTATGTCGGGGTCAGCAACCATATGGGCAGCCTCTTCATGGCCGATCCCGAACTGGTGCGGCCCCTGATGCGCGAGATACGAGACCGCGGATTGCTGTTCCTCGATTCGTGGACGCGTGCCGACACTGCGGGCACCGGCCTGGCAGAGGATCTCGGGGTGCCGAACACGCGCCGCGACGTGTTTCTCGACAACGAGCGGACCGTCGAGGAAGTGTCGATGCGTCTCGCCCAGCTGGAGGCGATCGCGCGCCGGAGGGGCTATGCGGTGGGTCTCGGTCACCCGCACGATGTGACGCTCGACGTGCTGGCCGAATGGATTCCCGAGGCGCGCCGGCGGGGCATCAATTTGGTGCCGGTAAGCACAGTGGTCCGGCTTTCCTACCAGGGGACCGCGGACAGCCTATTGGCGGCTGCCGCCGGCGGCGAAGCGAACGGCCTCTTCCGCGGCCCGCAGTAGCGCACGGGCCTTGTTGCAGCTCTCCTGGAATTCGCTTTCCGGGTTGCTGTCGAACACGATCCCGCCCCCCGCCTGTACATACATGGTCGAATCCTTGACCACGGCGGTGCGCAGGGCGATGCAGGTGTCCATGTCCCCGTTGGCGCCGAAATACCCGATGCAACCGGCATAGATGCCGCGCCGCGCCGGTTCCAGCTCATCGATGATCTCCATCGCGCGCACCTTGGGCGCCCCGGAAACTGTGCCCGCCGGAAAACCGGCGACCAGTGCCTGCAAGGCATCGTGACCCGGGGCGATGTCGCCTTCGACGTTGGAGACGATATGCATGACGTGCGAATAGAATTCGACGGCCATCTGCTCGGTGACTTTTACGGTGCCGATCTGCGCCACGCGCCCGACATCGTTGCGGCCGAGGTCGAGCAGCATTAGATGTTCCGCGAGTTCCTTGGGGTCGGACAATAAATCGTCGGCCAGCGCCCTGTCTTCGTTTGCATCCTTGCCGCGGGGCCGGGTTCCGGCGATCGGGCGGATCGTAACCGTGCCATCGCGCAGGCGCACGAGGATCTCGGGACTCGACCCGACGATGCTGAACTCGCCGAAATCGAGATAGAACAGGAACGGGGACGGATTGAGACGCCGCAGCGAGCGGTAGAGCGCGAACGGGGGCAGGTTGAACGGCACCTCGAAGCGCTGCGACAGGACGACCTGGAAGATGTCGCCGGCGAGGATGTATTCGCGGGCCTTTTCGACCATGATCCGGAACTCGTCCGGGGTCATATTCGATTTCGGCGTCGGCAGTTCGACGTAGTCGGTTGCCGCTTCCCGCCGGTACGGCAACGAGCGGCCGAAATCGGTGACGATATCGGCCAGCCTTTCACGTGCCTGGCCATAGGCGGCGGCGGCGTCTACGCCGGCTTGCGGGCGCACCGGCGTGATCACCGTCACGAGATCCTCGATCGTGTCGAAAACCGCGATGACCGTGGGGCGCACGAACAAACCGTCGGGTACGTCAATCGCCTTCGGGTTCTTGTCGGGCAGCCGCTCCATCAGTCGCACCATGTCGTAGCTCATGTACCCGACGAGGCCGGCCGCCATTGGCGGCATGTCCTCTGGCAGCTCGATTGCCGACTCGGCCAGCAGTTTGCGCAGCGATTCCAGGGCGCCGCCTTCGCAGAGCTCGAAGGCATCGGGTTCGAAGCGCGCCTTGCGATTGATTTCCGCATTGTCGCCCTGGCAGCGCCAGATCAGGTCGGGTTTCAGCCCGATGAACGAATAGCGGCCGCGGATGGAGCCGCCTTCGACCGATTCCAGCAGAAAGCTGTTCGGTCGCCCGTCCGCCAGCTTCAGCATCGCCGACACCGGCGTCTCGAGATCGGCGACGAGCGACGTCGAGACGACCTGCGGCCTGCCGGCGTCGTATGCGCTCGCGAACGTTTCGAAATCCGGCCGCGCCTGCATCGTCAGAACAGCCGATTGATGACCGACCGGTCGACCTTTACCCCGAACTCGCGGCGCAACGCGTTGTTGAACTGGATAATGATGTCGGAGACCATGCCGTCGCCGACGACCGTCGCAAGCTGGTCGATCGTATCGGTGTCCGCCGGCACGATCCGTTTCAGTTGGGCGACGACGTAGCCGTCCGGCATCTCCGCCATTGCCGCCTGCCCGATCTGCAGCCTGAAGATGTCGCTCACCAACGGCGGCGTCACGAGGTCCGACTGCGCGCCGCGTCCGCGCCGGTCGAGGGGTTCGGTCTCCGTGACCGAGAGCCCTTCGCGTTCGGCGACCGTCGCGAGCTGGGCTCCACTCTCGACGCTCTGGACGATTTCCAGCGCCCGCTCCCGCGCCGCGTCGCGACGCCGCTCGCGCGACCACGCGGCCGTGACAGCGTCGCGGACCTCCGCCAGCGGCTGCAGGGCGGACGGCACGACACCGTCGACTCGAAGGATGAAGTATCCGCCGTCGTCGGTCTCGATCGGGCGCCCTGCCGTTCCCGGATCCGCAGCGAAGGCGGCGTTCAGGAACTCGCCGTCAGGCAGATCCGCGACCCGGTTGCCGTCGGCGTCGACACCGGAAATATCGAGCGGGCCGACGCGGCGGACCTCGAGCCCGGCGGACCTGGCAGCCTCTTCGAGCGGGTCACCGCGCGCCAATACGTCCTCGATGTCATTGGCGAGCCTTTGGACCATGTCGCCGACCCGCGACGACTTCAGGTCGCGCTCGATGTCCGCGCGCACGTCCTCGAACGATCGCGTCTGCTCTTCCTGAAA
>JBFHDX010000139.1:0-8989 GCA_041584475.1 Alphaproteobacteria bacterium
CTGATGAAGAAACACAAGGTCACGGTGTTCGACGGCGAGGGCAGGCTGAACGGCCCGGGCAAGCTCGGCGTGACCAAGGACGGCAAGGCCGTGGCCGAGCTCGCCGCCAAGCACATCATCCTCGCGACCGGCGCGCGCGCGCGAACGCTGCCGGGACTCGAGCCGGACGGCAAGTTCGTCTGGACCTACATGGAAGCGCTGGTGCCCGACATCATGCCCAAATCGCTGCTGGTCATCGGCTCGGGCGCAATCGGCATCGAATTCGCCAGCTTCTTCAGGACCCTGGGCTCGGAGGTGACGGTCGTAGAGGTGCTGCCGCAGGTTCTGCCGGTCGAGGATGCGGAGATCGCCGCCCTCGCGCGCAAGCAGTTCGAGAAGGACGGCATGAAGATCCTGACCGGCACCAAGGTGACCGCGCTCAAAAAGGGCAAGGACATGGTCACGGCGATCGCCGAGGACGGCAAGGGCAAGACGAGCGAGATCAAGGTGGAGCGCGTCATCTCCGCGGTCGGGGTCGTCGGCAACATCGAAAATCTCGGCCTCGAGACGACGAAGGTCAAGACCGACCGCGGCTGCATCGTCGCCGACGGCTACGGCCGCACCGACGAGCCCGGCATCTACGCCATCGGCGACGTCGCGGGACCGCCGATGCTCGCCCACAAGGCGAGCCACGAGGGGATCATCTGCATCGAGAAGATCGCCGGCCAGGAAGGCGTTCACCCGATGAAGAAGACGCGGATCCCCGGCTGCACCTACTGCCACCCGCAGGTCGCCAGCGTCGGCCTCAGCGAAGCGGCGGCGAAGGAGGCGGGCCACAAGGTGCGCGTCGGCCGCTTTCCGTTCATCGGCAACGGCAAGGCGATCGCGCTCGGCGAGCCGGAAGGCATGATCAAGACCGTATTCGATGCGGGCACCGGCGAGCTGCTCGGCGCCCATATGGTCGGCGCGGAAGTGACCGAGCTGATCCAGGGCTACGTCGTCGCCATGGGGCTGGAGACCACGGAAAGCGAGCTGATCCACACCGTGTTCCCGCACCCGACGCTCAGCGAAATGATGCACGAGTCGGTCCTTGACGCATACGGTCGCGTTATCCACGTTTGATCCACAGAGGCAGGGCACCGAGGTTCAGCGAATGACCGCCGAGACGGCTCCGCGACTGCGACATCCCGAAAAGCGCAACCGGCCGGAAAGCCCGGTTCGGCGCAAACCGGACTGGATCCGCGTCAAGGCGCCGGTGTCGCGGGAGTACAACGAGACCCGCAGGATCGTGCGCGAACACCGCCTGCACACCGTGTGCGAAGAGGCGGCCTGCCCGAACATCGGCGAATGCTGGGCCAAGCGGCACGCGACGATGATGATCATGGGCGAGGTCTGCACGCGCGCCTGCGCATTCTGCAACGTCGCCACTGGGCGCCCGACGGCGCTCGACCCGATGGAGCCGCTGAATGTGGCGCTCGCCGTCGCGCAACTCGGCCTCGAGCACGTCGTGATCACCTCGGTCGACCGCGACGACCTCGAGGACGGCGGCGCCGGCCATTTCGCGGCCGTGATCCGGGCCGTTCGCCGGGAGGCGCCCGGTACCACGATCGAGGTGCTGACGCCCGACTTCAAGGATTGCGAGGGGGCGATCGAGCTGGTGGTCGAGGCCCGGCCGGACGTCTTCAACCATAATCTCGAGACCGTGCCGCGGCTCTACCCGCCGATCCGGCCCGGGGCGCGTTACTTCACGAGCCTCGAGCTGCTCCACCGCGTCAAGCGCATCGATCCGGGAATGTTCACCAAATCGGGCCTCATGGTCGGGCTCGGCGAGAGCCGCGAAGAGGTCGGCCAGGTGATGGACGACCTGCGCGCCGCCGACGTCGATTTCCTGACCATCGGCCAATATCTGCAGCCGACGCGCAAGCACGCGCCGATCGACCGGTTCGTCACGCCGGACGAGTTCGCAGGCTACGCGAAACTGGCCCGCGGCAAGGGATTTCTCCTGGTCGCCAGCTCGCCGCTGACGCGCTCCTCCTATCATGCAGGCGACGATTTCAGGCGCTTGCGAGCGGCGCGCGCGGCCCAAGCCGGCACGGCGACCGGTCGAAAACCGGCCTGACCCGGACGTCAACGTGGCAACGCATGCCGAAAAACGGGTAGTGCCTTATACGCCCAAGCAGATGTACGACCTCGTCGCGGACGTCGAGCGCTATCCGCAATTCCTGCCCTGGTGCCTCGGCGCCCGGCTGCGCAGCGTGCGCGAAAACGTCCTGCTTTCGGACCTCGTGGTCGGATTCAAGGGCATACGCGAGAGCTTCACCACGCGCGTGACCTTGAACCCCGACCGCATGCGGATCGACGTGGCCTATCTCGACGGCCCCTTCAAATATCTGAACAATCACTGGATCTTCAACGAGACCGCCGGCGGTAGCTGCGAGATCGATTTCTTCGTCGATTTCGAGTTCCGTTCGCGCCTGTTGCAGAAGATCATGGGGCTGCTGTTCAACGAGGCGGTCCGCCGCATGGTCTCGGCGTTCGAGGCCCGGGCGCACGACCTCTACGGTCGCGGCGGCCGTGCACGATCGGCCGGCTGACGCGGCTCGGACCGGCTGCGCAACGAAATTGACTTAAATTTTAGTAGATTTCGCGCGAAGCGACCTCGTGCGGAACCGCCGCCGATGGCCGGGCTCTACTGCGAGACACTGCGTGTTCGAGCGTCGCTGCGAGCGGCGTCCGGCACGGCAAAGTCCCGTGTCGATCCTAACATTCTAGGCATGATGCGTATTTTGGGCTATCGTCGCAGCAGCGCGAGGCAAGGCGCAGGGGAGCAATGGCGATTTCGGCGCGTCAGATCCGGGCGGCGCGGGCGATGCTCGAGGTCAAGCAGAAGGACCTCGCGGCGGCGGCCGGCATATCCCTGGCAACGCTGAACAACATCGAACGCGGTGTGGCCGATCCGCGCAGCAGCACGCTGGCGGCGATCGAGCGGGCGCTGAACGCGGCCGGCGTCGAGGTCGGCGAGGACGGCCTCAGCGAGGAAGTGCGGCTGCACCGGCTATCGCGTCCGACGTCGTACGACACGTTGTTCGCGAGTCAGCGCGTGCTCGAGATCATCAGCCCGGGCTCGCTCGTGCGGATCAGGCGGATCCTCTATTTCGTGCGCCGGTCGGCAGGGCAGGCGGGGGCAGCGCCGCGCGTCTGCCTGCTCATCGAGGGCAAGAGCCGCACGATGTTGTTCGATCACGTCGATTTCAGCGTCGAAAACGACAGCCGCGCAGCGGAAGTGGCGGGCATGATGCTGGGCAGCTTCGCCTTCCACGGTGAGCGGATCTACTTCCTGGACGACGTGATCGAGGACACGACGTCGGCGGAGTTGAGCGAGACCGTCGAGCGGCTGCGGCGGTACGAGTGGCTGCCGCTCCGGCACCCGCGGGATTTCTTCAACGTCTTCGACGACTGGGACAACCACCTATTGGTCTACGCGCGGCGGCCGGGGCACCCGATGCGCGACCTGGTTTCGCTGGTGCTCAGGCGGTCGCAATCGATAGCGCCAGCGTGAGCGCCGCGGCGGCGGCATGCCGACGTATCGCCGTCCGGTTTCCCTCGAAGCGATGGCGTTCGACCCTGGCAGGCCCGCCGCGCCGTGCCGCCCCGATGAACACCAGGCCTACCGGCTTGTCAGGGGACCCGCCAGCTGGGCCGGCAATGCCGGTGACGGCGACGGCGACGTCGGCGGGCGAATGCCGCAGGGTGCCCTCCGCCATGGCGCGCGCCACCGCCTCGCTGACGGCACCGTGCTCGGCGATCAGCGCCGGCGGAACGCCGAGAAGCTCGGTTTTCGCCTCGTTGGAGTAGGTGACGAAGCCGCGATCGAAGACCTGCGAGGCGCCGGCGATTTCGGTGAGACACGCGGCGACGAGGCCGCCCGTGCACGATTCCGCGGTCGCCAGGGTGAGACCGCGGGCGCGGAACGTCGCCACGACGTCGTTTGCTCGCGCGGTCGCATCGTCCGTCACAGCGGCCATGGGACCATCTCGCGCAGTTCGGCCGCGATAGCAAGCCGGTAGAGCAGGTACGTGGCGAGCGCCGCATAGAGGCCCGCGATCACGTCATCGAGCATGACGCCCAGACCGCCATCGAGCGTGCGGTCGGCCCAGCCGGCCGGCCAGGGCTTTGCGATATCGGCGGCCCGAAACGCGAGAAATCCCAGCAGATAAGCCACCGGGTCGGCGGGCAGCGGGACGAGCGTGAGCCACTGGCCGGCGACCTCGTCGATGACGATCGGGCCGGCATCCTTGACGCCGGAACGGCGGCCGTAGATTTCGGCCGCCCAGACACCGACGGCGAACGCCACGACCGCCGCCGCCAACAGCGCCAGCGGCCCGCCGAGCGAGGCGATGGCCCAGGCGAAGGGCAGGGCGGCCAGCGAACCCCACGTACCGGGAGCGACGGGCAGCAGCCCGGTGCCGAACCAGGTCGCCGTGACGAAGGCCGGATGCCAGGCCGGCAGGGAAGGCGGTATTTTGCCGGTCACAGCCGTACCGTCGCCGTGGCTTGCGCGGCGATGCCTTCGCCCCGGCCGGTGAAGCCGAGCCCGTCGGTCGTCGTCGCCTTGACGCTGACGCGCTGCTCGGGGACGCCCGCGATGTCGGCGATGCGGGCCCGCATCGCCGGCCGGTGCGGGCCGACCTTCGGCCGTTCGCAGATCAGGGTGACGTCGAGATGCCGGATCTCGCCGGCGCGGGCGGCGACGAGCCCCACCGCGTGCCGCAGGAAACCCGCCGAATCGGCGCCGCGCCAGCGCGGATCCGCGGGCGGGAAATGGCTGCCGATGTCGCCCTCGGCGACGGCACCGAGGATCGCGTCGCTCAGCGCGTGCAGCCCGACGTCGGCGTCGGAATGGCCCTGCAGCCCGTGGTCGTGCGGGATCGTCACGCCGCAAAGCACGACGCTGTCCCCAGGACCGAACCGGTGAACGTCGAAGCCGGTTCCGACACGAAGGTCAGCGCCGGAAAGCAGCATTCCGGCCCGCCGGAAGTCGTCCTCCGTTGTGATCTTGAGATTGTCCTCGCTGCCCGCGACGAGTCGGACCGGCATGCCCGCGCGCTCGGCGACCGCCGCATCGTCCGTGAGCGAGAGGCCGGCCGCGTTCCGGTGCGCCGAGAGGATCTCCGCAAAGCGGAAACCCTGCGGCGTCTGGGCCCGCCACAGCCGGTTGCGGTCGACCGTGGCGGCGACGCAGTCGGACGCGTCGGCGCGCTTGAGGGTGTCGGCCACCGGAACCGCGGCGACGGCCCCGGGAACCTCGTCGAGCGCGGCGAGCACGCGGTCGATCGTCGGGCGGTCGACGAGCGGCCTCGCGGCGTCGTGGATCAGCACGCGGTCAGGTGCCGCGCCCGCGGCGAGTGCCTCGAGCCCGAGCCGGCAGGAGTCCTGGCGGGTGGCCCCGCCGACCGCGGCGGGACGCAGTCCGAGCCCGCCGACCGCACGGTCGTAGCGGTCGCCGTCGTCGGCATGGATGACCACCTGTACGGCGTCGACGGCCGGATGGCCGAGAAACGCGGCGCAGCTGCGTCGCAGCACCGGTAATCCGTCCAGCATGCGGAACTGCTTGGGAATCTCGCCGCCAGCCCGTTGCCCGCGGCCGGCGGCAACAAGCAGGGCAACCGTCCGAGCCATCACACCACTCTCCGGAATAGGGCCCGCATATTGAACGCTCCGGCTTGCCCTGCCAAGGCCGCGCTTTGCGCCGTCGGGTTCGGTGATATAGTGCGCGCACCATGCCGCAAACGCTGCTCTTCAGCCTCTCCGCCCTGGGTGCATTGTTGCCGGCGACGATCATCGCCTGGCGCCGCACGGAGGCTCCCGCGGTGCCGTTCTGGGTGCTCGCGGCGGTCGCGGTCGTTGGCCCACTGGCCTTCATCTTCTGGCGATTCGGCGGCAATTGGCATACCGGCCTCTCGGCGACGCTATGGGTGACGGTGGCGGTTACCGCCGGCCTGTTCGCCGTGCTCGCCGCCCTGTCGCGCGAGGGTTGGCGGCTGGCGCCGCTGCTCTATCCCTACCTCGTTCTGCTGGCGATCCTGGCGACGATCTGGGGGCACGTCCCGGAACAGGCATTGCGCGCCTCGGCCCCGGCCGGCTGGGTTCTGAGCCATATCGTCGTATCGGTCCTGACATACGGCCTTCTGACCCTCGCCGCGATCGCCGGTCTCGCCGTGCTGCTGCGCGAGCGGAGCATGAAGTCCAAGCGGCGCAACGTCCTCTCCGACCTCCTGCCGTCGATCGCCGGGGCGGAGGGTCTGCAGGTGCGGCTGCTGCTGGCCTCGGAAATCGTGCTCGGGCTCGGCATCCTGACCGGCTGGACGACGCAGTTCCTCGAGGAGGAGCCGTTGCTCGATCTCGACCACAAGATCCTGCTGACCCTCGGGGGCTTCGTTCTGATCGCGGCGCTGCTGTTCATCCACCACCGGACCGGTCTGCGCGGGCGGCGCGCCGCGCAGGTCGTGCTCGCGGCGTACCTGCTGGTGACGCTGGGCTATCCCGGGGTCAAGTTCGTTCAGTACGTGCTGATCGGCTGACGGCGATGCCGTCCGGCGTTTTTTCGCTTGCATAGCGTGGCCGGCCCCCACATAACGTGCCCAAATTTTGTGCATGATCGCGTGCGGCCCCGATTTTGGGCAGTTCGGCGAGAATTACGAGCCTCCGAAAGCGGGGTAATTTGATCGACATGGGCCAGATGGGCGTCGCCGACAAGCGACCGGAGCACAGCCAGGGCGCACCCGAATTCGACACCGCGGCGATCCTCGGCGTGCTGCCGGACCCGGTGCTCGTGGTCGGCCCCGAGGACGTGATCCTGTACGCCAACAACGCCGCGGAACAGCTGTTTCGGGCCAGTTTCGCGTTTCTGCGCGAGCGGTCCCTGCCCGAGATCATTCCGCACGACAGTCCGATCCTGCTGCTGACCGAACGCGTGCGACGCGGCGGCAACAGCATGTCGCAGCACGGCGTCCGGCTCGAGACACCGCGCATCGGCGAGCATCTGGTCCGCGTCGACGCGGTGCCGATGGCGGAGCGGCCGGGAGAGGTGGTGCTGACGCTGAAGGAGCAGTCGATCGCCGGGCATATCGACCGGTCGCTCACGCACCGCGATTCGGTACGATCGATCACGGCCATGGCGGCGCTGCTCGCGCACGAGATCAAGAACCCGCTGTCGGGCGTGCGCGGCGCGGCGCAGCTTCTCGAGCCGTCGGTCGATCCGGAGGACCGGCAGCTGACCCGGCTGATCGTCGAGGAGACCGACCGGATCGTGGCGCTCATCGACCGCATGGAGGTGTTTTCGGGCGATGCGCCGGTGACGGACCGTGGCGCCGTGAATATCCACGAGGTGCTCGAGCGGGTGATCGCCGTCGGCCGGGCCGGTTTCGCCGCCAACATCCGGATCATCGAGCGCTACGATCCATCGTTGCCGCCGGTCTACGGCAACAAGGACACGCTGATCCAGGCGTTCCTCAATCTCGTCAAGAACGCTGCGGAGGCCGCACCGGCGCAGGATGGCGAGGTCGTCGTCGCCACCGCGTTCCAGCACGGCGTCCGGCTGGCCGCTCCCGGCAACGACGAGCCGATGCAGTTGCCCCTGGTGGTGAGCATCCAGGACAATGGCGCCGGCATACCGGAGGACTTGCGGCGGCACATCTTCGATCCGTTCGTGACGACGAAACCGGGCGGGACCGGTCTCGGACTGCCATTGGTCGCCAAGCTGATCGGCGATCATGGCGGCGTCATCGATGTCGACAGCAGGCCCCGGCGTACGGTGTTCCGGGTGATGCTGCCAGTGCTTCGCGACGGGGAGGCGTGAGGTGACCGCGGCGACGATCCTGGTCGCCGACGACGACCGCGCCATCCGCACGGTCCTCGTCCAGGCGCTCGGCCGCCTCGGCCATCAGGTTCGCGCCACCGGCAACGCCGCGACTTTGTGGCGCTGGGTCTCGGACGGCGAGGGCGATGTCGTCATAACCGACGTCATCATGCCCGACGAGAACGGGCTCGATCTGGTGCCGCGCATCCGCAAGCTGAGGCCCGATCTGCGCGTCATCGTGATGAGCGCCCAGAACACGCTGCTGACCGCGGTCCGGGCGACCGAACGCGGCGCCTTCGAATACCTTCCCAAGCCCTTCGACCTGAAGGACCTCGTCAATATCGTCCAGCGCGCGCTGACGGAGCCACGGACACGGGCGGTGGCCAGCGGCGAGCCCGAAACCGGCGGCGACGACGAGAAGCTGCCGCTGATCGGACGCTCCGCGGCTATGCAGGACATCTACCGGGTGATGGCCCGGCTGATGGGAACCGATCTGACGGTCCTCATCAGCGGCGAATCCGGCACCGGCAAGGAGCTGATCGCGCGGGCTCTGCACGAATACGGCAAGCGCAGCAGCGGCCCCTTCGTCGCCGTCAACATGGCGGCGATCCCGCGCGAGCTGATCGAGAGCGAGCTGTTCGGACACGAGAAGGGATCGTTCACGGGGGCCACGAACCGCGCGCCCGGACGCTTCGAGCAGGCCGACGGCGGCACGCTGTTTCTCGACGAAATCGGCGACATGCCGCTGGAGGCTCAGACCCGACTGCTCCGTGTCCTGCAGGAAGGCGAGTACACTACGGTCGGCGGCCGGGTACCGATTCGCGCCAACGTTCGCATCGTCGCCGCGACCCATCGCGACATCCGCCAGCTGGTCGCGCACGGGCTGTTTCGCGAGGATCTCTACTACCGCCTCAACGTCGTCCCCATTCGAATTCCGCCGCTGCGCGAGCGAGCGCAGGACATCCCCGAGCTCGTGCGCCATTTCCAGTCGGCACTGGCCAGCGAGGGGCTCCCTGCCAAACGGCTCGACCCGGCGGCGATGGCGCGCCTGCAATCCTATCGCTGGCCGGGCAATGTCCGCGAGCTGGAAAACCTGGTACGCCGGCTCGCCGCGCTTTACTCGCAGGAGGAGATCGGCATCGAGGTCATCGA
>JBFHDX010000140.1:0-8975 GCA_041584475.1 Alphaproteobacteria bacterium
ACGTCGAGGATGGTGTCGCGGTGATCCGACGAGGCGGTGATGTCGAGGAAGGTCAATTCGTCGGCGCCGGCCTCGTCGTAGATCCGCGCCTGCTCGACCGGATCGCCGGCATCGACAAGATTCACGAAATTCACACCCTTGACGACGCGGCCGTCCTTGACGTCGAGGCAGGGAATGACGCGGACCTTCAGCACAGCGCCAGCGCGTCCTCGAGCCGCACGCGCCCGTCATACAGGGCGCGGCCGACGATGGCACCGGCGATGTGCCCATCGGCGGCGAGCGCGCGGATGTCGTCGAGCGAGGCGACGCCGCCGGAGGCGATCACCGGCACCGGCACGGCGCGCGCCAGCGCGGCGGTCGCCGCCACGTTCACGCCCTGCAGGGCCCCGTCGCGCTCGATATCGGTGTGGATGATGGCGGCAACGCCCGCATCGGCGAAGCGGCGGGCGAGCTCGCCCGCGTGCAGATCGGTCTCCTGCGCCCAGCCGTCGACCGCGACGTGGCCGCCGCGCGCGTCGATGCCGACGGCGACCCGCCCGGGCCAGCGCCGGCACGCCTCGCGCACCAGATCGGGATTGCGCACCGCGGCGGTGCCGAGGATGACCCGCGCGACGCCGCGGCCGAGCCAGCGCTCGATCGTCGCGAGATCGCGGATGCCGCCGCCGAGCTGCGCCGGGATCGAGATCGCGTCGAGGATCGCCTCGACCGCCCGTTCGTTGACGGGCCGGCCGGCGAAGGCGCCGTCGAGATCGACGAGATGCAGCCATTCGGCACCGGCCGAGACGAAGCTGCGGGCCTGCGCCGCAGGGTCGTCGTTGAACACGGTCGCCTGCTTCATGTCGCCCCGCACGAGGCGCACGCAACGCCCGTCCTTGAGGTCGATCGCCGGGTAGAGGATCATCGCGGCGTCCCGCTGCCGCCGCCCGGTTCCGGCACGTCGCCGATCAGGATCTTGTAGTAGAAGCGGCCCGGCACCCAGCTGCCGTCCGGCAGCCGCGCGTAGAGCGGGTGCGTGCCCCACTGCCGGTAGCTCATGCTCTCGTAGATGTGGATCGCCGCCTCCTGGGTCTCGCGCACATCGAGGTTGATGAGCCCGAAGCCCTCGGCGCGCGCCGTCTCCTCGACGGCCTGCGTGAGCATGCGGGCGAGCCCGTGGCCGCGCGCCCACGGCGCGATGAAGGCGCCGGTCAGCGAACACGCGGCGGCCTGCGCCTCGTTGTTGCGCGTCGGCCGGACGAGCTGCGCCGAGCCGGCGACGACGCCGTCGAGCCGGGCGATGAACAGGGATCGGCCGGGTACGACGAGCACACCCCTCCAGTAGCTCTCGAGCACCTGGCGCGGCGGCGGCGTCAGCCAGCCGAAGCCGCCCCCGGCGTCGATCGCCGCCGAGGTCGCCTCGCACAACTCGAGGATTTCGCGGCCGTCGAGCGCGCCGGCGATGACGACGCTGGTCTCGGGCTCGGTGCCTACGGTCGCCATGCGATGAACGCCTCGATCAGGGCAAGACCCGCCCGCTGACTCTTTTCGGGGTGGAACTGGCTGCCGATCATGTTGTCGCGGCCGACGATCGCCGTGATCGGACCGCCGTAGTCGGTCGTCGCAAGCACGTGGTCCTCCCGCTCGCAGTCGAGTTGGTAGCTGTGCACGAAATACATGTCGACATCGGGTGGCAGGCGGTCGAGCACCGGGTGCGGCCGCCGCAGCGCGAGGTCGTTCCAGCCCATGTGCGGCACCTTGAGCGCCGGATCGTCCGGCGTGATCTCGACGGCCCGCCCGGGGATCCAGCCGAAGCCTTCGTGCCGGCCGTGCTCCAGCCCCTCGCTCGCCATCAGCTGCATGCCGACGCAGATCCCGAGAAACGGCGTGCCGCGCCCGATCACCGCCTCTTCGAGCGCGGCGACCATGCCGTCGAGCGCGGACAGACCCCGCAGGCAATCGCCGAACGCGCCGACGCCGGGTAGAACGATGCGCTCGGCGCGGGCGACGCGTTCGGGGTCGGCGGTCACTTCGATACCGGTCCCGGCGACGCGCTCGAACGCCTTGGCCGCCGAGTGAAGGTTGCCGGAGCCGTAATCGACGATGGCGATGGTCATGCCGAGCCGCCGCCGAGGACGCCCTTGGTCGACGGCACCGCGTCGGCCTGTCGCGGGTCGATCGTGATCGCCTGGCGCAGGGCCCGCGCGAGGCCCTTGTAACAGGACTCGGCGATGTGGTGGTTATTCTCGCCGTACAGGCACTCCACGTGCAGCGTCAGGCCGGCGTTCTGGGCGAAGGCGCCGAACCACTCGCGGAACAGCTCGGTGTCGAACTCGCCGAGCTTGGGCCGCGTGAACGCGACCTTCCAGACGAGCCAGGGTCGGTTCGAGCAGTCGAGCGCGACGCGCGTCAGCGTCTCGTCCATCGGGATCAGCGCCGCGCCGTAGCGGGTGATACCCTTGCGGTCGCCGAGCGCCTCGGCGACCGCCTGGCCGATGGCGATCCCGGTGTCTTCGGTCGTGTGGTGGAAATCGATGTGCAGGTCGCCTTTCGCCCGCAGCGTCAGGTCGATCAGGCTGTGCCGCGACAGCTGCTCGAGCATGTGGTCGAGGAAGCCGATCCCCGTGGACACGTCATAGCGACCGGTGCCGTCGAGGTTGACGGTGACGGAAATCTGGGTCTCGCGCGTGTTGCGCTCCAAGCTTGCCTGGCGCATCGGCCTCTCCGGCTTTCGGGGACGGCGCCCTTTTAGCAGCAAGCCCCGGCGAACGCCAGCCTTGCCGAACGCCCGACGGCGGGCGACGCCGCGGGCTTGATCGCTGACCCGGCAAGCGCCACATGGGGTGGGTTCGGCGTCGCCGGACGCACGGCTTCAGGCAACCACCGGGACCGATCCATGTCCGAGAAATCCGTTTGGCACGGCACCACGATCCTGTCGGTTCGCAGGGGCGGCGCCGTCGTCGTCGCCGGCGACGGCCAGGTCAGCATGGGCCAGACCGTCGTCAAGTCGAACGCCCGAAAGGTGCGCCGGCTGGCGGACGGCAGCGTGATCGGCGGCTTCGCCGGCGCGACGGCCGACGCATTCACGCTGTTCGAGCGGCTCGAGGCCAAGCTCGAGCAGCATGCGGGACAGCTGACGCGGGCCTGCGTCGAGCTCGCCAAGGACTGGCGCACCGACCGCTACCTGCGCCGCCTCGAGGCGCTGATGGCGGTCGCCGACAAGGATGTCTCGCTGATCATCTCGGGCACCGGCGACGTGCTCGAGCCCGAGGACGGGCTGATCGGCATCGGCTCCGGCGGCCCGTTCGCGCTGGCCGCCGCGCGGGCGCTCTGCGGCGTCGACGGCCTCGACGCCGAGACCATCGCCCGCCGCGCCATGGAGATCGCCGCCGGCATCTGCGTCTACACCAACGACAGCATCGTCATCGAGAAGCTATGACCGCCTTCAGCCCCCGCGAGATCGTCTCGGAACTCGACCGCTACATCGTCGGCCAGGACGACGCCAAGCGCGCGGTCGCCATCGCGCTGCGCAACCGCTGGCGGCGGCTGCAGCTGAGCGAGGAGATGCGCGAGGAGATCCTGCCCAAGAACATCCTGATGATCGGCCCGACCGGCGTCGGCAAGACCGAGATCGCTCGGCGCCTGGCCAAGCTGGCGAACGCCCCCTTCATCAAGGTCGAGGCGACGAAGTTCACCGAGATCGGCTATGTCGGCCGCGACGTCGAGCAGATCGTCCGCGACCTGACCGAGGTCGCCGTGCACATGACGCGCGAGCAGCAGCGCAAGCAGGTGCAGGCGAAGGCCGAGCTGGCGGCCGAGGAGCGCGTGCTCGATGCGCTCGTCGGCCAGAATGCGAGCGAGACGACGCGCCAGAGTTTCCGCGTCAAGCTGCGCCAGGGCGAGCTCGACGACAAGGAGATCGAGGTCCAGGTGCAGGACTCCGGCGGCGGCATGCCGACCTTCGAGATTCCCGGCATGCCGGGCGCCCAGATGGGCATGATCAACCTCAACGACGTGCTCGGCAAGATGATGGGCGGGCGCACGAAGCCGCGGCGCATGTCGGTGGCCGAATCCTGCGAGGTTCTCGTCGGCGAGGAGAGCGACAAGCTGCTCGACGACGAGGCGGTGGTGCGCGAAGCGATCGAGTCGGTCGAGCAGAACGGCATCGTCTTCCTCGACGAGATCGACAAGATCACCGCCCGCGCCGAGCGCACCGGCGCCGACGTCAGCCGCGAGGGCGTCCAGCGCGACCTGCTGCCGCTGATCGAGGGCACGACCGTCGCCACCAAGCACGGCCCGGTCAAGAGCGACCACATCCTGTTCATCGCCTCGGGCGCGTTCCACCTGGCGAAGCCGGCGGACCTGCTGCCCGAGCTGCAGGGCCGGCTGCCGATCCGGGTCGAGCTCAAGGCGCTCAACCGCGACGATTTCGCCCGCATCCTGCGCGAGCCGGAGAACAGCCTGATCCGCCAGTACGTCGCGCTGCTCGGCGCCGAGGAGGTGACGCTGGACTTCTCCGAAGACGCCATCGAGGCGATCGCCAGCCTGTCCGCCGACATCAACGCGCGGGTCGAGAATATCGGCGCCCGGCGGCTGCATACGGTGATGGAGAAGCTGCTCGAGGAGATCAGCTTCGGGGCCGCCGACCGCAGCGGCGAAACGATCACGATCGACGCGGCTTACGTTCGCGACCAGGTCGAGGAACTCGCCCGCGACACCGATCTCAGCAAGTTCATCCTCTGAAGCGTTATCGGATTGGTTCGCTCCAGCCCGCTCCCCCACCCGGCCACCCAACGGTATCGTGTGCTTTGGGTGGCCGGGTGGGGGAACGGGCCGGTGCCGATTTCGCGTAAGTGGATGATGTACCAGGCGGGGCGGCTAGCAGCCGCTCGGGCCAAAGCCACAACTCCACTCGCTTCGGGCCGGGGATCCGCTGGACCGCCGGTGGGGCGAGCGGCTTGCGGTCGCCGGCCATTCGGACCGCGACTCCCTACCCGTGAGCCCGCAGCGCCAACGTCCAGGACAGGGCGAAGACCAGGATGGCGGCGAGGCCCAGAACATGTCGCAGCCAGCGTGCGGGCAACGCGTGGCGGTCCAGCCAGGCAAAGGCGAGGCCGAACAGGCAGCCCGAGGCGAATCCGGCTACGTGGGCGAGGAGGTCGGTCCGCTCGCCGCTCATGCCGAGGAAGGCGAGCAGCGCGACACCGCCCCCCAGCGGCACCCAGCGATCGATGCGCCGCCGCCGCCGTTGCCAGGCATCGGTGGCAAGCATGCCGACGGTCGCGAAGACCGCCGTCGACGCCCCGACCGATGTGTGGTCCCAGGGTTGGAGGAGGGCGTTCAGGGCGTTGCCGAGCGCGCCCGCTAACAGCATGCCGGACAATGCCAGCCCCCAGCCCAGCGCCGCGCCCAGAAGAAAACCGAAGATCAGCCCGAAGAGGAGGTTGCCGGCCAAGTGGACACCGTCGGCATGGAGTCCGAGCGCCGTCACCGCACGCCACCACTCGCCGGCACGGATGAGGCCGGCCTGGCTTATGCCCGCCTGCCACCAGTCGAGCGCGAAGGCCTGGTTCCGCTGCAGCGTGTCCACCAGAAGGATGGCCATGCCGTAGAGGCAGGCTACGACCACCCCGTCATGGACCTTCATGGGCGGCGCGACGCGGGGCGGCAGAAACGCCTGTTCCCGCCGATACAGATTCAGTTCTTCGCGAGCGGCCTCTGCGTCCCGCGCATCGACCGCGAGCGCGAATAGGCCATCGCGCGACAGCACGTCGCAACGGAGTCCCACGGCATCGAGCACCAGGGCGAATTCCAGGCAGCGCTGCCGGGACCGCGATTCGTAGAGCGTGACGATGTCGGGATCGATGTCCGCCATCGGGCCCGCCGCGCCTCAGAACGCCGACCCGGGGGCCGGACCGCAAGCGATGGCGGCAGGGAAGGTCCGCAGGATCGTCACGCGATTCCGCCCGATACCTCGCCGCCGCGGGCAGAGGCCGGGATCGTCGCATGCAACGGCAATACGCGGTGGGCGCTCGGATCGGACCATTGGATCAGCCATGTCGACGTCAATTCCGCTTCGCACATGGCAAAATAGGTTTCACGCCTCGTTTTGCCGCAGCTCGGCCAGCAGTCGCTCGATCGTCTCGACGGGCAGGCGGCGGACCTTCTGAGCCAGCAGATTGGCAAGCTCGGTCGCCTCGGGCGACAGGCCGGACGTATCCACCGTCACCCGTGGGTGCGACAGCCGGGCGAGGCGCTGCAACTCGTCGGCGTCGTCCCAGACGATGTTGAGGACCTGGCAGATCTGGTGCACCCGCGCCCGGCTTGGCCGGCCGCGCCGGCCGTGTTCGAGCGCGGACAGGTACGACGAGGAGACGTCGAGCGCCGCGGCCAGGTCCTGCAGGCTCATACCCCGCGCCACGCGCAGTTCGCGCATGCGGCGCCCGAACGGCGTCATTGCCGCCGTGCGCGCCGCCGGCGCAGCAGCACGTATAGCGCACCCGCACCGCCGTCGTCGGGTCGTGCGTGGCTGAAGGCAAGCACGTGCTCGCGCAACGGTGCCTCGTTGAGCCAGCGGGGTACGGCGTCGCGCAGGACGCCGCCGCCTTCGCGCGTGAAACCGGTGCCGGTGACGACGCGCACGCAGCGGCGGCCGGTCTCCGCCTGGCCCAGGATGAACGCGCTCAACGCGCGATGCGCCGATTCCCGGTAATGGCCGTGCAGGTCGATCTCGGCCTCGATCGCCAGCTGCCCGCGCCGCAGCCGGTCCAGCGTCCGGCGGTCGACGCCGGCGGCGCGGCCGTGGGTGATGGCAGGGGCGGCGCGGGGCGGCGCCGCGGCCTTGCGAACGCTGGCCGCGGGCGTCGTCGGGGCAGGGGCTTTCTTGCGCGCAGGACCCGGCTTCTCCGCCTCGTCCGCGTCCGCAGATACTGCCGGCTCGCGCTTGATGGGCCGCACATCCCTGGTCACGGCGCGCCAGAGCGCGGATTCGCCGGGCGCCGGTTTCCGCTTTTCAGCCATCGCTGCCGCCGTCCGCCGCGGCGTCCACCAGCACGATATGAAGCCGGCGCGGGCCGTGTGCGCCGAGCTGCAGCGTCTGCTCGATATCGGCGGTGCGCGACGGGCCGGTCACGAAATTGACGTTGCGCGGCATGCGGCCCGTGGCCCGCAGCCGGTCCCACCCGTCCTCGTAGGCGCCGACGACGGCCTCCGCGCGCAGCACCACGATGTGCGCATCGGGAAGGAAATTCAGCGTCGTCGGGCTCTCCGGCCCCGAAATCAGCATCAGGCTTCCCGTCTCCGCGACGGCCGCGAACGCGCCGGTCAACGTGACCACGTCCTCCGGCAGCGCCCGCCCGTGCTCGATCTCCAGCGCCGGCGTGCTGTCCCAGGGGTAGGCCTCGAGCGCCGGGTCGGGCGCCATGCGAATGCGCGCCGGCAGGTTTCCGCCTTTCAGATAGTCCGCGACGGCCGCGGGAACAGCGGCCCCGTCGGGCACGCGGGCGACCGTCGCATCGACCGCTTTCGCCTGCGCGACGAAAAGGTCCAGCTGCCCCCTGTGATCGAGCTTGCTGCGGGCCGGGATCGTGCTCCGCGGATGGCGCTCGAGGCGGGCCGCCACCGCCGCCCCGGCGGCGCTGGCGTCGCCATCGCGGCGAACGCTCCGACGCAGTTTGCCGAGCACCGCATCACGCGACTCCTTCTTCATTCCGCCGCCCCACGGCGGCGAAGTTCGCGCCGCCAAAGCGAGTGGAAGCTCTTGCCCTGAGGCGCCGGGAAGTCGCGCGCCGCGGTCCAGCCGCCGGCCAGGGGAAGCGCCCGGAACCGGCCACGCCGGTGGCCGAGCACGCCGAGCACGCGCATCGGCAGCGTCAGCGCCAGTCGGTAGAGACGCGGCCGCTTCGCCAGCGCCGCCCAGAGTCGCAAGCCCCAGCGCACGGTACGGGGATTCAGCCTCGCCTCGAATTCGCGCTCGCGCAGATGGCGCATGAGGCCGGGCAGGGGAATGCGCATCGGGCAGACGGCCTCGCAGCGCCCGCAGAAGGTCGACGCGTTCGGCAGGTGTCCCGCCTCGGCGACGCCGATCAGCGACGGGCTCAGCACGGCGCCGATCGGCCCGGGATAGACCCAGCCATAGGCGTGACCGCCGATCACGCCGAACACCGGGCAATGGTTCATGCAGGCGCCGCAGCGGATGCAGCGCAGCACGTCCTGCATTTCGCTGCCGACCAGATCGCTACGCCCGTTGTCGAGCAGCACGACGTGGAAATCCTGGGGACCGTCGAGGTCCTCGCCCCGCTTCGGCCCGGTCGAGAACGTCGTGTAGGTGCTGAATTCCTGACCAGTGGCGGAGCGCGAGAGCAGCCGCAGAATCGTCGTCGCATCTTCGAGCGTCGGCACGACCTTCTCGAGACTGGCCAGCACGATGTGGACGCGCGGCAGCGTCTGCGTGAGGTCGCCGTTGCCTTCGTTCGTCACGATCACCGTCGATCCGGTCTCCGCAATGAGGAAATTGGCTCCGGTGATGCCGACGTCGGCGGCCACGAATTGCTCGCGCAGGACGCTGCGCGCTTCGTCCAGGATCTGCCGCGCCTCCTCGAGCGGCCGGTCGGGCGGGAACTGGGTGTGGGTCTGGTGGAAGATCTCGGCGACCTGCTCCTTCATGACGTGGAATGCCGGCGCGATGATGTGGCTCGGCGGTTCGTGCCGAAGCTGGATGATGTATTCGCCGAGATCGGTCTCGACGGGTTCGATGCCGTTCTCTGCGAGGAAATCGTTGAGCGCGATCTCCTCCGAGATCATCGACTTGCCCTTGGTGACCGTCCTCGCCCCGGCGGCGCGGGCGATGGCAAGCACGATGTCGCGCGCTTCCGCCGCGTCGCGCGCCCAATGGACGTGGCCGCCGCGCTCGATCACGCGCTTCTCGAAGGCCTCGAGATAGAGGTCGATATAGGCCAGCACGTGGTTCTTGATGTCGCGCGCCTCGTCGCGCAGCGTCT
>JBFHDX010000141.1:0-8790 GCA_041584475.1 Alphaproteobacteria bacterium
GACGGCCGCGGCGCGCCAATCGGCTTCGTCCACCTGCAGCCCGTAATACGCGATATAGCCCGCGATCATCTCGAAGAAGGTGTCCTGGTCGCAGTTGTGGAAGCCCAGCCAGAGGCCGAAGCGGTCGGACAGCGAGACCTTTTCCTCGATCGCCTCGGACGGGTTGATCGCCGTCGACCGTTCGTTGTCGATCATGTCGCGCGGCATCAGGTGCCGGCGATTCGAGGTGGCGTAGAAGATGACGTTTTCGGGCCGCCCCTCGATGCCGCCCTCGAGCACCGCCTTGAGCGACTTGTAGCTGGTATCCGAGCTGTCGTCGAACGACAGGTCGTCGCAGAACAGCACGCAGCGCCGGCTGGCGCCGCGCAGGAACGAGAGCAGCCGGGGCAGGGAGCCGATATCCTCGCGGTGGATCTCGACCAGCGCCAGCGCGTGCGGCGCGTCGCGATTGATCGCGTCGTGCACCGCCTTGACCAGCGAACTCTTGCCGCTGCCGCGCGCACCCCAGAGCAGCGCGTTGTTGGCCGGCAGGCCGGTCGCGAAGCGGCGCGTATTCTCGAGCAGCACGGCGGCCTGGTGGTCGATCCCCTTGAGCAGGCCGAACGCGACGCGGTTCACCGACGGCACCGGCTCCAGCTCGTCGACGTCGGCGCGCCAGACGAAGGCGTCGGCGGCGTCGAGGTCGCTCGGCGCGGCGGCGGACGGAGCCAGTCGTTCGAGCGCGTCGGCGATGCGCCGCAACAGGTCGGTATCGAGCGTCATCGGGCCCTTCGACTTGCCGGTTGTGCGTCGGTCGCGCCGATCCTATCTCAGGAGGGACGCGGCGCGGACCGTAGCACAAGGCGGGTGGCCGTCAAGCGGCTGGGAGGGCCTGTCGACTCCCGTTTGCATTCCGGGCCGGGGCCGTTATAGTCCGCCGGTCCGGCGCGGCGAGGCGCCCGTCGACGGGGTATCGCAAGGGAGTCCTCCATGATCGTTTCGACCGCCTGGGCACAGTCCGCTGGGGGCGGCGGCGCCGGCGAGATGTTCGGCGCGCTGGTGCCGTTCATCCTGATCTTCGCGGTGTTCTACTTCCTGCTCATCCGTCCGCAGCAGCAGAAGATGAAGCGGCATCGCGAGGCGGTCAACGCGGTGCGCCGCGGCGACCGGGTGGTCACGGGCGGCGGCATCGTCGGCTCGGTGGCCCGCGTCGACGATCAGGCCGACGAACTCCTCGTCGAGATCGCGGAAGGGGTCCGCGTCCGCGTGAAGCGCCAGACGCTGATGGACGTGCAGTCGAAATCGGAGCCGGTGAGCAGCGCGGCCAACGATTCCGAAAAGAAGAGCTGACGCGGCGCGGAGCGCGGCCCGATGTTGCAGTTCCCCACCTGGAAGAAGACGCTGGTCGCGGTGATCTGCGCGCTCGGCGTGCTCTATGCGGCGCCCAACTTCCTCAGCGAGCCGACCGCCGAATCGATCGCGGCGTGGATGCCCGAATGGGGTCCGGGCAAGCAGGTCAATCTCGGTCTCGACCTGCGCGGCGGCTCCTATCTGCTGCTCGAGGTCCAGTCGCAGGTCGTCGTCGACGAGCGGCTCGAGGCCAACATCGATTCCGTGCGCCGCGCGCTCAACGACGCGCGGCCGCGCATCGGCTACAACCCGCCGCCGCATATCGAGCGCGGCGCCATCGTGTTCAGCATCCTCGATCTCGGGCGGCGCGAGGAGGCGCTGGCGCTGGTTCGCGTCATCGACTCGCAGATGACCGTCGAGGCGACGCCGGACGGCGCCTTCACCCTGCGTTTCACCGAGGAGGCGCTGGCCGAGATCCAGCGCAACGCGCTCAGCCAGTCGATCGAGATCGTGCGCCGCCGCGTCGACGAGACGGGCACGCGCGAACCGGTCATCCAGCGCCAGGGAACGGACCGCATCCTGCTGCAGCTGCCCGGCGTCGACGACCCCGAGCGGATCAAGGAAATCATCGGCCAGACCGCGAAACTGACCTTCCGCATGGTCGACGATTCGATGAGCGTCGAGGAGGCGCGCCGCAAGGGCGTGCCGCCGGGCTCCGAGATCGTGCCCAGCCGCGACCGCTACCAGCCCGAATATCTCCTCAGGAAGCGGGTCATGGTGAGCGGCGAGAACCTCGTCGACGCCCAGCCGAGCTTCGACGAGAACAACCAGCCGGCGGTCAGCTTCCGCTTCGATTCCGTCGGCGCGCGCCAGTTCGGCAAGGCGACGCAGGAGAATGTCGGCCGGCTGTTCGCGATCAAACTCGACCGATACGTCATCAGCGCGCCGCGCATCCAGACGGCGATCCTCGGCGGCTCGGGCATAATCACCGGCAATTTCACCACCGAGTCGGCGGCGGATCTGGCGCTGCTGCTGCGTGCCGGCGCGTTGCCGGCGCCGCTCGAGATCATCGAGGAACGCACCGTCGGGCCGGGGCTCGGGCGCGACTCGATCGAAGCGGGCAAGATCGCCAGCATTCTCGGCATGGTCATGGTCGTCGTCTTCATGGTCGCCGCGTACGGCCTGTTCGGCTTGTTCGCGAATGTCGCGTTGATCTTCAATGTGGCGCTGCTGGTCGCCGCCCTGTCGGGCCTGCAGGCGACGCTGACGCTGCCGGGCATCGCCGGCATCGTGCTGACGATCGGCATGGCCGTCGACGCCAACGTGCTGATCTTCGAGCGCATCCGCGAGGAGCTGCGGGCCGGCCGCTCGGCCCTGAACGCGATCGACGCCGGGTACCGGCGGGCGATGACGACGATCATCGACTCCAACCTGACGACCCTGATCGCCGCGGTGCTGCTGTTCATCTTCGGGGCCGGGCCGGTCAAGGGTTTCGCGGTGACGCTGTCGATCGGCCTGGTGACCTCGATGTTCACGGCGATGATGGTGACGCGACTGATCATCGTGCTCTGGCTGCGCCGGCGCCGGCCGTCGATGCTGCCGATCTGACGCGGGGAGGGCGAATGAAACTTCTGCGACTGGTGCCTCCCGACACGGCGGTCGATTTCATCGGCCGGCGCTTCATCGTCTTCGCGCTTTCGGCGTTCCTCGTGCTCGGATCGCTCGGCATGTTCGTCGGCAAGGGGTTGAACCTCGGCATCGATTTCCTCGGCGGCATCCTCATCGAGGTGCAGACCGACGGGCCCGCGGATCTCGGATCGATGCGCTCGACGCTCGGCCGGCTCGGGCTCGGCGACGTCAGCCTGCAGGAATTCGGCGAGGAGGACGTCGTGCTGATCCGCGTCCAGCGTCAGCCCGGCGGCGACGCCGCGCAGCAGCTCGCGGTGACCGCGGTCAAGGAGGCGCTCGGCGGCGTCGTCGTCGAATACCGCCGCACCGAGACCGTCGGGCCGACCGTCGGCGAGGAGCTGATGTGGGCCGCCATCGAGGCGGTCAGCGCGGCGATCCTCGCTATCCTCGTCTACATCTGGTTCCGTTTCGAGTGGCAGTTCGGCATCGCCGCGGTCGCGGCGCTGGTGCACGACGTCGTCTCCACCGTCGGGCTGTTCGCGGTGACGCAGCTCGAATTCAACCTGGCGACGGTGGCGGCGGTGCTGACGATCGCCGGCTATTCGATCAACGACACCGTCGTCGTGTTCGACCGCGTGCGAGAAAATCGCAGGAAATACAAGAAGATGGACCTGCCGGAGCTGTTCAACCTGTCGATCAACGGCACGCTGTCACGGACCACGATGACGAGTTTCACGACGCTGCTTGCGCTCGGCGCCCTGTATGCCTTCGGCGGCGAGGTGATCCGCGGCTTCAGCGTGGCGCTGATCTGGGGCGTCGTCATCGGCACCTACTCCTCGATCGCCGTCGCCGTGCCGCTACTGCTGTATCTCGGCGTCTATGGCGGTCCCGACGAGGAGGAGGATGCCTCGCCGTTCGGCGCGGAGGTCGATCGCGTCGGCTAGCCGGGGGAGTCGGCCATGAAACTGACGCAGGTCGTGCCGGAGGGACGGCAGTTCATCGCCGGCTACGGCGCCGGCCTTTTCCGCATATCGGGGGTCGTGCATCGCGGCTCGGTGCTGGTGTTTCCCGAGCGCACGCTGCCCTGGCCGGTGACCGAGATTGAAGGGCTCGGTGTCGAGGATCTGGCGGCGGTCGCCGAGGCGGCCCCGCCGATCGACGTGCTTTTGCTCGGCTGCGGCGAACGCATGCAGCCGGTGCCGCGGGTGGTCCGCGAGTCCCTGCGCGAACGGGGCATCGGCGTCGACTCCATGGACACCGGCGCCGCCTGCCGCACCTACAATGTCCTCATGGGCGAGGGTCGCCGCGTCGCGGCTGCGCTGATCGCGCTCTGACGCCGCCCCGGGTCGCCAAGGCCGCGGGCCCGGCGGCGCGTTCCGGGCGTCGTCGCACTCGCCATCCAACGGAGAGACCGTGCCGCACGGTTCCTACTGCGCCGAACAGGTCCGACGCTTCGACGCCGACCGCTACGCGACCGCCCTGTTCGCACCGGCGCCGGCGCGGCACGACCTGTTGACCCTCTACGCCTTCAATCTCGAGGTCGCGCGGACGCGCGAGGCCGTGTCCGAGCCGATGCTCGGTTACATCCGCCTGCAATGGTGGCGCGACGCCGTCGCCGAGTGCTACGACGGCCGCCCGCGCGACCATCTCGTGGTGCAGGAACTCGCTTCGACGATCGCGCGCAACGCGCTTTCGCGCCCGCTGTTCGACCGGTTGATCGACGCCCGCGAGGCGGACCTCGACGACACGCCGCCGGCCACGCTCGACGCGCTCGTCGACTATGCAAGCGAGAGTTCGGGCACGCTGGCCTGCCTGGCGCTGGAGACCGTCGCCGTCCGCGATGCCGACTCGCTGCGCGCCGGCGAACGCGCCGGCACCGCCTGGGCACTGGCCGGACTGCTGCGCGCGCTGCCCTATCTCGATGCGGTCGGCCGGGCCGTGCTGCCGGCGGACCTGGTTCGCAAGCACGGGCTGTCGGCCGATTTCGCACGCGATGCGAAGGCTTCCGCGGCGCTTCGCGGGATCGCCCGGGAGATCGCGACGACCGCCCGGGATATCGTCGAGGAGACGCGGCAGATGGCGGGACGGGTCGCACCCGAAGCCGTGCCCGTCATGCTGCTGGCGACGCTGGCCGACCTCTATCTCCGGCGACTGGCGCGCAGCGATTTCGACCCGCTCGACGCGCGCAACGCCGCGCCGCTGCCGTTCAGGGCGCTCCGCCTCGCGTTGCGCGCCGCCCGCGGCCGCTACTGACGAATTCGCTTGGCGCGGGCGCGGTAAATTATCGCCGCAGCGGTAGGGCTCCGTTAACCGGAGTCGGCACACCATCGGCGCAGGAGGTCACGGCGGTTGCGGAGTGTCTGTACGGAGGCTTGCCGACCATGATGAAGCGCAAGGCGGCCGAGAAACTGATGTCGCTCATGGGTGAGGTGAGTGCGCGGCTCGATTCCGCGTCGGAACTCATCAAGGACAATTCGGACGAGGACGAATACGAGACGTATCTCTCGACCATCGAGTACGTTACCGGGTATCTGCAGCAGGACGTGATGGAGCCGATCATCGCGACCTATCCGGATCTCGCCCCCGACGACTGGAGCTGAGCCGCACCGCGCGGCGACGGGGGCGGAAGCCGGCGTCCGCATGCTCCCGGCGCGGCGGGCCCGGCGTTGCGGCGGCCGCGACGACCGTGCCATGCTCGGCGTCATGCCGGAACTCCCCGACATCGCGATCTATCTGGAGGCGCTCGGGCACCGTATCGTCGGCGCGACGCTCGAACGCGTGCGCATCGCCCATCCGTTCCTGCTGCGCACCGCCGACCCGCCGCTCGCCGCGGCGCACGGCCGCCGCGTCGTGCGCTTGCGCCGGCTCGGCAAACGGATCGCCATCGGCCTCGAGGACGATCTCTGGTTCGTCCTGCACCTGATGATCGCCGGGCGGCTGCACTGGAAGCCGCCCGGCGCGGCGCTGGCGGGCAAGGCGGCGCTCGCCGCCTTCGATTTCGCCGACGGCTCGCTGACGCTCACCGAGGCCGGCACGAAGCGGCGCGCCTCGTTGCATCTGGTGCGCGGCGAGGCCGCCGCGGCCGCGCACGATCCCGGCGGCCTCGAGGTCCTCGACTGCGATCTCGATACGTTTCGGGCGGCGCTGGTCGCGGGCGGCAATCACACGCTGAAGCGCGCGCTGACCGAGCCGCGGCGGTTTTCAGGCATCGGCAACGCCTATTCCGACGAAATCCTGCACCGCGCGCGGCTATCGCCGGTCGCGATGACGCAGAAACTCTCGGAGGAGGAGGCGGCGCGGCTGTATCGCGCGGCGCGGGACACGCTGCGCGACTGGATCGACCGCCTGCGTGCCGAATACGGCGGCGACTTCCCGGAGGGCGTCACGGCGTTCCGCCCGGACATGGCCGTGCACGGGCGTTTCGGCAAACCGTGCCCGGACTGCGGCGCGACGGTCCAGCGCATCCGCTATGCCAGCAACGAGACCAACTATTGCCCGCGCTGCCAGACCGGCGGCCGCGTGCTCGCCGACCGGGCGCTGTCGCGGCTGCTCAAGAAAGACTGGCCGCGCTCGATCGACGAACTGGCGCAATCCTGACCTCGGGCACCATCGTGGCCCGTTACCGTCGGCGCTATTCGGCGGCCGCCGGGGCCGGCTCGAGCCAGCCGGCAAGATCAGCAAGCGCGCGCTGGGCCATCAGTTTCTTGCGCTCGCGGCCCTTGATCCGGCGCCGGCCGCTGGCCGCCTCGAGCGGCGGGAACAGACCGAAATTCACGTTCATCGGCTGGAACGTGTCGGCCGCGGCGCCGCCGGTGATGTGCCCGAGCAGCGCCCCGAGCGCCGTCGTCGGCGGCGGCGGGGTCAGCGGCAGTCCGAGCCGTTCCGCGGCGGCGAAACGGCCAGCGACGATGCCCATCGCGGCCGACTCGACGTAGCCCTCGACGCCGGTGATCTGGCCGGCGAACCGCAGGCGCGGATCGGCCTTCAGCCGCAGCGTCGCGTCGAGCAGGCGCGGGCTGTTGAGGAAGGTGTTGCGGTGGATGCCGCCGAGGCGCGCGAACTCGGCCTGCTCGAGCCCGGGGATCATGCGGAAGATCCGCAGCTGTTCGCCGTATTTGAGCTTCGTCTGGAAGCCGACGATGTTGTACAGCGTGCCCAGCGCATTGTCCTGGCGAAGCTGGACCACGGCATGCGGCCGCCGGCCCGTTTGCGGGTCGGTCAGACCGACCGGCTTCATCGGCCCGAAGCGGAGCGTCTCGCGTCCGCGCTCGGCCATCACCTCGATCGGCAGGCAGCCCTCGAAATAGGGCGTGTCCCGCTCCCAGTCCTTGAATTCGGTCTTGTCGCCCGCGAGCAGCGCGTCGATGAAGGCCTCGTATTGCGCCGCGTCGAGCGGGCAGTTGATGTAGTCCGAACCGTCCCCCTTGTCGTAGCGCGACTGGAACCAGGCCTTCGAGAGATCGACGCTTTCGCGATGGACGATCGGCGCGATCGCGTCGAAGAACGCCAGCGAGCGCTCGCCGGTGAGCCGCAGGATCGCCTCGGTGAGCGCCGGCGAGGTGAGGGGGCCCGTGGCGATGATCACCGAGTCCCAGTCGGCCGGCGGCGCGCCGGCGATTTCCTCGCGCCGGATCCGGATCAACGGGTCGGCGGCCAGGGCGTCGGTGACGGCACGGCTGAACCCCTCGCGGTCGACCGCAAGGGCGCCGCCCGCCGGTACCCGGTGGCGGTCCGCGCACGCCATGACGAGCGATCCGGCCCGGCGCATCTCGGCGTGCAGCAGGCCGACGGCGTTGTATTCCGCGTCGTCGGAGCGAAACGAGTTGGAGCAGACGAGCTCGGCGAGACCATCCGTCACGTGGGCGTCGGTGACGCGCAGCGGCCGCATCTCGTGCAGCACGACGGGGACGCCGGCGCGTACGAGCTGCCAGGCCGCGTCCGATCCCGCGAGCCCGCCGCCGATCACATGGACCGGCCGGACCGTTTCCCTGTCGCCGTGCATGTTCATTCGATCCACCGTCCGTTTATGTGGACGCAAACGCCCCGCGTGGCAACCGGCAACCGCGAAGCGCCAAAGCCGGGAAAACCGCCGGTTAACCCTTTTGCCCTAGCCTGACGGTCGTTCGTAACCGCATCGGAGTCCGGCATGGCCCGGCAGTTCGTCATGGCCGCCGCCATCTATCTGGTCGTCGGCGTCGCTCTCGTGGTCTGGTCGCTCTCCGGCCTCGCCGCCGGCGCGCCGCGCGACGACTGGGCGCTGATGATCGTCCTGCCGCTGGCCTGGATGTTCAGCTTCTGGCCGCTGTGGGGCGCGCTCACGATGGCCCAGCGCATGCGCGCGATCGGCGCGACGCTCGAGCGGGTGGTCGGCCGGATCCGTGCGGGCGCAAGTCCCGACGCGGCCGACATCGGCGAGCTGGAGCGAAGCGCGACCGCGCTCGCGGCACGCGAGAGCGGCCTGCCCGAGATCATCGTGCGGCCCGTCGTGCGGCGGGGCCTTGCCCGCCTCATGCAGCGGAACGGCGCCACCGCGCCCGAGGAGCCGGCGTCGCCTCGCGCGTCCTGATCGGCGCCGGAGCGTTATCCGGTTGGTTAGCACCAGCGCGCTGGCCACCCACAGCCCACGGTACCGTTGGGTGGTCCGGTGGGGGAGCGGGCCGGCGCCGATTCCACGTCAGCGGATGAGCTACGACGCGAGTGCGAAGATCTCGTGCGCCTCGCGGATGCCGCGCAGCGCGTGCTGGCCGAGGCTGCGCATCGGCTGACCGGCAAGCGCCGCGAACTCGGCCGAGACCACCAGCGGCCGATCGAGGTCGGCGCACAGGTGCTCGA
>JBFHDX010000142.1:0-8731 GCA_041584475.1 Alphaproteobacteria bacterium
AAGCTCTGCCACGGCTTGCAGCCGTCGACCTTGGCCGCCTCGAGGACCTCCCTGGGCAGCGCCTGGAGCCCGGCGAGCTGCATGATCATCATGAACGGAATGAAGGTCCAGGCGTCCATGACCATGATCGTCAGGCGGGCGATCTCGGGCGTGCCGAAGAAGGACGGGGTGTCCCAGCCGAGCAGTCGCGCGAGGTTCGCCAGCGGGCCGAAGCGGATCTCCATCATCGACTTGCCGATCATCCAGCTGACCGCGACCGGCGACAGCATGAGCGGCAGCAGGAACACCACGCGGAAGAATTTGCGGGCCCGGATCTGGGCGTTGAGCAGCAGCGCCAGGCCGAAGGCGATCGCGTATTCGACGCTGATCGCCAGCACGTAATAGACCATGTTCAGGAGCGCGTTCCAGTAGAACGGGTCGGCCAGCATCTGGCGGAAATTGTCGAGGCCGTTGAACTTGCGCCCGGTGAGCGACGAGAGGTTCCAGTCGGTGAACGAGATATAGAGCCCGAAGAGCAGCGGGAAGACCACCATCGAGACCACGAACAGCACCGCCGGCAGCACGAACAGGGCGCGCTTGCCCTGTTCGCCGCGTACCAGCACCTGGGCGACGCCCATGGCGATCGCCCAGAAGACGTAGGCGTAGAGCACCGGACGCCAGTTCGCGAAGCCGAACGCGATGACCTCGAACTCGTGCAGCGCCTGGACGACGAGCGCGACCGCGAGGACGAACGCCGCGAACCACACGAGCGCGCGGCCGGCGAGAATGCGCTGCGGCGACATGTAGTCGGAGGCGACCGTGTGCAGCTGGTCGCCTTCGACCGGCGCAGCCGTCGTCATCGGTGGAATCCCGTGGGGCGGGGGCCGGCGGCGCCTCGGCCGCCGGCCCGTAGGCGCACGATCACGACAGACCCAGCGAGGCCCTGTAGAGCTCGATCTGCCGCTTGCGACCGATCTGGTCGGTGATCCTGTCCCACGCCGCCGCTATCCGGTTCGCGCCATCCTGGGCGCCGTACTGGCCGGCATAGATCTTCGCCAGCTCGTCCTCGGCGACCGAGTAGTACTGGAAGATGCCCGGGATGCGCGGCTCGATCGCGGCGTTCGGATGGTTGTACGAGTCCGCCTGCGACGCGAGGTAATCGGCGATGAACGCCTCGTCGTAGCCGGCGCCGACCCATTCCGGAACATTGAAATGCGAATTCCGGTACGGCTGGAAGCCCGACGGATAGGCCGCGTTCCACAGCGAGATGTCCTTGCCGCCGAGATGCGCCGCCGCCGACCACGCCGCCTTGTGCTTCTTGCGCTGGCCGTCGACGCGCGCCATGACGTACACGCCCCAGCCGATATAGGCCATGTTCGGGGCGTAGTTCGGCCCGGAGGACAGCTTGTCCCACTTGCCCGTCTTGGCGTTGTAGACGTCGTCCGACCCCGGCAGGATCGAGAAGCCGATGCTGTCGCCGACCACCGAGCTGTCGGACGTCTTGGCGTTCGAGCCGATGTCGCCCCACCAGCTCAGCATCGAGCCCGTGCCGGCCAGGAACTGCTGGAAGCCCGTGGTGCCGGGATCCGCGTTGATCTGGTCCGGCGGCTGCGCGTCGAGCACGTCGAGCACGTCCTGGATGGCGCGCACCCAGGCCGGGTTGTTGACCCGCGGCTTCATGGTGTCGGGGTCGAACAGCCATGCCGGGTCGTCCGGGTGCTTGGCGTACGCCGTCGCCCGCGAGCCGAGGAAGTAGAAGCCGAATCCGCCCCAGCCCTTCAGCGGGTCGAGATAGCCGTGCGCGTCGAAACCGCCGATCTTCTTGCCCTTGAGGAACTTCGTCACCTCCTGGACCTTCTGCCAGGTGGTCGGCACCTGCCACGGTCCCTCGTGGCCTTCGGCAGCCCACGCCGCGGCGAGCTTCTCGTCGCTGAAATAGTCGGTGCGGTAGTTGAAATTGTGGCAGTCGCCGTCGATCGAGATGCGGTACGTCTTGCCCTCCCAGGTGCCGACCGGCGCCTTCAGGTAGCCGACATAGTCGTCCATCTCGATCTGGTCCTTGACCCAGTCGGGCATGACCGAGGCGAGGCCCTTGCCGCACACGTCGCCCTCGAACGGCGCGCCCATCTCGATGATGTCGAAATCGACCGTCCCCGTCGCGATCGACTGCTGCAGCCGGGCGTTGTAGTCCGCCTGGGCGAGGTCGATCCAGTTGATCTTGGCCCCGGTATAGGCCTCCCACGGCTTGAGGAAGCCGCGGAACAGGAAATTGTGGAGGTTCTGGTTGTTGAGCCCGAGGAAGGTGAGCTCGACCCCGGCGAACTCGCCCTGGCCGATATTGGCCTTGGTCGGGCCGAGGCACAGCGCGCCGACCTTCTGCCAGTCGGAATCGGTCGGCGAGCCGACGCCGACGCCCGGGATCTTCAGGATCTCCGCGCGGACGCCGCTCTGAGCGGACGCCGAACCGGCGAACCCGGCGAGACCGCCTGCTGCCCCGGCCGCGAGGGCACCGGCACAGGCCGCGCCCTTCAGCATTTCCCGTCTGCTCATCTGGGCGGCGATAAGCCGCCTGTAGACTTCGACCTTCATGGAACGTCCTCCCTGAACGATTTCGGTTCTGCGTTCGTTGCCGTCCGTCGCGAGCGTTATCCGGGCGCCGGACGTGATCGCCACGACACCCCTGACCCGCGCTGGCCGGACACCGAGTCTCTGTCCGTTAGGCCGCCGAATCCAACGGTTTCGGCGTTGCGCTCCAGTATGAACCAACGGCACGGACTGTCAACGAGATGAAGGATGGCGGCGGCGCCCGGGAGGGCGGAAATGCCGTGATATCGATGGACAGGCGATTCGGTCTCGGCTAGTTCCTTAGGTCGGGGGAGACGGGGCAGCGAGACGACGACGGGGAATGGCCCAGGTCAATATCCGCAAGCTGCGCAAGTCGTTCGGGCCCGTGGAGGTCATCCACGGCGTCGACGTCGACATCGCCGACGGCGAGTTCGTCGTGCTTGTCGGCCCCTCCGGCTGTGGCAAGTCGACGCTGCTGCGCATGATCGCGGGCCTCGAGGCTATCAGCGAAGGCACGATCCTGATCGGCGATCGCGTCGTCAACAACCTGCCGCCGGCCGAGCGCGACATCGCAATGGTGTTCCAGAACTACGCGCTCTACCCGCACAAGAGGGTCGCCGCCAACATGGCCTTCGCCCTGAAGCAGCGGAAGGTGGACCCGGCGACGATCAACGAGCGGGTGCAGAAGGCGGCGGAGATCCTCGGCCTCACCCCCTATCTCGACCGCTATCCGCGGCAGCTCTCGGGCGGCCAGCGCCAGCGCGTCGCCATGGGCCGCGCCATCGTGCGCGACCCGCAGGTGTTCCTGTTCGACGAGCCGCTGTCGAACCTCGACGCCAAGCTGCGCATCCAGATGCGCACCGAGATCAAGGAGCTACACCAGCGGCTCAAGACGACGACGATCTTCGTCACCCACGACCAGGTCGAGGCGATGACCATGGCGGAGCGGATCGTCGTCATGCAGGACGGCAGGATCGAGCAGATCGGCACGCCGATGGAGCTGTACGATCACCCGAAGAACGTCTTCGTCGCCACCTTCATCGGCGCGCCGGCGATGAACATGATCCGCGGCACGGCGCGCAACGCCGGCCGGCCGGGCATCGAGGTGAACGGGGGCCACCTGCCGGTCGCCGACGACAACGGGCTCGAGGACGGGCGGCCGGTCATCTACGGCATCCGGCCTGAGCATCTCGAGATCGCCGAGGACGGGCTGCCCGCGCGCATCGCGGTAGTCGAGCCGACCGGCCCGGAGACGTTACTGTTCCTGCGCTTCGGCGAGACCGAGATCGTCGCCGCGTTCCGCGACCGGCACGATTTCGCGCCCGGCCAGACCGTCCACCTGCTGCCGCGGGCGGACAAGGCGCACCTGTTCGACAGCGCGACGGGCGAGCGCATCTGAAGAACGCGCGGAAGGATTGCCAGACGATGGCGGACGCTCCGCGAACGGTTCTCTGCTTCGGCGATTCCAACACGCACGGCACGTGCCCGATGCGCGACATCATGGATGTCCGTCGCCTCGGCCCCGGCGAGCGCTGGCCGGGCCGCATGGCGGCGGCGCTGGGAGACGGCTGGCACGTCATCGAGGAAGGCCATCCGGGTCGCACCACCGTGCATCCCGATCCGATCGAGGGGGTCCACAAGAACGGGCTCGCGGTCCTGCCGGCGATCCTCGAGAGCCACCGGCCGCTCGACTGCGTGGTCCTGATGCTGGGGACGAACGACCTCAAGGCGCGCTTCGCGGTGACCCCGCTCGACATCGCCCTGGCCGTCGAGCGGCTGCTGCTGACGATCGCCGGCAGCGACGCCGGGCCGCAGGGTCGTGCGCCGGCGGCGCTGCTCGTCGCGCCGCCGCCGATCCGCGAGGTCGGCTGGCTGGCGGAGATGTTCGCCGGCGGCGAGGCGAAGGGGCGGCAGCTGGCGGACCGATACGCGAAGGTCGCCGCGCGCTGCGGCGCCACCTTCCTCGATGCGGGCACGGTGGCCGCGACCGATCGGGACGAGGGCATCCATCTGACGGCGGAGGCGCACCGGACGCTCGGTCTCGCCGTGGCCGAGGCGGTCGCTGCGCTGGTCGCGTGACGGGACGCGCTCGGCTTTTGATTGCGCGCACCGGGAAGCATTCCTAAGCTAGGACCGCTCCGAGGGGGCTTCCGCAGATCGACGCGCCGACGCCGGGGATCGACGATGCTCAAGGGAATTGACCCGCTTCTGAACGCCGACGTGCTGCAGGCGCTTCGCGCGATGGGCCATGGCGACGACCTCATCATCGCCGACACCAATTTTCCGTCGGATTCGGTGGCCCGGCAGACGCGCCTCGGCAGGTTGCTGCGGATCGACAACACGACCGCCGCGCAGGTCGTCGAGGCAGTGCTCTCGGTCATGCCGCTCGACAGTTTCGTCGAGGATTCCGCTGCCCGCATGGAGATCGTCGGCGCGCCCGAGGAGCTCCCGCCGGTTCAACAGGAGGTGCAGAAGGCGATCGACGCCGCCGAGGGCAAGTCCTGGCCGATGACGTCGATCGAGCGCTTCGCCTTCTACGAGCGGGCCAAGCAGGCTTACTGCGTGATCCAGACCGGCGAGCGCCGCTTCTACGGATGCTTCGCCTTCCGCAAGGGCGTCATCCCGCCCGACGCGGGCTGAGCGAACGCGCCCCATGTCCGGCAGCATCGTCATCCTCGGCGTGTTCGTGGCCGATACGGCGTACCGCGCCGACCGGCCGCCGCGCATGGGCGAGACCATTCTCGGCAACGGCTTCGCGCTGGGGCCGGGCGGCAAGGGATCGAACCAGGCGGTCGCGGCGGCGCGGCTCGGCGCCGACGTCAGCTTTCTCTCCAAGCTCGGGCGCGACCCGTTCGCGGACATGGCGCTCAAGACCTGGGCGGAGGCCGGGGTCAAGCCGATGGTGACGCAGAGCGACGAGAGCTACACCGGCGCGGCCTACATCTTCGTCGAGGAGGCGACCGGCAATAACGCGATCATCATCTGCCCGGGCGTGGCGGCGACGATCTCGGCGGCGGATATCGAGGCGAACGCGACGTTGATCGGCTCCGCCGCCGTGTTCGTGACCCAGCTCGAACAGCCGATCGAGGCCGCGGTGCGCGCCCTCGAGATCGCCCGCAAGGGCGGCGCGCGCACCATCCTCAACCCGGCGCCGGCCAACAGCCTGCCCGACGGCATGCTCGCGCTGTGCGATTTCGTCACGCCGAACGAGAGCGAGACCGAGGGGCTAACGGGCGTCGCGGTGAAATCGGCGGACGATGCTCGGCGCGCCGCCGACATCTTCCTGTCGAAGGGCGTGGGAGCCGCGGTCATCACGCTCGGCGAGCAGGGCGCGCTGTTCCACGGGCCGGGCGTGTCCGAGCTGGTCCCCGCCTTCGACGCCGGGCCGGTGGTCGAGACGACGGGCGCCGGCGACGCCTTCAACGGCGGCTTCGCGATGGCGCTGGCGCGCGGCGACGATCCCGTCGCCGCGGTGCGTTTCGGCTGCGCCGCCGCCGGCATCTCGGTGACGCGGCCCGGTACGGCGCCCTCGATGCCGACGCTGGCGGAGGTCGAGGACCTTCTGCAAAGACACGGCTGACCCCCGACGGCGGCACCGCGACCGAACGGTCCGGCGCCTCCGGGCACGCATCAGGAGGCGACTCCCTCGACCCGCTCGAACCAGCGCGTCAGCGCGGCGTTTCCCGCCAGCGCCGGCGGCACCTCGACGCGGCGCAGCGACGGCGCGCGGGGCGGTGGTCCGGCACCGTCGATGAGGGCGAGCGACGCGGCGCCAACCGCCGTGCCGTTGCCGAGCGTCGAGGCGAAGACCGGCCGGCCGGGCAGGCAGGCCGCCAGCACCTCCAGATAGGCGGCATTGTCGGCGAACGGCCCGTCGACGACCACGCGGCCGCTGCCGCCCAGCCGTCTCAGCGCCAGCGCCGACATCTGGGCGCAATACAGGGCGGCGAGGCTGGCGCGCTCCCGCTCGTCGCGAAGCGCGCCCTCGACGCGGCCCTTGCCCATGGTCTCCGGCGCCGGGCCGCCGGATGCGGTGAAGGACGGCCAGGCCGAGACGCCGCGCGCCAGCAGCTCGGACACGGCTGCCGAGGTGGCGAGATCCGGGGCTGCGCCGTCGGCGACGATCCCAAACTCGCGGCCGCCCATGAAGCGGCAGGAGGCGATCGGCTCGCCGAACACCGTCGTGTTGGAGACCTGGTCGAAGGCCGGATCGAGCGTCCCGAGGCCGACGCCCGGCGCGAAGCCGATGATCCAGGTTCCGGTCGAGAGCAGCGTGCAGGGTTCGCCGCCGAGATAGGGCAGCAGGTTGGCGTTGGAATCGTGGACCCCGGTCAGGACCCGCGCGGCGCCGCCGAGGTCTAGGCTGCGCGCTGATCCGAGCATGTCCCAGGCCGGCCGCAGCGGCGGGAAGCGGGCGGCCCAGCCGCGCGTCTTGGCGAGCCGCGAGTAATCGCGCTCGCGCGGCGCCCAGAGATGCGTCTGGGCGCCCATCGCGCTGACCTCGTTCGCCATCGCTCCGCTCAGCCGGAACGCCAGATACTGGGAGAGCGGCATGACCGCCGCCGCGCGCGCGAACACCCCGGGGAAACGCGTCTCCTGCCAGTAGAGCTGCCGTGCGAGCGTCAGCGCCAGCGGGTTGGTCGGCGCGAAGACCTCCTCGAACGGCGGCGCGACGGCAGCGTAGCCGTCGACGACCTCGGCCGGCGGCTCGGCCTCGTAGCTCATCACCGGCAGGACGAGCTCGCCCGCGTCGTCGACGAGCGCGGCCGCCGAGCCGTGCGTGCAGGGCACGATCGCGTCGACCGGTCTGATGCGGTCGAACCGCGGCAGCACGTCGGCGGCGAAGGCGAGCAGCGGCGCCGTGTCGATCGCAAGGTAGGGGGGTGCCGGCCGGCGCCGGGCCGGTACCGACTCCTCGGCCAGCACGTCGAGCTCGGCATCGAAGAGCATCGCCTTGGCGTTGGTCGCGCCGATGTCGAGCACGGCGATGCCGCGGAGATCGTGTCGCATGTGCGTTTCGGCCTCCTGTCCGGAACGGTCGGCCGCCTGCCGGCGCCGCGCGATTGAAGCATCCCGAAGCTTGCCCATCCAGTGCCGCGATGTGCCATCATGGACGTGGTCGCGCCGGACGTCGGGCGCGGGCCGCCGCAAAGGGGGACTGCGATGCCGCAGGATGGGAGGCCGCTCTACGCCGCGCGGCTGAATTCCTTCAGGGTCGGGGCCGAGAGCTACTGGCCCGGTCGCAACCGGATCACCACGGTCGACCTGCTCGAACGCGCGGCCGCGGTCGATGGGCTGAACGCGGCCGACCTCAACTACCCCGATCATTTCGAGGGAACCGGTGCGGCCGAACTGTCCGAGGCGATGGCACGGCTGGGCATCCGACTCAACGGGCTCGCCATGCGCTATTACGGCGACCCCGCCTTCAGGCTCGGCGCCTTCACGAACCCCGACCGCGACACGCGGCGTGCCGCCATCGACCTGACCAAGCGCGGGCTCGACACGCTGGCCGAGATGGGCGGCTCGCTGATGACCTTGTGGCTCGGCCAGGACGGTTTCGACTACGCGTTCCAGGGCGATTACCGGCAGCTGTGGGAGGACACGGTCTCGGCGATCCAGGAGGTCGCCGGCCACGACCGCGCCATCGACATCGCGCTCGAATACAAGCCGAACGAGCCGCGCGCCTATTCGCTGCTGCCCGACGTCGCGACGACGCTGCTGGCGATTCGCGAGGCCGGCAACGCCAACCTCGGGGTGACGCTCGATCTCGCACACGTGCTCTATGCCGACGAGATGCCGGCCCATGCCGCCTGGCTGGTCGGCCGCCATTCGAGGCTGCTGGGCGTGCAGCTCAACGACGGATACGGCAAGCGCGACGACGGGCTGATGGTCGCGAGCGTGCATCCGGTGCAGACGCTGGAGCTGCTGGTCGAGCTCGAGCGCATGGGCTACGCACGGGCGATCTATTTCGACACCTTCCCCGACAGCTCCGGCCTCGACCCGCAGGAGGAGACGCGGACCAACATCCTGATGGTCGAGCGACTGCGCGGCATCGCGAAGCGGCTCGTCGACGACGACGCGCTGGCGGCGGCGATCGCGCGCCAGGATGCGACGCTCAGCCAGCGCATCGTCGCGAAGGCTCTCTATGGGCGAGGCAGCGGCTGATGGCCGCGCCGCTCGTGTTCGT
>JBFHDX010000143.1:0-8507 GCA_041584475.1 Alphaproteobacteria bacterium
ATGACGAAGCACGACATGGGCTACATCGCGCGCACCGCGGCGCCGATGTTCGCGCTGATGGTGGTCATGGTCGGCATCCTCGTCGCCTTCCCCGACCTCGCCACCTGGCTGCCCGAGACGATGCGCACGCGGCCGGGGTAGACATCCGCCTGTCGTCTCAAGCGGCCGGCGGGATGGCCACGGGGTATGGCTGCGGATCTAGGATCCGCGGCCCGTTGGCGCCGGCCGTTCTTTGACTTGGCGCACCGCGGATATCGGCGGAGCCGGATCGTCTTGGGAGATCTGCTAAAACCATGAGACCCGTACTCGCCGGATTGGTCATGCTTCTCTCTCTCGCCGGTTTCACGAGTGAGCAGCCCGTCGATCCGGCCAAGCCGGAGGATGCGCCGGCCGCCGTCGAGCGCCGGGCGATGATGATCGGCCGCTGGTTCAGCGACACGCCGACGAAGGACGGCGGCAGGATCATGCAGATCGTCGACCGCCGCTCGGACGGCAGGATGACGATCCGGTTTCGCACCGTCGACGGTGCGGGGCTCGTCGACGATCAGACCGAAGTCGCGATGTGGGGGATCTCGGGGTCCGTCTATTTCACCATGACCATGGGCTGGCTGCACGAGGGCCGCCTCAGCCGGGCCGATCCGACGAGCGCCTATTTCTACGACGCCTACGAAATCCTCGAGCTGACCGAGCACGCGTTCCGGTACCGGCACGTCGTGACCGGCAACGCGTGGCAGGTCCGCCGCGTCGGCCCCGACTTCGCGTTCCCGGAGTGACGGGGATGACCGGGTTCAGATGGCCGGCCGCTCCTCAAGCCCGGTTCGTGCCTCGATGCTGCGACCTAGAACTACTCCGGCCATTCGAAGTTGGCCGGCTGCAGCCCCAAGAGTAAATGGCCGTACTTGGTCTTCGCCAGTCTCAGCATCTCCTCGTCTGGACCGGGTGTGAATGAACCGTCATCCGCGTTCAGCGTGAGGTGATAATAAATGCCTGGCTGGTCGACGTTGATTGGCGGGTCGTCGTCCACCGCCAGATATCCGTATTCCCGGGTGTAGCCGGACATCAGGGTGATCCGACCGGTGCGCCTTTCGGCAACAGTGTAGGAATTGAATTCCAGGTCCCCACGCGGCACCGGCATTATCAGCGCCACGACATCATCCGTGCGAGGCGAGAAGCGGTAGTTCTTGCAGGAGGAGCCACAGTACTGCACGTAGTTGACACTCTTGGTACCTCTGAAACCAACCAGCAATACGGACTGATTCTCCTCGACGCGAGCATTTTCCTCGAGTGTCCCTGGATACAGCGATTTCCCCGAGAACGAGAAATCGTCCATTGATGTGCAGCTGCCGACCAGTGGGACCAATCCGAGCAAAGCGAAGAATCGGAGTGTGCTGCGCATGTTTCCCAGCTCCTCAGGTATTTGATTGTGTGAACAAACATCATGCGCGATTACCAGAGCCGGGCACAACCCGCCGGTCGCGGACTCGTCGGGGCAGGTCGATCGACCAATGACTCGGCCTTCCGCACCGTCTCCCTCGCCCGCCCATGGCGGGATATGGGGCCATCATCGCGGGGGCCCCGGGAAAGCGCCTTTCCCGCTTCAGCGGCGGCGGAGGGGCCGAGCGCCCGGATCTGAGTGACGGGGAGCGACCCCCCGTCCGCCCCTATATCCAGTCGGTCTCCGGGTCGTCGGTGAAGCTGCGCACCACCTCGGAATAGCCGTTCAGCGGCGTGAAGGTCAGCATCACGTAGCCGCCGGTCGTCATCGTCCGCATGATGCACTCGGTATAGACCGCCATCGGCGGCTCCTCGTCGAGCCAGACGACGTCCTGCTCGTCGCCCTGGAACGCTTCCCGCCCCTGCTCGTAGGAGCGGAAGATCAGCGTGCTCTCCTCGCCCGATACGTGGCGCACGCGCGCCGTGTCGACCGCCCCGGCGACGCCGGCCTTCGCCGTCGTCTTGATCAGCGCCTCGCCCGGGATCAGCCCGGTACCGTAATGCCCCGGCGGGCCGAGCAGCTTGCGCTGGATGATGTCGCGCACCGTCTTCGCCGTCTCCCCGGCGACAAGCGCCCGGATGCCGTGGTCGAAGCGCCTGCCCTCCCACCAGTGCGGATACTCGCCGGTCAAGTGCAGCGTCGTCTCGTAGCCGCCGATGCCCTCGGTCTTGCCGACGCGGTTCGCGGCCATGAACATGCGCAGGCGGAACTTACGGCCCCCGCGGAAGAACGCCGTGTGTTTCGGATACAGCTCGCGGCGCAGCGGGCCCCGGCTCGGATAGAAGCGATCGATTCTCCGGCGGGACTGCCGAGACATTACCTCCCGCTGGTACGACAGCGAGTCCCTGTTGATGCAGATTGGCGACGAATTCTTCGCGGATTTGGTCAAGGCTCATCTCCTTTAGACTGCGCCCGTCGTCGAGCACGTTCTCGGGCGGGGCGGGGCTGGCGTCGCGGTGGCCGCGACGGGGGGCGGGTTCGGGCCGCGGGCGTTCGCGGTAGAGCTGCGGCCGGTGCGCGCGCAGCAGGAACATCAGCAGCGCGTCCGAGGTCTTGCGCACCGTCGCGACCTGCCGGCCGCGGTGGAACACCGGCGTCGCGACGCCGTCGCGGGCGCGGCGGATCGCCTCGTCCTCGAGCGTCGCGATGCCGATCTCCAACGCCTCGTCCCAGGCGGCCGCGAACTCGGGGTCGTCGCGGCGCCAGGCGTAGAACGAGCCGCGCGCCGCGCCCGCTGCCCGGCACGCCTCGGCGACGATGGCGCACTCGGCGAGAACCTCGAGAAAGCGCCGCCGCCGCCGCGCGGTGCGGATCGGTGCCTTGCTGGCCATGGTCACTCTCCTGCGGTGTCTGCAAATACCTCGAAATACGCCCGAACGAGACGAACCCGCCGCGGCCGGGGCCGGGCGGGTTCGATGCGACGTTACACCTTATAGCCGATGCAGCGTCCACATGCAAGAACAAAAAGCGAACAAAGGCGCGAACGGTGGATTCCGGGCGGTCCCGGCTACGGGATCTTAACGAATCCCGTGCACCCTGAGGCGGCCCGCACCAGCGGAGGAGGAAACCATGGCGCGCCGCACCGAACCGCAAGCTATGCCGTCGCTTCGCAGCACATCCTGCACGACCGCGGCCGCCGGGCTCGACCGGCGCACGCTGGTCGGCTCGATCGCACGTTGCGCGCTGCTCGCCGCCATGCCGGCGCTCGCGGCGTGCACGCGTCGCACCGGCTACGCCTACGTGCCGCCGCCGCCGCACCCGGTGCCGCCCGGCTACTACCGCTACTACTACTACCCCCACGCCGGGGTCTACTACCACATCTACAGCGGCTATTATTTCTACTACTTCAACGATGCCTGGCGGCGCACGCGGCAGCGGCCGACCTTCATCTATCTCGACGACCGGCAGCGGACCGTGCTCGTCATCCGCGACGAGCGTCCCTATGCGCGGCACGCGGAGCACCGGCGCCAGCACGGCGCACCGCGCGCCGACCGCTACAGTCGCGGCCCGGGTCCGGCGCGGCCGGAAGGACCCGGCCAGCCCCCCGGCCAGGCGAAGCGGGGCGGCGGCGACTACACCCAGTGGCAACCGCCCGGCCAGGCGAAGAAGGCGCCCGGCGATCAGCCGCAGTGGCAGCCTCCCGGGCAGGCGCCCGACGATGGCTACGGTACGCCGCCCGGCCAGGCGAAGAAGGTCGGCGGCGACGGGACGCCCTGGCAGCCGCCGGGACAGGTGCGGAGCGACGGCCACGGTGCTTCGCCCGGGCAGGCGAAGCAGGCCGGCGGCAGCGAGACACCGTGGCAACCGCCGGGGCAGCTGCGGAACAACGGTCATGGCACGCCGCCGCCCGCCGCTGGCCAGGGCGCCGGCGGCGCGCCGCCGCCGCAGCCTCCCGGCCAGCCGACCAGGACGAGCCACGGCAAGCCGGCGACGACGCCGCGGCCCTCGGGCCAGGCAGGCAACGCCGGCGGCGGCAACGGTGCCGCCAAGGCCCCGGCGCAGACGCCCGCTCCGTGTCCCGGCCGGGGGAACGGCGCCGCGAACGGCAAGGGCAAGGCGAGCTGCTGACCTAATATTCCGGGGATTTCGGGGACACGGTCCTTGATTCATCGCGCGTCACGGCGTTGACGCGCAGCGTTCGAGCGTGAATTAAGTACCGTGTCCCCGAAAGACGCCTGTGTCGCCGAAATACCCGATCGCGCTATCATGCCGACGAGACCGTCGCGCCTGGCGTCCGAGATCGCTCGGTCGTCGCGCGGCCAGCCCCTGGACAGGGAGATCTCCTGTGGCCCGTATCCTGCTGCCGATTGCACTCGCGCTGGCCATTATCCCGCAAGCGGCCGCGCAGGCGCGCGAGCCGCTGCCCGAGGTCGCGCTGGAACTCGTGGCCGAGGGGCTCAATGCACCGATCTTTCTCGTCGCCCCGCCCGACGGCAGCGGTCGCCGGGTGATCGGCGACCAGACCGGGGTCGCCTGGCTGCTCACGACCGGCGGCGAGCGGCTCGAGGCTCCGTTCCTCGACCTGCGCGACCGGCTGACGCCGTTGCTCGAGGCGTTCGACGAGCGCGGCCTGCTGGCGCTCGCCTTCCACCCCGCGTTCGCCCGCAACGGTCTCTTCTACGTCACCTACAGTGCGAGACGGCGGCCCGATTCGCCGTTCACCGGCACGACCGCCTATACTTGGCGGCTGTCCGAGTTCAAGATCTCCGCCGCGGATTCGAACCGCGCCGACCCCGCCAGCGAGCGGGTGCTGCTCGAGATCGACTGGGTCAACCGCAAGCACAATGGCGGCGGCCTCGCGTTCGGCCCCGACGGCTATCTGTATGCCGGGGTCGGCGACGGCGGCGGCGTGCACGGCGTGCCCGAGGTCTACGTCCCGCCCAAGATCGACGACGACGCGTTCCGCCACGCCGCGGAGATCAAGGAGGACCCCTACAGGATCCCCGAGCGGTTTCACAAGTACGACCGCTACGCCCAGGACACGAACCGCCTGCAGGGCAAGATCCTGCGCCTCGACGTCGATCGCGGCCAGCCCGGCTACGCGATCCCGCCGACCAACATCTTCCGCGGCAAGGCGGAGGGCCGGGACGAGATCTACGCCTGGGGGTTTCGAAACCCGTTCCGCCTGTCCTTCGACCGCATCGGCAACGGCGACATGTTCGTCAGCGGCGTCGCCGAATCGCTGTGGGAGGCGATCTACCTCGTCGACCGGCCCGGCAATTACGGCTGGGCGGTGCGCGAGGCCACGCACTGTTTCGAACGGGCCCGCGCCTTCGACCCGCCGAAGGACTGCCCGCGCATCGACGCCCTCGGCGAGCCGATGCGCGACCCGGTCGTCGAGTATCCCAACTGGTCGGTCAAGCGTCCCTGGTCAAAGGTCGAGGCGACGCCGCTCGGCACCGCCAGCGTCGGCGGCTTCGTCTATCGCGGCCGGGCGCTACCGGCGCTGTACGGGCGGCTGGTTTTCGGCGATTTCAGCACGGTCATCGAGAAGCCCTCGGGCCAGGTCTTCGTCGCCACCCCGCCGGCATCGTGGGGCGCGCTGTGGCCGCTCGAGCGCCTGATCCAGCTCGACCAGCGCCTGCACAGCCTCGGCGAGGACGCCGACGGCGAGCTCTATCTGCTGACCACCGCGCGCGGCATCCCGGTCGGCAACAGCGGCAAGGTGTGGAAGCTGGTGCCGCGCTGAGCGCGGGGGTGGATCCCGCGAGGCGGGCCGTGGCGAATTGCGGTGGCGCTAGCGCTCGACGACAACCGCCACCTCGTTGCGGCGCAGGGCCGGCAGGGTCCAGGGGGGGTCGTAGAAATAGGCGACCGGTTGGCCTACGGTGCGCCACGCCGTCCCATCTAGTGCCCGCCGCAGCTCCGCCGTTCTGACGGCGACCGCCTCTGCGCCGCGCGAGCCGCTGAAGCGCAGCACGGCAATCGTCTGCTCGGGCACCTCGACGATGCGGATACGCGGATCGAGCGGCTCGGGCGCCGACTCCGCGTTATACGAAGCGGGCAGGAAGAAGCGCATGCGCATCCCCGCCTCGTCGCTGCGCGCCGTCTCGACCGGCACCGTCATGGCGATCTTCTCGGGCGGCCGCGAGATGGCATCGACGGGCCTCGTCAGAACCATCGGGGTCCTCGCCCGGTTGGCACCCGATATGTAGTCGAAGAGCAGACTGAACGCGGCGTTCCGGCCGGCCCTGTCGTCGGCCGCCTCGACCGTCGCTTCCGCGGCGACGCGCCGCGCGTAGCGGCGAACCTCGATCGCCTCGCCCTGCCGCTCGACGACCTCGTAAGCCGGCTGTTCGGAACCGGATCGCACGCCGAAGAGGGAGCAGCCCGAGACCACCAGAAGGATCCCTGTGAAGGTTATCGCGCGTCGCATGTCGGTGAATGATACGTGCGTCCGGCGCCGCCGGATCACCGGCGTGCCCGCTCCCGCCGACCGCTCACGACCGGAATACGACGTCGACGTGAACCGCCGCCCAGGCGAGATAGGCGAGCCCCAGCAGCGCGCCGGACGGGAAGACCAGGATCCAGGCCAGCGTGATCCTCGGCTTCTCGAAGCGCAGGCTCGTCGCCGTGGTCGCGACGTTGCTGCAGACGAACCAGAAGCTGACCATGGCCAGCACGAGGTGGGCCCAGCGCGGCGCGAGCAACAGCAGGACGACGCCGGCAAGGCTCGCCGGGCACGCGACGAAGACGTCGGCGAGGGCGGTGCCGTAAAGCATCTTCTGCTCGTGCCAGTCGTCGGCACTGCCATCCGGGTTCCGCATCGACTCGCCGCGCAGCACCCGCGCTTGCCAGATCAGCAGGAGGAGGGCGTACAGGCCGATCAGGGTGACCAGGACGTAGAGCGTAACCTGCGAGACGGGGGACAATGTCTGCATCCGTTCCGCTCAGCGCCGCGCGGGCCGCGGCCCGCCGCGTGCGCCCGGACCGTCTCGCCGTCCCGCAAGCATGGCGATCATGTATACTCGGCCGCCGGGACGCGCGGCCCGCGACGCCTTCTGGGTCGAACGCCGTGTCCGGAATCGGGCGCGAATCCCTCCCGTCATCGTCCTAGGCCAAAACGCAGAGAAGGATTGTCATGGATATTCAGACCCTGACGGCGTTCTTCATGTGGTGCACGATCATCAACGCCGGCCTGTTCGCGTGGGCCGCACTCTGGTTCATCGCAGCCCCCGACTTCATCTACCGCATGCAGAGCAGCATGTTCCCGCTGCCGCGCGAGACGTTCGATACGATCATCTATGGCTTCCTCGCGCTGCACAAGATCGTCATCATCGTGTTCGCGCTCGTGCCGTTCCTGGCGTTGCTGATCGTTGCGTGAGCGGGCGTCGGCGAGGCGCGGGTCGGTGCCGCATCCACGCAAACGGATGAGACGCTAGCCGCCCCCGAGCTCGGCCCGGTGCGCCGCGACCAGCTCCGCCATGCCGTTGAAGACGGCGTCGCAGGTCGGCATCTCTTGCGGCTTGCGGGTGGCGCCGAAGCCCTCCCTGTCGTGCCGGCGGTAGATCCAGCAGTTGGCGAGACCGAAGCGGTTGGCCGGCGCATGGTCGTGGAACATGCTCTCGGCGGTGTGCAGGATCTCGTGCTTCTCGATGCCGAGCCGCGCCAGGTTTTCCAGCATGTATTCGAAGTTGCGCGGCGACGGCTTGTACGAACCGACGTCCTCGGCCGTGTAGACCGCGTCGAAGACCACCCCCAGCTTCGCGTTGCTGCGCGCGAAGCTCGCATTGTCGACGTTGGAGAGCACGACCAGCCGGTAGTGCCGCTTGAGGTAGGCGAGCGCCTCCGCGCTGTCCGCGAAGGCCGGCCAGTCGCCGACCGACCGGCCATAGGCGAGGCACTCCTCCCACGGCGCGGCGACGCCCCATTCCTCGGCGAGCCGCCGGTAGACGACGGCGAGCAGCTGCGGATAGAGCTTGCCGGGCGTCTGGCGCTGGGCCTCGGATTCGTACCAGGCGTGGGCCTCGAGGACGGCGTCGCGCGACAGCGCCCGGCCGACGCGGTCGGTCAGGGGTTTGAGCGCGGCGATCATGCCGCTCTCCCAGTCGATCAGCGTGCCGTAGACGTCGAAGGTCAGGGCCTTGTAGTCGCCAAGCCGCATGGCGGGTCTCCATGATGCGGAAGAGCCAGTGATAGCGGCCGCGCCGGCATCGGGGCAAGGCTGCCGTCGCGGAGTCACCGCGCGCATTCCCTCCGACGAGGACTCACGCCAGCCGGTTGACCGGACGGGCCCTGCGCGTTCAAATACGGCGCCGAACGAGGCGGCGGCCGTCCCTCAGGCATTGCGGGACCCGCATGTTGGACAACGCGACCGGGGAGGAACTGCACCGATGGATGGCCGCGGATACGGGGACGTCACCAAGGCCGACTTGCTGACCGACGAGGAACGCGAACACAGCGTCGTTATCGCCGACCCGGTGCAGCCGGGGATGCCGATCATCTACGTCAGCGACGAGTTCGAGCGACAGACGGGCTATCCGCCGGAGGAAGTGCTCGGCCGCAACTGCCG